>JBGSPQ010000040.1:0-78694 GCA_041738505.1 Candidatus Altimarinota bacterium | reverse complement strand
AAATTATGTTAAATATTATAATCATGTAAGACTCCATTCTGCGCTTAAAATAGACAAAACTTCTTACACTCCTTGCCAAAGACTAAAAAGGTTTCTTGATGCAGAAGTGTAAACAACCCGTTGATTTTTTACACGCGCACGGATTCAATCTGAACAAAGACATAAAATTGATGCAAGTATTGTCCGAAGAAATGAAAGAAAAACTTCTTGAACTCGCAGAAAAAGGCCTCGATATAAATCAAATTTTATCGGAACTTCTGGAAAGAAGAGAATCGACAATCAATCAAAAAATAAAAAACTTAAGCCAAATACAGGCCGTGAAAGAAGCCGAAAACGCGCCCACCAGGCACATCCCGACGGCAATCCAAAAAACAATTAAAGAAAAATACGGCACAAGATGCTCTGCACCAAACTGCTGTAAACCGGCCGATCAAATCCACCACGAAAAACCGTTCGCCAAATACAAATCTCATGATCCGCAAACACTAAAACCGCTGTGTAAAGGGCACCATGAGCTGTGGCACGCTGACAGATTGATGTACGATTAAGCCATAACATTTACTGCAAGCACTGCGTAAGACTCAGGCCATATAACCGCCTTTGAATTTCACCGATAACGGGTATAATAAGACTCCGACAACCCACCCGCATGAGATCACGCAAAAAATATAAGATAGACGAACCGGAATTCAAAATCATCGTCCTCAAGGCGATCGTTTTTCTGATACTCGGCATAATCACCATGAGGCTCTTTTACCTGCAGGTGATCCAAAACGACCACTACATGGCCATCGCGGCACGTGAACATTACGGCTACACCGAACTTCCCGCGCGCCGGGGGGAAATTTTCATCAAAGATTACGCTTCCGGAGAAGACATCCGCGTTGCCACCAACATCACGCTGGACACGCTTTATGCCGACCCCACCCTGATTCAAAACCCCAAATTGGTGGCCGACCGCATTGTACCGATCATCTTCGACCTTGAAACTCAACGGCTCATTGACAACAATAGAATTGAAACCGACAGAAAGCGCGCCCAATCGCAGGAGGATCTGGACAAATTAAAATCCCTGTCGGATGAGGAGCTATACACATCATTCCACACATCCGTTTTGGACCAGCTAAGTCAAAAAGTCCGGCCGGAAATTCTTCTAAGCGAGACTATAGAAGAAAAAGCCTTGGAGGAAATCCAAAAACACGGCCTGAACGGACTGGAGGTTAAAGACGGCAAACTCTACGCCTATCCAAGCCAAATAACGGATCGTGAATATCTGGCTTCTTTTTTAAGCAAATATATTGACCTGACGCCCACTCGCCTTGAACAGATTTTGCAGGGCAAAAACCGCTACGTGGTTCTGTCACAAAAAATCTCGCCGGAAATGTCGGCTCAAATCAAACAAATAATCAACGAGGATGATTCCAAAAACTTTTTCGGACTTGGACTGAACGAAGAATATTACCGCTATTATCCGGAAAACGAACTGGCCGCGAACGTACTGGGATTCGTGACCCCAAACGGCGTGGGGCAATACGGAATTGAAAGCAGTTTCAATTCTCAACTGCAGGGCAAAAAAGGGGTTTTCCAGACCCAAAGGGACGGAAGTATTTACGGCAGACAGATAACCGTCGGCGACAGTTTAATCCAACCGGCGGTGGACGGAGACAGCATTGTCCTGACCATAGACCGTTCCATGCAGATGCGAATTGAATCCATGTTGGAAAAAGCCGTAAAAGACTACCGCGCCGACAGCGGGCAAGTTATCGTTCTGGATCCCGACACCGGCAAAATCATGGCCATGGCCCACTACCCCAACTTCAATCCCAACAATTATTCGGCCGCTCTGGAAACAGAAGAAATCAATCTTAATTCGGACGAAGTCGCGGCGCTGGTGCCGATAGAAAACGAAGAAAATGCATATTGGTTTTACCGCAATGTCATAGCCCACGACCGCTACAAAGTAATGAAAGAAACCGTTAAAAAAGACGATGCGGAAATCAATATTTTTAAACGATACAAAAACTGGATAGGGCTGGAGGCATATCAGAACAAAATAGCCGGCGCCCCCTACGAACCCGGATCGGTCTTTAAAACAATCACCATGGCATCAGCCATCGACGACAAAGACGTAACCCCTCAAACGGCATTCCATGACTCGGGCGTCCTGGAAGTGGATGAATTTAAAATCACCAACGTTTCAGCCGCCTGCACCGGATATGTAACAATGACAAATGTCCTGGAAAATTCCTGCAACACCGGAGTGGGCTGGGTGGCGGAAAAAATGGGGCGCAATTTATTTTACAGCTACATTCTTAAATTCGGTTTCGGCGAAAGAACAGGCGTTGAATTCGACAACGACCACCCCGGACAGGTGGAGCACTTTACCCAATGGGCGGATTCCGAACTTGCCACTCGCGCTTTCGGACAGGGTATTACCGTCACCCCTTTGCAAATGGCAAATTCATACGCGGCAATAGCAAACGGCGGAACCCTGATGCAGCCCTATATAGTGGAAAAAGTCATTCAGAAAGATGGTAAAGTGGTGGAAACAAATCCGGTCGCCATCCATAAAGTAATCACCGAAGACACCGCCCACAAAATAACCGCCATGCTGGTCAGCGCCGTGGAAAACGGAGTGGCCTCCAACGCCCAGCTGGACAATTACTACGTTGCCGCCAAAACCGGAACATCACAGACCTACAGAAACGGCAAGCCCTTAACCGGCGCCGGAACAACCATTGGTACAATCGTGGGCTACGGTCCGATAGAAAAACCCAAATTCGTTCTGCTCGTCAAATTCGACCGCACCCGCTCCAGCGAATGGGGAGGCGAAACGGCCGCCAAACTCTACAGCGAAATAGCCGCCTACCTATACGAATATCTGGGCGTCCCCCCGGACAAAAAATAGCGGGAGTTGCAAAAAAACGCTCATCAATATACCATTCCATAGCAAACACCATAGGGCCATCGTATAGTGGTAGTACAGAGGTCTCCAAAACCTCTGGCGGGGGTTCGATTCCTCCTGGCCCTGCCATCTTATTAATTTATGGCCGCGAATCAATAAAATGACCGATCCAAACCCGCATGACAACCCCGAAGTAAAAACCCTGGACAATCTTCCACCGGAAACCAAGGCTTTTATTGAGCAAAATCTGCACAAAGCGGAAAAATTTCTTAATAATCCCATCATTGCGGGATTTTTTGGCGCAAGCGGAATTGATTTAAACGAACTTAAAAAAATGACCGGCAGTGCCGACGACGGACTAATCAGCATCAAAAAAACACAAAAAACAGCGGACGGCACAACCAACAACGAACTGATCTTCACCAACAGCCAAAAAACCGAATTTATACAGACAAACAACCCGTCCTCCTCCCCCACAACCTCCGGAACATCCACATCCTCTGGCATCACCTCCGCGTCCGGCATCATCGCCCCCTCTCATTCAACAAACACTCCGCCCATCCGGGCAAAAATGGCCCCCACAACCTTTTCCAACAAACAGGACACCCGCGGGGTTATTGGAATTCTGGCCATTGTCGGCCTTATCGGTTGGCTTCTGTATCAGTTCACTGATATAATATAAGGAAGCCAATAACAGCCAAATGTTTAATCCGGTTATCAATCCGTTTTCAAAATACGCCGACAAAACCGAAAAAAAGGTGGACTCTTTGCTAAACCAAACCGCAATAAAAAGCAAAGCCGAAATCCTTGAACAACTGCTGAAACTTGCCCAATACAACCTGGTGGTGGTTAATTTATGGCTGGAAAAAAGATTCAAAGGATACAAATACCTTACAAAATCCAAAAGAAAAACATTCTACCAAAACACCGCGCTGATTGTTGCCGAATTCAATGACTTTGCGGCAAAATTCAATCCGGATGAAAAAATTATTCTTGGAATGTTGAGCCGCCACGGCTACTTTCCCTCCACCCCCGAAAAAAAAGACCGCATCCGCCACCTGCTCGCAATCATGGAGTTTTTAAAACCCGGACGGCACTATACTTACCTGGAAGGAGCCAGTTTCGGCAAACTACTGGCGGATATTTCCAAAGAAAAAATGATCGGCGACTGCAACCAAATTGTCACGTTTTACGCCTTTCTGTACTCCCAAAAATACAACTTAAGCGACCTTAAAATCAAACTTCTTCCCGGACACGTCTGCCTGCATTATGACGGTATAGACATAGAAGCCACCGCCGGAGTTTTCAACAAATATGAAAAATACGAAACCATCCTGCCAATCATAGAACTAATCACCACCAACCTTCTGGACACCTGCGATTACCGCGACAAACAGCTTCAAATAGACAGCCGCTCATTTGTAAAAGCCGCCGAACTGGCCCACCGCCTAAGCTCGCATAATGAAATCGTAAACCAAAACCTGCGCACCGCCTACTACAACCTGGCCGTTGAATCGGCCCACAAACACGACTACACCGCGGCCAAATTCTTCCTGGATAAAATCAAAGACCCGGCGCTTTCCAAAAACATCATGGAAAACGCCGTAATATATTTCACAAAAATCAACAACTTTAAAAAAGCCTCATACTTCGCGTCTTTCACCGGCAATCCCGAACTAAAAAAATACATCCAAAATCACGAAGGCTGGTATTATTTCAATAAGAAAAATTTTGAAAGAGCCCTGCAGATATTCAAAAACATTCCCGACCCCAAAATGGTCAAAGCCTGCTACGCCGAAATGTTCAATCAAGTGCAAAAACGAATTTCGGGTATAACCCAATTGGCTTCACACCGCGCCCACAAAAACGACTACAAAAAAATGATAGAGCTGGCCGGCAAAATGGAAGACAATGAACTGCAGTCCAAATTAAAAAAATTCCTGGATTCGCTCGGCTGAAAATTTTTCCGGCGGACACGCTCACTTCCCTTACTGACGATAGCTCACAGTAACCGGCACATTTGTAACCGCCGAAAGAAATTTTCCCACCACCGACTCACCCTGATCGCGCGCCAGTTTTAGAATATCGTTATTCAGCGCCTTTTCTGTGGCAAGCCCGATAGCCTTTTGTTGAGCCGTAATTTCCTGCCCCGGATCCAGCAGCATCGCCGTCAGATTCTGATCATAAATTTTAAAAGACTCCGGAATAATATAGGGCGCGTCGCAAAGTTCAGGTTCCGGTAAAGCAATCGTAAGCGTTGTTCCGTCATACGAAATATCATTCTCCGCAACTTTGGTCAGATCAATACAGGCGGTCGCAACACTGGTAAATGCCACCAACGTGCGTGAATCCGGCGCCAGATAATCAACCCCGAAAAGATCCCGTACAATTTCCTCTTTGTGGACCTGCTCCAGATACATCTTGATAACCTGCAGTTTACCCTGCTTTTCAAAAGCTTTCAAAACGGCCTCCGTGGAAGAAACCGCGTTTTCCGAGTAAATAAACTTAGCCAGCGGAGAAGAAAATAACAGAAGCATAACAAGCAAAGCCGCGACAACCCCCGCCCCGAAAACAATCAAAGTCTTTTTCATATTTATTTGCTTAATTTGATAAATGCCTCCATCTCAACTTCACCGTTTTCAAAAGCTTTGGAACCCGAAACCATATATTTAACCGGTCGCAGATATTCCATCACGGTTTTATAATCCTCCATTCCCTCTCCATCCTCATTTCCCTCAGCCTTCAAACCATATTGCACCCAGCCGTCCACAAAACCCGCAAGTGACTCCACGTCCATAAAACTCACCTGGCTGTTAAAGCCGGTAACATCCTTTAGAGCATCCATAAATAGGGCGTTACTCTCCAATGTTTCATATTTCCCATCCAAAAAATCGGGATAAAGAGCAAAGAAAGCCAGATTTCCGGAGTCCACTCCATACTGCATACTGATTTTCATATCGGCAAATTCAACACCCAATTCTTCACGCCCCTCCTCGGGCAGTTTGGCAAAATCCATTTCAAAAACATAACATTCACCCTCTCCGCAAACGGCTTTTTCATTTGTAATGGCGGCCAGAACTTCTTCATCCATCTCACCCTCCGCCAATAACCCATCAATTCCCTCATTAATCCGGCTCATAATTTTTTTTGCGGCTTCGGGATTTGATTCCGCGTCAAAATACAAACCGATTTCCGGCATCAACCCGCCATGTTCATACATGGAAAACACATAACCTCTATCCATAAAAACCAGAATATCATCTTCCAAATCAAGCTTCTGCATGGCCAAAGACGCCCTTATCATGGAAAAAGCGTATGACATTTCATCAATATCCTTGTACATATCCATCACCATTTCCAAATTCTTTTGCAGATTGTAACCTTCGGAATAAATAACAATTCCCTCTCCGGGAAGCCTCTTGTATAAATAAGAATCGGTATTATCATCAATTTCCGGTAAGCCCAAATCCTTCCATTTTGCCATATCCATCAACACAAATCCCTTTATCCTCAACCCATCATCCTCTACCGACAAACCAAAAAATTCACCTTTAACAGTGGATGTAATTTCCACCAGATTCTTTACTTCCTCCAATTCCTCATCGGAAGAAACACCATCCTGCATCTGTTTCACAATAAACGAGGGATCCATAAACATAAATCCAATATTTTCACCCACCTTATCCGCTCCCGCATTATAAGACGCATTGTACAAAAGGGTCCCCTTATTTTTACCGGAAACGGCACTCTTTAAGGCTTCAATATCGTTGCTTAACAACATCACATCTTCAAAACGCACAAAAAAGGCATCTTCGCTTTCATTGCTGTAGATTGTATATTTTTCCCATTTGATTTCAGAGCCTTTACCGTTCTCCGGCATTTTCCCCATTATCTCCTCAATTTTACCGGCATCACGCGGCATAAAAACCGCCATCAGCACGGGCTCTGTTTCATCGGAAACAACACCGGAAAAAGCAACCATCAACTGCCAGTTTTCACCCACTGCGGGCATAATATCCTCTTTAAAATCAATACCATATTCGACATTGTCCTCATTAAATCCGGTGGCCGCCTCCTCAATAATATAATCAACAAAATCAGCCGGAAACAAATCCGTCAACTTATCCAGTTTTTCAATTTGATTCATATCCGAAGACCCGAATTTCATCACCATCCAGACATCATCCGGCAACAAAGATTCCGCCTTCAGCCCGCCCGCAGAAACCATCAAAGACTTCCCCGCGTTTAAATTGCCGCTGCATCCGGTAAACAAGATCATCCCCGTAAGAACAAAAGCCGCTGCGACAACCGATAAATATACTTTTTTCATAAAAAAATTTTTATATCATAAAGCGGCGCCATAATAACCCAAATCACCTTTTAAAACCACCTTTTCCAAACCTCAAAAAAACAAAATAACCTGCAATCATAATCAGCAATGCAGCCGCAAGAAACACATATACATCGGTCAAAGCCGATTCACCCGCCCCCGCGCTCACAGGCGAATTAAGCAAATCCGCTCTCACCTCCGTCAATCCTGCGGACAACACCTCCCCATCCTCATCCGTACCTTCTTCCCCACTCAACAAAACAACATTTTCATCCACTAAAATTCCCGTAACGCCAAACTCCCCTCCCTCCCAAACCACATTATCCAAATCCTTCCTTCCTCCATCAAAAACACTCGCCACGCCGTTTTCAAAAACCATATTAAAATCACCATTCACCTCCGGCTCAATAAAAAAGGACAAAATCAACCCGTCGGTCGTCCGCACCTCATCCATCAAACGCAAACTCATCCCAGCCACAACAAAATCACCATCCTTTTCTTTCACCAGAACCATCGGATCGGCACCCTCAAAAACGTTCCCCGATTCAAACCCCTTTAACTTCCACTCACCGCCTTCAATCCGCAAATAAAAAGAAACACCAAACAAATTATTTGGCACATTTTCGGCCCGCACATTGATTTTTATCAGACCATCATCGCTCCGTAACCCACCCTCCGCCTCCGCCAGAATTTTCAATGAATTATTCATATAAATCCGTTTACATAATATATAAAGCAAAATCAGCTCCATGATTACCCGCGCCGACAGGCCCGCCCCGCATTACAGCAAAAGCGGGCGCGCCGGCAATAAGGGACTTTTAGCTGTAAGTAAGAGCAAAAGTCATACCCAAATCAATCAAATCGCTTCCATCCGTCGTACCGTCATAAGTGGTATCCGTAAGCGGATCAAAACCCGGATCCGTATCATCAAAGGCAAATTGACGGGCCAGATTATCCAAATCACGCCCGTCCACTCTGTCCGACCTGTTATTATCACCCTTCAGACCGCGGGTTTCCACCCCGTTCACATCGGCCGCCACACTCTCCACGGCATCACGAACGGCAATCACCCGATAACCGTATTCATGATTGGGAATGATTTTGCCTCCGCCCGCAACCGCATCGCCGTCCACAAACAAAGTGGATGCGGTCTCCCCCAACAGCACATAATTGCCATGAGGATTCAACCTGTACACACGGTACAAAGAGGCGTCCGCCGAAGGATTCCAGGAAAGCTGGATTGAATATCTTTCGGCCGCTTCAATGGCCTGCAGATTTGTCGCGGGATTAACACTCGCCACCAGCGGAGTAATAATCGCGCCCGTATAACCTGCGGGCAGCTCGCCCGCGGAATCGGAAACAAAACTGTCCGGACCAAAAGAAATATCCGACTGAGCACCACCGCCTCCAATCACATCAAAAGTCATATCAAATAGCATGCCACCGCCAAAAACTCCGCTCTTGGGGTCAATCGTCCGCGCCTCCGCAACCAGCAACTTCCCGGGAGTACCGTCTTCCAGACCGTACTGAAAAGAAGTCGCGACCGCTCCGTTCTCGCTCAAAAACGAACCCCGGGAAACGGCCGAAAGAACCAGCACCGCCGGATCATAAGCAACCTCAAATCCATAGGAAAACAAATCAACCGCGTTCTCCGCGTTAACGGAAACAGTAATCTGTCCGCCAACATCGGGAGTGGAATCGGAAACACTCATCAAAATATCCGTTCCCAAAACCGGCGCCGAACTGGCACTGTTCAATACCCCCGGAGTACCCGCAATCAAAGAACCCAAAGAAGCGGTGGCCCCGGTACCGCTGCCGTTTACCCAGTTGGCCGGATTATCACCGCTTTCCGTGGCGTTAATCCTTTCCATCGTGGCATAAGTTGCAGAACTTCCCGCAAACCACATACCCCCGGAAGAATTCACAGCGTCAATAACCTGCGATCCTTCGTCATACAACACCAGACTATCCCCCGTATTGGCCAATGACAAATTCACAATCAAATCCGCAACGTTAGGATTCACAACAGCCTCGCTATCCTCAATTAGAAAATACCCGTGCGCCGCGATCGTCCCGCCAAGCGCATAAACAGAAGCGCCGTTATCATCACTAATCGTCCATCCGGACAAATCAACGGCGGCGCCCGTCGTGTTAAACAATTCAATCCACTCGTCATTCGCCGAATCGGCCGAACCCGCCCAGGCAACCTCGTTAATCACCACCGTACCCGGACTCGCCGCCAGTACCGGCAAAACGCCAAACGAACCAAAAACCGCGTAAACCGCGATCACCCCCGTAAGCACGCCAAAAAAGGCCTTATTAATCATCATTTTTTAGGTTAAGAATAATCTCCCGCGCGGAATTAATCCCACCCTAACACCCGGACATTAAAATTTTCTAAAAATTCGCTTAAAAAATCTACAACCCCAATCCGTCACTATTAATATTCCCGTAAATTTTACTTACATAATCTGCTATCCAGTTGTTATGACCCTGCTCTTTATTATCCAAAATATCTTCAAAAACATAACATCTCTTGTTTTTCCACACCCCAACGGCACTTCTTAACGGCTTATATAATGGATCATCGTTCAAAGCCTCCTTCCCGCGCTGAAACTCCTCTTCCGATATTTCCCCTTTGTCCAATTCACTCTGCAACACATCAATTTCAATACCCATCAAATTACTTATATTATGAAGAAAAATAGGAATTTTTAAATTATCAATCAAACGAACGGCTCGTAAAAACCCCACGCGCACAAAATCATTTTTTTCCATATAAAGTGTGTCCAGAATACGATCAATGGCGGCATCATTGCAGAATTCCTCATATTGAGGCTTGCCCTCCATTTCCTCTAAAATCTCCTTTCTTATTTCAAGAAATTCTTTTCGATATCTTACTTTTTTTTCCTCCTCAATACGATCACTTTCCATTTTCCCCTGAAGATCCTTTGCCAGACCAATCAAGGCAATCAGCCTGTAATCCGGTTGACCGGTGATATTATTAATATCCACCAGATAAATATTCCCTCTTTTTGTATAAAGAACATTACCGTTCCCCACCAAATCGGGAAGCAAACCCGTGGCCTCATGAAAATTTTTGCAGGCCGCCACAAACAGCCGCACCTTTTCCTTAAAACCCGGAATGACTTTCAAGTCCCTCTTCATCTCCCAATCATTTCTTAACACCGATCCCTGAGCCATTACCTTTTTTTGAATCGTCATATATTCCATCGGACCAGAATCTCCTATCTGAGCCTGAATAATCAATAAAGGCGGGATAAAGGAATGTTTCTCCGCCGGACTTAAAGGTCCATTAAGTGATTCATTTTCCGGCTCCTCCTCGGTAACCCCGGAGACATCGGCGCGCACACATGCGGAAACACCCTCCACGCTGTTTTCTTTACCCGGAAAAAACAACAACTCCGAAGCCAGCACAAAAGCTTTAATGGCATTTTTTTCGCTTTCCGCAACAGCATCTCCAAGAACATTACGATAACTTTTCTTAGTCAGGCGAACAACCAAAAAACGATTGGGAATTTTAATCATCAGCCCCTCCCTAAGCTCATCGTTTTCGGGATAAGGCAAAGGAAACTTTACCGGCTTCAACTCGCGAACCTCCACCCTGGCTCCCGCTCCCACAATCGGCCCCAGCATATCCACAACATAATTTTCCTGCAAAAAATCTGTCATTTCCTCAACGGAAGAAGCGGCCCCAAAAGCGTCACCGTCATCTTTCAGCACATTAACCTCCTTGATTGTCTTAAACCGCATCAGCCGGCCGCTTTTCAACCCGTCCTCAATGGATCTTTCATATTTGATCATCTTTTCACAAATCTTTTCCGCCGCAAGCCACTCCGCCACCTCACGGTATACGGCCTTTTTAGCATCCTCCGAAATCTGATTCAGCGGAATATGCTTGTCATTCTGCAAAATCGTGGCGATTTTCGCATCCACATCGGCCGGGCAGGTTATATTCTGGCCCTGCCCCTCCTCCTCAGCCAAAAAATTTTCCAGACACTTCAGCCACTGATCCGCGTTCAAATTCATCTGAGAAAAATGTGCATAAAGTCTTTGAGCCATATCGGTCACAATATCTTTGGCGGACTCCAAATCAATCGGCTCCTCATTCAAATCCTTTGGCGGCGGCGCGGTATACATAAAATCGGTAATCAAAAAAATAAGTTTGTTACCTTAAATAACACATTGCCAAAAATAGTCAAGATTCATTGCAATTTCATCATTACATGATAAAATTTCCACACGTTGCTTCCCGCTATTGATTTTAAGCTGAATAGTACAGTTCAAATCAAGCCGCCGTAGCTTAATTCACACCACGCCGCCGTAGCTCAGATGGTAGAGCGCATCCATGGTAAGGATGAGGTCACGGGTTCGATTCCCGTCAGCGGCTCCATATTTATTCCCCATGTCACTTATAAACGCCCTTTTAAGTTTACTGCTCTTTACCGGCATCTCCGCCGGCAACGTCAGCCAACCCGTGGACACACAAGACACCGCACCGCCAACGGGGCAATTCATCATGAAAGAACTCAAACCCGCTTACGCACCGGACGAAGACCCCTGGATGGAAACCGGACTGGACAGTCGCCACGTTAAAAAAGCGGACGTTCAATTCAGCACGTTCACAAACGAGCCGTTCGTGATGGTGGAATTTAATTATGCGGGCACCCAACTGCTCACCGAAATAACCACACGCAACATTGGCAAACCCATCGCCATTTTCGTCGGCGACGAACTAATTACCACCCCCACCGTTCTGGAGGCCATCACAGGAGGCGCGGTCCAGATAACAGGCCAATTCACTATCGATGATGCCAACGACCTCGCGAACACCATCAATTCCGGCATTTCCCCGACCGATATGTGATTATAAAAGGGGATTTGACAAAAAGGCATAAATCTATTATTATAATCTCCATTTTTTTTGAAGAAGAGATGAACAAACTGGATTTATATCTTTTTACAGGTAATTCCAGCACGGGAAAATCTACAGCGGCGGGAAAGCTGGCAAAAGTACTTGATGTGCCGGTATTGGATCCGGATTTAGTCAGGCGAGAATTTGGAATAACTCATTACGATCCAAAGGACACCCCCATAATTATGAGGGAAATATTTGCCAGAAAAATTACATCATTATTGGCCGGAGAACCTGTTATTATAGCCACCCCATATGTCAGGCGCCGTTCCAGGGAACAGAGCTATAGAGTAATAGAAGAGGTTAGTATCAGACTAAATAGAGAACTAATGGCAGTCTTGATTCAATGTGAATGCAGCGAACAAGTCGCAAAAAAACGAATCAGGGAAAGAATTATTCAAAGTGACTTACATGACCCACCAAACCATACGGCTGCATGGGACAGAATTAACGCTCAGTCAGAACCCATTACAGAAGAGGAAATGACGGAAAATCCAAACTTTGCATTTTTAAAGTTCAATACAGAAGAAACTAGTGTAACCAGATTGTCGGTTAGAGAGGACATGCAACACGCTATCGAACAATTGGAAAGAGTGATTCTGTAAGATAGAAAATCTTGTTCATCTTTAGGTGAAATCCAAAACAGGAGGAATATAGTACATGAACCCATTATTACGTCAACGGCTCCATGACACGTTAACTGAAACGTGTTATAATTTAATGATTCTTATTAAGAAAGCATTCATGGAACAAAATGACCGGTCTTTTTCGGATATAAAAACAAAAACCTTGTCAGACTGTGATGAAGAGGAAAAAAATACACGTCTTGAGCTGATACGTGCACAAATTTCACCTATTCTGGAAAAAATTAAATGGCGTTGCCAGCCTTTAAAAAGAGATCCACAGTTCCCGTCAGGTAGACCTTTGCTGCCTGATCAAAAACTGGGATGGAGTAATCTTGTTTTTATTAGGACCACTGATTTCCCGCCACAAATTAATGAAAGAAAGCAATTATTGGACCTTCCAACAAGCCTTGAAAGCTCGGGAACCAATTATTATGGTCGTAGAACCCAACATTTTACTCTGAATCATAAAGTGGCAAGCCATATGATGGGAAACTGGGAAGGGACTCCATTATTATATGTCATTCCGGGCAAAAGCATGGTGCAACAAAATGGCAAACCTGAATGCTTGCTTGCGGTAGATACTTTTTATGTGGGAGGCACGGTACTGCCGGAAGGCAGTGTTATTATCATTAACAAAAATTTTCAGTTAGACATTCCTGAAGAAATAAAAAACAAATACTTCATTATTTATCGTGATGAATGGATGACTCATGAAGAGATCCTTGGGATAGTATTTAATTACCTTCAAATTACAAAAATTGAAGCATCTGAACACGAGGCGGTTACCGAAAATTTTCCCCAATTACTCGAAAAATTCAGGAAAAAGGAAAAAATACCCATGGCTACGCACCATAACTGGACTTGGCCCAAAGCATTGGACGATTTTTTAAATGAGCTAGCTTTAGGTGAACCCGAAAGGGCGATGTCAATTTTTTATTTATTTGGAAAATCCGTACAGGCTGAGCCGGGGCAAGCCATGCCCAGAAAACAACAAATAATCTTGGCAAAGGAATTAGCCAGTATATTGGCTATTTCACCCGATGAATATGTTGCTTTTTTAGCCCAAAGTAAATCTGTCAGGAGTCATGATCCCAATCAAGTGATGACCGAAGTTTCAGATCATATTAAACATCTATTTGCGGACACAGAAACGGTAAACGAATTGAAAAGAAAATTTACCGAGGCACAGAAAAAAATTGTTCAATACATTTGTTTTGCTTTATTGGCTAAAAAAAATATTTATGGTAATGAGCATTCAATCGATGATTCATTTTTAATAGTACTTGTTAAGGAAATAAAGAAAGAAGCATTTGGAAAATTTGGTTTAACATTGATGAGAGAAGATATTGACTTGCCAATAGCTTGCACTCAATGCAACTGGGGATTTATTACATATTTAAGTCCCAAAGAAATCATTGAACAATACAAAAAGCGCTTTTATTGCCCCATCTGCAACTCTCCTACGTATAAAGGCATGGCCTGGCAAATGTTCGTTAATCTAAAAAAAGACAGGAATTCAGAGAAAAACCGTTCTAACAACCTCCACGACTCCGCTCCATAAGATTTCCGCCTGCCACATATTGACATTCTTATGCTTTTGTTTTATTTTGTCCTACCATAAATAACCCATAATGCCGGTTTTAGAGGGCTTATCCGAATATTGCCTTAAAAAAGGGGATGAAAAGAAAGGCGGTCAGCTGTCTGGAGACTCGGGCGCAAAACCCTCTGGAAAAAGATTCCTGGTCTTACATCGAAGTGCCGTTGGCTGTAGTTGAAAAAACCAAAGCGGATCTGCGGAATATCCTTAAGCAAACGGAAACGGGCACACCGGAAATACCCGTTTTCGCCACGGAACACGTAGAGATGTTGATGCGTGAAAAAACACTCGCTCAATTATCCGAAAGAGACAAAAGCTGACAACGCCGGCATTTCCCCGCAGTCCGATTATTTTTCCTTTGGATACGTATAACTGACCATCCATTTGACACCAAACTTATCCGTGAAACCGCCGTAATAATCACCCCAGGGCTGATCCGCCAATTCCATTTCCACTTTCCCCCCCGATGAAAGCGCGGCAAAAATTTTGTCCGCCTCTTTCTTATCATCGGTATTGATGGAAATATTAGAATTGTTACCTTTTAACAAATTTTGGCCGAGCGATTTCAGCGTATCGGTCGCCATTAAAACCTGATCACCGCCAATCGGCAGACCGACATGCATGATTTTATTTGCATCCTGCTTTGGGATTTCCACCCCCTCCATGGGCATATCTTTAAACCGAACCAAAGAAGTGAATTCTCCCCCGAAAACGCTCTTATAAAAGAGAAAAGCCTCTTCGGTATTACCGTCAAAATTCAGATAAGGATTCAATTTAATCATAAAAAAATTGGTTAGGAATAATAATTTTTAATTACTGTCATAAACTTTTTTTAGCGCGGCAATATCAAACTTTTTCATTTTAAGAAAAGCCTCCGTAAGCCGCGCGATTTTCCGTTCATCACCTTTTTTCATCATATCATCCATAACATTCGGCACTATCTGCCATGAAAATCCGTATTTATCTTTAAGCCAGCCGCATTGTTCAGACTCCGGAACCGCGGAAAGTTTTTCCCAGAAGTAGTCAATTTCCTTTTGTGTTTCACAGTAAACAACAAAAGAGATTGCTTCATTAAACATAAAATCATGTTCATAAGCGCTATCCATGGCCGCAAATTTAACACCCTCAAGTGTAAACTCCGCATGCTTGATGGTTCCGGGTTTGTCGGGTTTCTCACCTTTCTCATAACGCATGATTTCACCGATTTTCGCATCCTTAAATACCGAAGCGTAAAAGTTCATCGCTTCTTCCGCCTTACCGCATACCTTCCCCACAAACATCAGCGTGGGTATGATTTTTTGCGTCACTTTCCTGTCCCCCATAAACATTATTTGCCAGGAAAGCCCGTACCTGTCCTGTATCCATCCATATTTTTTGCTAAAGGGGTATGCACCCAAATCCATTAACGGAGTCCCTCCTTTCGAAAAAGCCTTCCACAGATTATCAACCTCTTTCTCCGTTTTGCATGCGACCAGATAAGAAACGGACGGATTGAATTTAAAAACCGGCCCGGCGTTGATAAAGGTAAATTCCATTCCGGCAAGAACTATCGTAAGCCAGTCAACATCACCCGAAGGTGTGTTATGGAGCACCCACGTTGATTTTATTTTCGAATTATCAAACAGAGAAGTATAAAAAGCCGCCGCCTCTTTGGCTTCCTTATCAAACCACAAATGTGAAGATATTTTTTGCATATAAATTTTTTAAGATTTGTCATTATCCACTTTTCCATGAATAAATTCAATATCTAATGCATACCTAAAAAAAGGATACACAAAAATCCGTCAATCTCCCCCTAATCCCAGCTCAAACTGCTGTCCCCTTCTATCGGAATCATCTCTCCCAGAAACTTTGGTTTAGCCCCGGACATCACATCCAGCAAAGCCTTTGATCGTGCCAAAGATTCCCGCAACTCGTTCCAAAACATGCCCTGATATTCACGCCTGTCCGCCGCGTAACCGTAAACCTCCATCCCCAAAGAACGGCCTATGTACAACGCCCGCGACAGATGGAATTTTTGCGTCACCACAATCAGCGACTTCACCCCAAAGATATCCCGCGCGCGATAAAGGCTGTCATAAGTGTCAAATCCGGCATGATCCAAAAACAGATCCTCCGGCTTAACCCCCTTTTCCAGCAGATAATCCTTGACCGTATTGACCTCGTCATAAGTCGTTGTCCCGTGATCCCCGCTCATAATCAGCCTGCCGACTTTCCCGGTTTCATACAGTTCCAAAGCCGAATCCGCCCTGTCCTGCATCATTTTACTCAATCTGCCGTCGTCAAAAACTCTCGCCCCCAAAATCAGAGCGGCCTGTGACTCGGGCACATCCTGCACCTCTACATAAGCATAATCCGATCCGGTGGAAACCACCACTGTGTTCGCCAGCAACACAAACAACAACAGCACAAAAGACGCAACGCCCGCCGTAACCAAAATTTTTTTCCAAAAACCACTCATAATTTTCATATATTCCAATCAATAAAAACATCATTCATCAGCCCGCTTTCACCGGCGGATGCTCTTTTATGAATTTTGCCACTTCGTCCACATCATCCGAAATGGCAAGCATTTCATGATATTTATGCCCTTCCGAAAGATGTTCCAACGCCTGGTAAATATGCGAATCCACACTCCAAAAATCCTTGCCGAAAAATATCATCGGACTTACATATCCGAAAGTCTCATAATGATTCTGCGTGGCGTCCGCAAAAATCTCCTGGATGGTGCCCGCACTGCCTGGAGCATAAATGATTCCGTACAGAGCCGCGGAAAGCAATTTATCCTCGCGGATCGCGTTGGAAAAATACTTAGCGATATGAGTGGCAAACAAATTGGAAGGCTCATGACCGTAAAACCAAGTGGGAATTGCCAGATTTTCCGCTCCTTCGGGATATTGCTCAATTACTTGCTTGGCCTTTAAAACAAATCCTTCATCCCTAAACCCGGGAGAAGTCTTTAAAAAGGCAATGGCTTTGATCAAATCATCCTCGTTTTTCCCCGCGAAGTAAGCCCCCATATTGGCCGCTTCCATAATCCCCGGCCCCCCTCCCGATAAAATAAAATAACCGGCTTCAGTCAGACTTTTGGTCAAAACGGCTATCTTTTCAAAAGAGGGATCGGTTCTAAGAATCCCATGTCCTCCCATAACCGCAACACACTTTCTTTCAGTCATTCCGGTATCATCAAATTTCAAAATATCATTAATGGCATCATCAATTGCATGATCATGAATCCTTTCCGCCAGACTCTCATTAATATCCATCTCGTTTCTAAAATACTGAAAATGGTTATAAATCTTAAAATCAAGACTGCCGTCTTTTTCCGGATCCGGATCATACCCGTCCATAAGTTCATGCCAGTTATAAAGTGACCTCCTGTAAGGATTAAAAGGAAGCCCCACAATCTTTGGATACAAAATTGCGCCTTTCTGTTTCAAAATCAGCTCGGTCTCTTTTGACATTTCGCAACCCAGAAAAGTAGTGTTCGCGAGTTGAACCTTTGACCAGTCAATATCCATTTTTCTTAAATCCAGACTTTGGATTGTAAGATTCAAAAAAACATTCCCCTGCTTCAAAAGAGACTCCATGGATTCAACTTCTTTAATAAGTTTTTTAGGCATATCGCTATGAAAAAGGATTATTGTTTTAACATATCCAAATATACCACATTTCATGGCATGTAATACTTTCAATGGCAGCACGAGTAAAAAACGTAGACTTGCAAGTACAAAATAAAATATACTGCGGACGTTTTCCCAATCAATCCGGATGTATCATTCAATATTTTTAATCGGCTTCCGCGCCACAGGCAAGAGCACCATCGGCAAACGGTTAGCTCAAAAACTGGGCTGGGAATTTCTGGATACCGATGAATTGATCAAAGAAAAATCCGGAACCAGCATCAACACACTAACCAAAAACGGCACTTCCTGGCTGGAATTCCGCCAACTGGAACACAATGTATTGATGGAACTTCTGCACAAGCGAAATTTGATTGTAAGTGTGGGAGGGGGAGCCCCCGTTACCGATTTAGTACAGCCGCAATCGGGTAAACCGTTTGGTGAATTGAACGCCGCGCTGTTTAAAGACCGAACGGAAACCCTCACCGTACTTTTAACCGCCGATGAAAACATTCTGGAAGAGCGCATGCGCGAATTTGAAATGGCCTCCGCCGAGCCCACGCGCCCCCCGTTGGACAAAGAATCAGCCGCACGACTGGAAGAGGAACTAAAAAAATACGAAGGCAATCCCAAAAAACAAAAAGAACTGGTTACCGACGAAATCATCAAAAACTCCATGGATCACCTGGTGCTTAGAAAACCGCTTTACGCCGCGCTCACCGACAAAGTGATAGACACGGGCAAATGCACATTGGACAATTGCGTGGAAGAAATACTGGAATTTTTTAATACTACATCCGCTTGAAAATCGCGATTATTGGTACAGGATACGTCGGTCTCGTGACCGGGACCTGTTTTGCCGAACTCGGAAACAAGGTCATTTGCGTTGACCGGAACAAGGCCAAAATAGCGCAATTAAAACGGCTATCCTGTCCCATCCATGAACCCGGACTAAAAGAGCTCATCTCAAAAAATGTAAAAAAAAATCGGCTGGATTTTCAAACAAACGGCGCTGACGCCGTTAAAAAAAGCGACATTGTTTTCAACTGCGTGGGAACACCACTCAATAAAAAAGGCCTACCCGATTTAAAGGAAACTTATAAAGTGGCGCTCCTCTTCGCGAAAAACTTAAGTGAACCGAAAATCTTCGTCAACAAATCCACCGTCCCCGTGGGCACCGGTGCGGAATGCCGAAAAATCATTTCTTCTATAACTAAAAATCACACTCAAAAAGATTTTGATATAGTCTCCAACCCGGAATTCCTTCGTCAGGGAACGGCGGTAAAAGATTTTATGGAACCCGAAAGAATAATCATAGGAACCGAAAACAAAGGCTCCGCGCAAATCATGAAAGATTTATACGCCCCCTTTATGCGAAGGAAAATTCCGACAATTTTCACGGACATCAAAACCGCCGAACTGGTCAAATACGCCGCCAACGCTTTCATCGCCACCAAAATTTCTTTCATCAATGAAATTGCCGGCTATTGCCAAAAAACCGGCATCAACATCAAAGATGTTTCCAAAGCCATCGGATTGGATTCCAGAATCGGACCAACGTATCTGCAATCCGGAGTTGGCTACGGAGGAGGATGTCTTTCCAAAGACATAAAAAGTCTGATTTCAATCGGTAAAAATGCACATCTTCCCTTTCGAATTTTGGAACAAGTTTCCGCCGTCAATTCAAACCGGCGGAAAAATTTAATCAGAAAAATCACCGCCGAACTAAAAAAAACATACGGTGAAAAACCCTGCAAAATAGCAATCTGGGGCTTGGCCTACAAGCCCGAAACCGACGACCTGCGCGACAGCCCCGCGGTGGAAATAATAAAAACTCTAAATAAAGCCGGTCATACACTGCATTTATACGATCCCGCGGCCAATTCCAATGCAAAAAAAAACTTCCGTCCATCGGCAAAAATAAAATATTTCACCGACAAATACGCCTCCGCCCAAAGTTCCAACGCACTTGTCCTTTTAACCGAATGGCACGAATTCATAAACCCCGACTTCAAAAAACTCAAATCCGTAATGAAAGGATTCCTGATTTTTGACGGCAGAAACGTCCTGGATCAGTCCAAAGGCGAAAAAAGCGGCCTAAAAATCCTTGGGACTTGAAAAATTTATTCAAAAGGTATTATATACCCGTGATGAAAACTTTGTCCCCCACGACCTCCCCTATAAAAATATATATTCATCTTTGCTGAGCATGCAAATGATGAAACATTCAGGGAGAAGGTTTACAAGGGCATAAGTGGACATCATTTCGACTTAATAACCTTCGTATATCGAAGGTTATTTTATTTCAGGACTTTGCATAAATGTAAATCGGTACATCATCATGAGTGGGCCGGTTCACACCAAGCTTTTCCCATCCTTCAATTTCATCATCATACACAAAAACACGCGTCCCCTTTTTAAGCTCCCTTTCAAATTTTTTCTTCAACCTTTTATTCAAAGTCTTCCGCAAACCGAAAAAATAAATCACATCGGCACCCGACAAATCCTGTTTAAAAACATTTTTAAGCTTAATCCTTAAATTTTTTTTCGGCCGAAACAACTGCATCAGACGCGCCCATAAAAACAACGGATACGCCAGCTCAAAACCGCATACATCAGCCTCCGGATTCCGCTCCGCCACATAGTGACAAATCCTTCCGTCCCCGCACCCCAAATCATAAAAAACCTCCCCTTTCTTCAATTTCAGCAATTCGTTCACCCTTGGCAAATCGGATTTCCTTGTCGGCAGCCACGGCGCCATGGAAAAAGCCGCCAGCAAAATCGGCAACTCCACAAACACAAAAAACCCGGCAAAAAACCACAACAAAGTCTCTAAATAATCGGCGGAATACATGAACCCACTCTACTCGACACCAATAACATTTTCAACATCCGATTCTTCCAGTATGGTCACCAAATATTCCTCCACTTCCGAATCACTTTCAAATCCGTATTTTTTCATAAATTCCACCTTCATTTTACTGCTTCCCAAATCAGCCGTATCTTCAACCGCCCGCTCAAGTATGGATTGGATATAATAAACATATTCCGACCTTGGTATCACCTCCAGACCGTTCCTTAACTGCACCCAGAATCTTGCCAACGGATGACCAGATTCCAGAAAATCCCAATACATTTTACCGCAAATTCTGGTTATCACCTCTTTCATTTTTTCCTCGTTAAAAAGAGGAGACTCGCAGTCAAACGCGTCTCTTCTGGCTTCCTTTTCCGCTTCGGTCTCAAATTCCCCACCGTCATTACCGGCCGATTCACCTACATTTATCGCCTGAGGAAATCCCGAAGCAAACTTTTCTCTTCGGAAAACATCTATTTGTTCGCGAATTTTCCCCATCATATCCGCATCGTATTTAGCCCTGATCCCCGATATTCTTTTCCCCTGTGCAATCGCTTCTTTACCTGCACCATCATTACTTTTTGATTCGGCTGTATTTTTACCCATGCAATATTATTGATTGATAATTGCGGTCAATTTAACATCACTACACAAAAATTTTCAACAAATAGCCCTTTATTAAGAGACAATTTTATACTTTTATTCTGTACAAAAAATACAAAAAAAGGTAAAATATAAGGGTAAAAAAACACAAAAAAGCATATCAGATGGGAGATAAAGCGGGAGCAAAAAAAACTCTTAAAATCACGGCGGCCTTGCTGTCGATTTTAATATTGTCATCAATCAACGCATTGATAGCCGGTGCAGCCGGCGCTCTCCAATGGAATTCTCCTTACACCGATGGGGTAATCATCGCCAACGCGCCGGGAGACATTTCTTCCAATCCCGTAAATCAGGACTCACAACAAATCGTCCGAACAACCGACGGAAATTTTGTTATTACATGGGCGGACGCGCGCAACGAGACCGACTACGACATTTACGCGCAAAAAATAAATTCACTCGGGGTGATTCAGTGGGCTTCAAACGGAGTGCCGGTCTCCGCCACCACCGGTAACCAACCCTTCGCCGGAGCAATAGCAATAACGGCTTCGGATTCGGGTGGAACAATAATCGCCTGGGGCGATTCCAGGAACACTCCGGAAGAAGTATATATTCAAAAACTGGATACGGACGGCGCCCCCGTCTGGACATCCAACGGAATTTTACTTGATACCGAATCAATCAATCCCGTTCTATTGGACGATGGTTCCGGCGGAGCATATGTACTTTGGGAAAACGATTCCGGCGGGGATTTTGACATTTATTTCACACACGTACTTTCCACCGGCTTGCTGGACGGCGATTTTGACCCGCCACTTGTTCTTGGGGCAACCGGCGACAACGATTACAACGCAAAAATAATACAGACGGAAACGAACGGCTTAATTGTAAGTTACGAAACCGATGACGGAATCAAAAAAATCATCACCGCGGTTAAATATGATCCTGACACCGCAACGGAAGATTGGGCATCCCCGACTGAAATTGAGTCCGCTTCCTACGACATTGGCAATCACGACATGGTTTCCGACGGCAACGGCGGAGCATATGTTGCCTTTGAAGAACAAAACGGCTCCGATTATAATATTTATCTTCAACGAGTGGACGGTACCGGCACGCTGGATATTGCCGGCACGGGAAAATCAATCTGCAATTCAACCGGATCACAGACAAGCCCACATCTTGTAAGCGACAACCTTGGCACACCATCGGGAGTAATCATCAGCTGGGACGATCCGCGTTCCGGTTCCTACACCGACATCTATGCCCAGCGCGTGGACGGAGACCTGATTTCACGATGGATACTGAACGGTAAAGCCCTTTCCATCACCGGCGACAGCAAGAGCCAGAACAATAACAAAATCATTTCAAACGGTGCAAACGGAGCCATTGTCATTTTTGTGGACAATCAGGGAACATTTACCGATATCCGCGCCCAACATTTGAACAGCGCGGGCAGCGTTCTTTGGACCACCGGCGGGGAAGCGGTTGAAACCGACCAAACATCAAACTACACGGACGCAAGTCCCTCCGCGGTCTCGGCGGGCAACGGAGACGCCGTCATCGCCTGGGCGCGACAACCCGGCGCCGGAGCGACCACAGATATCCACTCTCAATACATTAAAGACACCGTGGGCAGCATCTGCTCCGAAACAAATTCATCATCTTTCTGCGGATCGCAACAGATATCAAATTACGTGCTTACATTCACAAACATTCCCGAATCATTCAACTTCGGAACCATCACAACGGGAACGACCTCACATCATTGCAACAACACATCATCGCTGGCATCACCGGCAAACATCTGCAGCAACTCAACCGTACCCGACCCGCCCGGCACCGACGATCTGTTGACGGTTCTGGACGAAAGAGACACGGGAGGATTTATAGTTCAGGTTACAACCCAGGGGACTTTCACGGACGGCACCAACGTTATCCCTTTGAGCAATCTCTTTCTGATAACCACAATTGACGAAACCGACCCGAACAAAGCGGGCGGCATTAACTACAGCACCGACTTCACGGGCTCCAAAACCGTTTCGCCCCCTCTTTATGTGGACGAAACCACCGACGACATTTCCACTCCGGCAACCTACACAACGGGGTGGGGATTTCAGAGCGCCCCGCACACAAGTCTGCAGGTTTCCCAGTTTGGAGGATACCCTTTGGATTTAATGGTCGGCACTCTGGCTTCAACGGCGGGGCGCGTGGGCGAAATGTCGCTTTACACCAACTTTGACCTTAAAATTGATTACGACCAACTGCCCGGCGACTACTCCCTGATTCTCACCTACGACTTAACCGACAGCACCACGTAATAATGAACAAAAAACATACAATCCGTTTTTTTAAATTAAGTTCCATACTGGTAATTTCGGCTATTCTGCTTAATTTCTCCCCGGCTTTGGGACACTCCACCGAGCATCTTTCCAAAAATCAAACCCGCATCAATTTCAAAGACATCAAGAAAACAACTCAGGCATTCGGATCTCTATTTACTTTAAATCCGGAGCACGAAACCACAGGACCATTATTTTACGGAAAAATAAAAAACGGCCGTTTTGAAGTCGGCAATAACGGTGAAATGACATACAAAATCGGCAACAAAAATAAACAATATTCAATCACGGAAAATTTTATCGGAGCGACAACAAACCCCTCCGGAATGGAAACCCAAATAATCCCCTTCAGCAACCTTACCGGAAAAACCAATTCTCAAAAAAACCTCACCCGCTATAAATTCATCAGCCTCGGCGAAATTTATAGTGGCATCACCGCAACCCTGCGACAATCGCAAGGAAACATAGAAAAATTAATCACGGTAAAACCAAACGCCGACCCGACTGCTATCAAACTGGAACTGCGCGGACATTCGTCTCTTTCCCTTAACGACCTTGGTGAACTGCTTATAGACTGGGACAATACGGATCATTCCAAAACCATAAAATTTTCCAAACCCGTCGCTTTTCAACAAATCGGTTCAACCCGTAAAGAAGTGGAAATCGGTTACAAAATTATAGACGAAAATTCATACGGATTTTTCATTGGTCGTTACGATTCCTCTTACGACCTTATAATTGACCCTATTTTGTATTCCACATTCGTCGGGGGTGAAAACAACGAAGAATTTACCGCGGAAATGGGCTCCGCCAACAACATAATGATAATCGCAACGGATCCCGCGGACAGTCTGGAATACGTTTACGTTACAGGATATACAGAAACCGCCGGTGACTTCCCGGCTTCTTTCCTCCCCGAAGCGGTCGCATCGGAAAGAGGTATTCATGATATTTTTATCGTCAAGATGCCTCTTGACCTAAGTGAAATCAGCGCCGCCGCGCTTGTGGGTGGTGACGGCCAGGACATTTACTCCTCCGTAACCGCAGACAGCGCGGGCAACATTTATTTATCATTTCAGACAACCTCCACCGACATTCCCACAACAGCATCTTCCTATCAACAGACTATCGGCGGCAGCAACGACGCCGCCATAATGAAACTTCCGCCATCGCTGGATTCAATCACCTCCGCGACCTATTTGGGAGGCGACAAATCCGATAAACCCGGCAACCTGGAAGTCAAAAACGGTTACGTTTACATAACCGGAACAACTGCCAACACCGGAGGAGGAAACACCTTTCCCTCCGCCCCGACATCCGGAGCGGACGAAGTATATAACCACTCTGCGGGCACAACAGGCACGGAAATTTTCATTTCAAGATTGAATGACCAATTAAGCAATACATATTATGCCGGAACGTTCATCCAGACCGACATGAACAATCCAAACATTACAGTCCACTCAACCGACGCCACCCCCGACAATGATAAAATATTCATCACCGGGGCAACCGATGCCGGATTGGAAATCGCGGACCCTGTAAACGCCTACCAACCGACATTCGGAGGAGGCACAAACGACAAATTTTTGGCAAGATTCAATTCAAAATTAACAACGCTGGAAGCATCCACCTTTTTGGGAGGTGCAAACACATCCTACGGACTGGGATCAATCCACATCCACAACGCCGGAGCGGGCGTATACAGAATCATCACCGCCAACGACACCACCAACGCCTACGGCTTTTTTGACATACTCCGCACCGACGGAAACAACCGCCGCTACGATTACGATGATAACCCCAATAATCAGGTGCTGAACGGCTGCGGCGACGATGACATTTATGTGGCAAACTTAAATTTTAACCTCACCGAAGCCGAAGTGGCCGTAATCTGCGGCAGTGAGATGGATTATTACCCGCGCATTACGGCGGACCCGGCAGGCAACATTTATCTGGCCGGCTCAACATCTTCCCCCAATTTACCCGTCACCAACGATGCATACCAGCGCAATCCCCAGGATTATGAAGATATATTCCTGTTTAAATTTCCAAACGACTTAAGCTCGTTAACCGCCGGCACATACCTTGGAGGAATAGACAGCACCGAATATTATTCGGCGGGACTCGATATGGACGCGGCCGGCCATTTATATGTGACCGGACAAACATATTCAATGGACTTCCCCACCACTCCGGACACATTAAGACCATACAAAAATTCCACCGACTCCGACTACTTTGTCACGGTCATCACCAACGACCTTAACTCCCCCTGCGCCCCCATGCTCTACAACGATGACACCGACGGAGCGGGGCCCATCAGCGCGGTCGGCGAAATGTGCCTGGGCCTGCGCATCAATCCCGCCCCCGCCTACTTTGAAAATGTTCCGTCATCTTTCAATTTTCCCGCAAAATACGCCACATCAATCGCCCAAAGCAGTTTCAACAACACAACCGTCAGTAGTGACGACATCCTGACAATAAGGGATTTAAGCGGCACCGGCAGTTTTAACGTTACCATTCAGGCCTCCTCTTTGACCAACGGCTACGAAACAATAAATCTAACCAATCTCTATTTGGTAACAACAACCCCCGGCTCGGCAAATTTAAACACCCTTGATCCGGATTTAAACGGAACAACCTCCGCGGAACAAATCACCTATGCAGAAGGGTCACTGGGCCAAAACCTCATCGCTCCGCTAAAAACCACCGGCGATCTCGCCTATCCGGCCACCTACCTGACCAGCGGTGAAAACTTTGCCTCCGGTCCCGTCACCATCATTTCGGCGGCGTCTGTCGGCCATTATCTGCGCGCCAGCACAGCGTTAAGCTTCTATCTTAACATCCCCTCCAACACCACGCCCGGCACCTATTCCACCATCTTCACCATAGATCTGATCCAAAACTAATTTAAAAAAAATCTTTTGAATGATTCAAAAGATTCTTTTTAAATTAGTTCTCCGGCGTGCCGTAGCTCCACAGACACTAGGCCCCCAAATGCCCAGGTGGGTATCCTCATGTTGCGACCACGATCGCAACCATCTTGAATTCCCTTAAAGCTAACGAAGAGAGAGTATTTGTGATTTGTTAACGAACAAACCAGAGACATCCCAACCTTACCCCCCTTCCATATAAAAAACAAGGCTTTCCCCCATCAGCAAGCGGAAAAACCTTAAACACACCTTATCAAGGATACCACTTTTCCCCGCCCGAATTCAAGATATTCACATTTACGTACCTAAAAATATTGCCGTTTTTACAAAAGTAAAAATCACCCCGATAAACTCGGAAAGGAAGGAGAAGCCAAAAATCTTAAGCAACAAAAACCTGTCTGTCACCAGAAAAATCAAAAAATAAACAGTTCCGTTCTGCAAGTACAAATCATATTTTGGCTTATACTTGCGGGGAATGAACCATCCAAGAAACTTTGACCCGTCCAGTGGCGGAAAAGGCAGCATATTAAAAGCAAAAAGAATAATGCTGATATCCATCAGAATATTCAAAAACACAAAAACCTGATCAAACATTCTGTCCCCATAATACTTAAGGGGAATGGCAATCACCACGGCCAGTATCAGATTGGACAAAGGCCCCGCCAAAGCCGTTAAAGCTTCATCCCTGGTCCTGTTTTTAAAATACTTCGGATTCACCGGAACCGGCTTGCCCCAGCCAATATGCACCAAAAACATCATCAGGGTGCCAATAGGATCCAGATGCCTTAAAGGATTCAAACTCACCCTTCCTTCAAATTTGGCAGTGGGATCACCCAATTTAAAAGCCGTCCAAGCGTGCGAAAATTCATGAATTGTAATAACAATAACCAGAGATGCGATAAGGTAGAGAAATTCCATATTTTAAGCTTGAAAAATGAAAAAAGCATGATAGACTGCTATGGCTTAATATATTGACTATGTCTAAAGTCTGTCAACTCTCGGGTAAAAGACCGGCCACCGGAAACAAACGCAGCCACTCGCTGCGCGCTACCAGACGCAGGTTTATGCCCAACGTAAACAAGAAAACCATTGTAGACCCGGTATCGGGCAAAAAAATCAAGATCAGGATCAGCACCAGCGCCCAAAGAACTTTAATGAAGAATCCCGCAAAGTTCGGCGCCGAACTGAAAAAACTGGTCAAAAAAGCAAGAGATTAATCGCTTTTTGTTGATTGTAATAAAACAAAAATCCCTCCGTGCAGGAGGGATTTTTTGAACCCGATAATTTTTGATTTGCCGACCGACGGTATAATCAAGTAACATCTGTACCGCAGCGGACGAGCGCAGAGCGGGCAACCCACCGCGAGCGCACGGCGCGAGCGCGGAGGCGAACGAAGCCTTGGGTCTCGTGGGCCCCAAGGCGCGAGTGAGCCGGAGCGGGCAACCTATCAAACAAGGAGAGATCGCATAGTGGCCTAGTGCGCACGCTTGGAAAGCGTGTAACGTCGAAAGGCGTTCGAGGGTTCGACTCCCTCTCTCTCCGCCAGTTTTCAATTAGTAAGCAATAGTGGGAGCGGAATCCGTAAGATTTATCGTGTAAACCGCGGTGGCTGTCGGACTGTCTTTAATGGACAAAGTTGCCACCTCCATATCATAAACGGTCGAACTGTCCTTCAAAGTCATATATTTTAGATCACTGGATGTAAATGTCGTTCCTTCCAGAGTCTTATATGTAACATCCGTGAATGTTGCCACAGCCTCCTGTGTTGTAGAATCCAAAGATACCAATTCGGCCACCTCCACCGTTGAAACATCCTTTGCCAAATATGTTGCACCGGCATCGGTTACGTATACATCCACATATGTGCCATCAACAACCTGTCCGTCCATAAGGGTGTATTCCAATTCATTGGTTTCCAGATTCTGCATATCTTTTACCTTCACCACTCTTTTTTCAAAGGCATCGGCAAATCTTTTGCCGGTAGAATCTTTTGCAGGCATAACCTTCGCACCGGTTGTATCCTTTGTGGTTAATACCTTGGCCGATTTTGTCATCGTAACATCTCTGAAATTCAGATAACCCTGCATTAGCGATCCCGCCGTTAGAGACATAATCAGCACAGTAAGAGCGACTCCACCAAGAAAGGCCAGAGCAAGTCTTGTATATTCGGGGCTTTTTTTACCGTCAGCCGTAAGTTTTGTACCTTTTGACATATTTTTTTGTTAATGGGTAAAAAGGTTTTGATAAATTAAGGTCTTGTACTACTTGTAATGTCTTCTATTCCATCATCCTGTTCAGTGGAAGGAATATCATTGCTTGCCCCATCCGTCGTAGACGTTTTGTCAGCGGTTGTCGTATATGTATCTATAGTGGACGGTTTGTCCACCGTTGTTATGGTAGGAGCGGATGTTGAGGTTTTGGTGACTGTTGTCGTGGTTGAAAAAGTCCCGCGCATTGGAATAAGCGCCCCCTGAAGCAAAGAACCTGCCGTAAGTGACATGATAAGAACAGTAACAGCGACTCCGGCTAAAAAAGCCAGCACAAGCCTTGTATATTCGGGGCTTTTTTTACCGTCAGCCATAAGTTTTGGAACATCTTGCATAGTATTTTTTATTAATAAATAAAAAGGATTTATATAAAATTAATCGGCACTAATCGTATAATTATGACACATTTTAATTAATAATGCAACAATTCAGTAATGATTTGCCTATAAATCCGACAATTTGAAATTTCACCGCCAATAAACTATCTTGGCATTACCATGGATAAGGACTACAAAAAAATCAGCGATTACAGCCTTATCGGCGATTTATTGACCTGCGCGCTCGTTGGCAAAGACGGATCAATTGACTGGTACTGCCTACCACACCTAAATTCACCAAGCGTTTTTGCCGCGATACTTGATAAAAACAAAGGAGGCTGTTTTTCCATCAGTCCCACTCATAAATACGTTTCATCCCAGCAATATCTGCAAAACACCAATATTCTGGAAACAAAATTCCGCACCGCTTCCGGCTACATCACAATTACCGACTTTATGCCTGTAAAACATGTGGGACGACCTTACGAAAACACATTTCCCACTCTGATACGACAGGTAAAATGCACCCGCGGCACCGTGGAAATTGAAACCCGCTTCAGCCCCAGATTCAACTACGCGCGCACAGAAACCGCACTGGAAAAAACCGAAAAAGGAATTACAGCCAAAAATCACAAAGAACATCTCCACCTTTCATCTCCGGTACCGCTGACGATTAACAACAACACAGCCACCGGAACGTTCACCCTTAAACAAAGAGAAACGCTCTGGTTCGCCCTTTCCTATAACGACGACCGTCCATTAACCGACACCCACTGCGAAAATGCCTTTAAAACCACACACGCCTTCTGGAACAGCTGGGTCAACGACTCCGATGTTTATCAGATAGAAACGGGGCTGTTTAAAAGTCCCTGGAAAGAAATCATCATCCGCTCCGGACTTGTACTTAAACTGCTTATTCAGGACATGACCGGAGCCATTTGCGCCGCCCCCACAACATCCCTGCCAGAACACATTGGCGGCGACCGCAATTGGGACTACCGCTTTAACTGGATCCGCGACGCCTCCTTTACCGTCCGTGCCCTATATAAACTGGGCTATGTTAACGAAGCGCGCAAAAATCTGGAATGGTTCATAAAAACCTGCTCCAAGTTCAAAGACCCGGCAGATTTACAAATTATGTACGGCCTGAACGGCGAAACCGACCTCAAAGAGGAAATTCTGGATCATCTTTCCGGCTACAAAAATTCCAAACCCGTACGCATCGGCAACGGCGCCGCCAAACAGAAACAACTGGATATTTACGGAGAACTTGTAAATGTTTTTTATGAAACCAGCCGCTTTGGTATGGATTTGGCCGACGAGGAATGGCAGCTCTTAACCCGGCTGGTCAATCACGTCTGCGAAGTCTGGAAAGAGCCCGACGCCGGTATTTGGGAGGTTCGCGGCGGATACAAACACTTTATTCATTCCAAACTGATGTGCTGGGTGGCGCTGGATCGCGGACTTAAAATCGCCGAAAAACAAGAAAAAACCTGCCCGCGCGAAAAATGGGAGAAAGTTCGCGAAGAAATCAAATCCTCCATTCTCTCCCGGGGATTCAACAGCAAACTGAACAGCTTTGTACAATCCTACGACTCCGACGTTCTGGACGCCGGCGCTCTGCTTATACCAATCATGAAACTTCTGCCATTCAACGACATTCGCGTGCAGGGAACCGTAGACGCGATTGTTAAAAACCTGACCACCAAAGAAGGCCTTGTTTACCGCTACAAATCCGAGGAAACCGAAGACGGCCTGCATTGCGACGAAGGAGCTTTTCTGCTTTGCTCTTTCTGGCTGATAGACGTACTTGCCTACAGCGGACGCATTGACGAAGCCCGCACCCTGCTCTTAAAAATGCTTGACTACGCGAGCCCCACAGGCCTCCTGCCCGAAGAGGTTGATCCAAAAACCGGGGGGGCGCTGGGCAATTACCCTCAGGCATACAGCCACATCGGCCTGATCATGAGCGCCCTGTATCTGGAAAAAGCCCGCAAGAAAGGACTAAAATCACTTTCCAATCTGGAGATGAAAAACATCACCATGAAACTCAAAAACATCATCAAAGAAACAAGAGCGGTTAGAAAAGCCAAACATTATTAAAACGCGATATGCGCGTAAACCCGCAAAGAATCCAAAACTTAAACAACCTGCCGATTCAAAAAGGCCCGGTGATTTACTGGATGAACCGCGACATGCGCGCCGATGACAACTGGGCGCTTCTGCACGCGCAGGATTTGGCACTGGAACACAAACAGGCATTGATTGTGGTATTCAATCTGGTCGCCGATTTTATGGGAGGAGGCCTCCGCCAATTTAATTTTAAAACGGAAGGACTTAAAGAACTGGAAAATAATCTCAACAAAAAAAACATCCCTTTGATTATCTCCTATCAGGATAACCAACCGGAAAATCTATTAAAAATTTTTACCGATTTAAAAGCGGGAGTGATTGTCACCGATTTCTGTCCCCTGAAAATCTGCCAAAAGTGGATCACCCAAATCAAAAAAAAGCTCAAAGTTGCTTTCCGGCAAGTGGACGCGCATAACATTGTCCCCTGTTGGATTGCATCACCCAAAAGAGAGTTTGGCGCGTACACCATCCGTCCAAAAATCCACAGACTATTGCCCGATTTCATGGAGGAGTTTCCACCCCTAAAAAAACACCCCGCCGAATTACAAAAAACAGCCGGGAAAATAATCGCCCATAAAAACGATTGGCCCGAAATAATCAAAACCCTTACTTCCGGCAAAAACGCGCCTAATCCGCTGGTAAAGCCTGTCACATGGTTAAAACCGGGAGCCGCGTCCGCGCAAAAAACTCTCCGCGACTTTCTGGAAAACCGGCTGACAAACTACGATAGCGACCGCAACGATCCGAACAAAGACGGTTCATCCAACCTTTCGCCGCACCTGCACTACGGACATATTTCCGCGCAAAGAGTCGCACTGGAAACCCAAAAATACGACGCACACATCGCCGCGCAGGAATCTTTTTTGGAGGAGCTGATTATTCGCAGGGAACTTTCTGACAACTTCTGTTTTTATAATTCCGATTACGACAACCCCGCCGGCTTTCCCGACTGGGCGAAAAAAACCATAAACGAACACCGCGACGACCCGCGCGAATACATCTACGGCCGGCGCGAACTGGAAACCGCAAAAACCCACGACGATCTTTGGAACGCCGCGCAAATGCAGATGGTAAACGATGGAAAAATGCACGGCTACATGCGCATGTACTGGGCTAAAAAGATTCTGGAATGGACCCGCTCACCCGAAGAAGCCCAAAAAACAGCCATTTATTTAAACGACAGATACGAACTGGACGGCCGCGACCCCAACGGTTTTACCGGCATCGCCTGGTCAATCGGCGGCGTGCACGACCGCGCCTGGGGCGAACGCGAAATCTTTGGCAAAATCCGATTCATGAGTTTTGGCGGCTGCAAATCAAAATTTGATGTAAAAAAATACATCCGCACACACCTGCAAAAATAAAATCCAACAGTTTTTTTCCGTTTCAACAGAATTTGCAAACATCAATTTGACCTGACCAAAGCAAAAACATAGAATCCCGCTCGTGTGTTTTTTCGCACACAGGATCATTCTCAACAAGGAACAAAGAAGGAAAACAAGATGGATACCAATAATCAGGATACGGTCATCGGCATGCTCGGAAAAATCACCGACAACCCCATGCAATTTTTCCGCTCTGTAGCGGAAATCTGCGTGGAGCCGGAGAAGGGATTCTACGGTTCGGCGTGTCACACGGAATTCAAGTTTGACTCGCCCGACATTGCAAAACTCCCCGGCGACCACGTCTTCATGGGGAAGTTTATCTTCATCAAGGGAGAAGCAGGCGGGATGAATTCATTCATACTCGCCAACGGCCCCCTCAACCACTCAATCCCGGCGGGAATTACGGCGGCTATTAACCCACAGAAAGTTCAACTGCCCAAAGACGGGCACATCCGCTTTCAGGCCAACACGCCGGACACCGGCAGGTTGGTGGGGTACCTGAACCACAACAACGACACGTTGGTTCTGGACCCGGCAATGCTTACAGGAATGAACGCCGACGACGCGGCAACCGACATTCAGATGGTGTACTCACCGACCTATCTCAAGTACATCATTCACCTCCTCACCGACATGGGATGCGTCTATTCCGGGTTCATATCCCATTCCGACATCGCGCGCGGTATCAAGCCGGAAATGGCGAAGGTTGAAACCGGAGCCAACACATTGCTAACAATCCCCCGCGACAACGAAGTCATTCCGATCCTCGGAACCGACAGCGGGATCGTCATCGGAGGAACGTTCCTGGATACCACCAAAGGTCAGCGCATCACCGGCATGATCATTGACTCGGAAGACAACATGATCATCTACCGGACTCCGGACAAGATTTTCGCGATTCGATTTGACCACAACCTGCGCACCATCGGCGCGCCCATGCTCGTCAGCGACGCCCCCGGCAAGTTCACACGGATGATGAGCGGCAGAGCCCTGGAACAGGGCAAGCGAAAGAGCATCATCCTCACCAACACGGAAACCTCTCCCGATAGGAAGTTTCACATCTTCAACCACAAGATCATCGGCTTTCAACCGACAATCTAAACCCCTTCCCCCAACCTTGTACGCGCACGTCCCGGTTCCCCGAAGCAAACGCAACGGGGGCACCGGCACGGCATCACCTTTATGAACCCGGCATCGAGACTCACGATTTCTCTGCCGGGTTCTTCCTAATGAAACGGAAAACACAAGTCCCCTTGCGAAAATCTAATCCATTGAATAGATTAGACCCATGCAAATACAAAATCCTTCCGCAATCAGAATAAATAAATTTTTGGCCGACTCGGGCGTTTGCTCCAGGCGCGAAGCCGATAAACTGATTCAACAGAAAAAAGTGAAAATCAACGGGCGCACAGCCGTACTTGGAGACAAAGTATCTGCGGAAGATAAAATCACGGCAAACGGAAAGCCCGTTATCCCGCAGACAACCAAAATCTACATCGCCCTCCACAAACCCTTTGGAGCCATCACCACCACCGACAAGAAATCGGACAACACCGTTATGGACTATGTGGATCTCAAAGAACGCATTTTTCCCGTGGGCAGATTGGACGTGGAAACATCCGGACTGCTTCTGCTTACCAACGACGGCGAAATCGTCAACAGACTGCTCAAATCCAAACACCGCATAGAAAAGGAATATCTGGTCACCGTGGACAAACCCGTCACCGCCGAAACTCTCAATCGCCTGGCCGGCGGACTGAAAATAGACAACCAAAAAACCCTTCCGGCAAAAGTGGAAAAAATCTCCCCCCGACAGTTTAAAATAACCATCATTCAGGGCTTAAACCGGCAGATTCGCCGCATGTGCGAGGCGCTCGGACTCAAAGTCAAAATCCTTAAAAGAGTGAAGTTCGCGGGAATTGAACTGGGGGAACTATCACGCGGGAAATGGAGACCCCTCACCCCGCGGGAAATTTCATCTTTAAAAACGCATGGAAGATAATGTTGTTCCAAATCCTTTAAAAAAGGTTAAAAAGGCAATTGAAGAAAAACGAACTTTTTGCTTTGATACATTCCGGATTTATTTATAATGCTGAAGAATACATTCCCTTTATGAGTGCTATTGCCAAAGTCAGGTAGTAATTCATACAACTTCCGCAAATCGCGGAGAGATGGCCGAGTGGTTGAAGGCGCCGCTCTCGAAAAGCGGTAAGGAGGCAACTCCTTCGTGGGTTCGAATCCCACTCTCTCCGCCACGCACGAAGCGAAGCGGAGTGCGCTCGCGAGCTAAGGCGAGCAAAACCGCGAACGGAGCGAGCTCCATATCATGCTCGGGAAATGTGCCACAATCAAAGCGAGCCCCACCCCGCACGAAGCGTCATTACATTTGACAAACACAGATAAATCATAATAAAATCACTCCCCATTTTAAAACTTTGCCCATGACTCTCTGCAAAGAACCAAAACCGGAAGGCAAAGAACAGGAGACATCAGATGCTTCTTCTCATGAATCGGGAATCGTACCCTCAAGCGACAATTCAGAATCTCTTGGAACTCACAGCCTGTCATCCCTGCCACCCGTCTGCGTACCGGTTAATCCTGATGTAATAAGATCCTTGATTCACGATGCCAATCAATTCATAACGGCAATTTTGGGAGGAGCTGAAATCGTGAAATTTAAAGTCGAACAGCAACAAAATCCCGCCGACATACTGGAAATAATCAAAAAATCGGCAATACAACTCAGCGACATTCTAGCCGCTTTTGGCAAACAAACAATTCCCGCGCCCCTCCCGATAACCCGCCAGGAAACAGCGGAAATTCAATTCTCACCGGTAAACATCACCGAGATCCTGCATTGCCAGATTGAGCCACGACAAAATCTTTATTCAAACATACAATTTGAAATAGATGCTCCACCGGACTTAATGGTAAACGGAGACATAGATGACATTCACCGCATTCTGGAAAACATGTTTGTAAACGCCCGCAGATCGCTGGAAGAGGCGGCTCCTATCAACCCGCGCATTATCGTCTCGGTTAAAACGGATAAATTTCACGCGCACATAATCATGGAAGACAATGGCACCGGCGTACCGGAAGAAATTCGCAAAAAAATATTCCACAAAGGGTTTTCCACAAAAACCACGGATGGCCACGGTGTCGGTCTTTATTATTCCAAAATCAGAGCCCTGTCAATCAACGGAGATCTAAAACTCTATGATAACTCCGAAATCCCCGACCTGCTTGGAGGACCGGCCGGACACCAGGGAGCCACCGCGGTATTCACACTTCCTCTCGCAGAACCGTCTTCCCGCTAAACTCCTCTCTGTAATTTGCCAGTTATCTCAAAAAAAGGCATACTTTTAAAGTGTCAATTTTCTTAAAAGCAAAATTTTTTCCCATGATAAAAAAAACATCCTTTTTATTGGCACTGATTCTTGTATTCACACTTTTTTCCGCCTGCCAGCAACCAACGGTTACTCCAAAACCTCCGGTCCAGACCAACGGCAAAATGGTCAAATATATCACAGAAGAAGAGGTCGCCGCCCGTTCCACATTTGAAGACTGCTGGATGATTCTTGACGGCAAAGTATACGACGTAACCGAATACATCGCCAAACATCCGGGAGAGGAAACCATCCTGGAGGGATGCGGTATTGACGCCACTATTCTCTATGAAAACCGCCCCATGGGAACGGGTCCCTCACACACACACTCGGAACAAGCAAACGCGGCTCTGGAACAGTATTACATCGGAAAGGTAGGGGAAAACACGACTGAACCCGCGAAAGAAGATCCGGTTTCCACTGCTGAAAACCAAATATCATACGACCCCTGCGAACTCATGACAGCGGAAGATCTTGCCGCACACTTTCCCGGCAAAACAGCCACAATCACAACCCATGACACGGTGGCTAACGTCGTCGGCCAGAAAATCTGTTTTTACGATCTGGATCCCGACAACATGATTTTCGCCCAACTGTCCTTTACCGGCCAGTCCGAGATGAACCCCGAAATGATAACCGCCGGCCAAACCGCGGAAACACTTTTCGCCGGAACAAAGGAATTTGCCGAGAGCGCAACGCCGGTAAACGGACTTGGCAGTGAAGCGTACTTTGGCGGAACCGGACTAACCCCCGGAGCCGGGCTGAATGTATTATCCCCCGACAAACAGTCATTTTTCACAGTCACGGTCGGTCTGGGGTTTGGCAATGCCGACACAGACGTCCACCTGCAGATTGAAAAAGTCCTCGCCGAAAAAATCTTAAGCCGAATCTAAAAAAGTGCCGGACACAACAACAATTTTATTTGCGTTTTCGCTTACACTGCTTGCCGGTCTGGCAACAGGCATCGGCAGTGCTTTGGCATTTTTCACCAAACGAACCAATACCAAATTCCTTTCCGTTGCACTGGGTTTTTCCGCGGGAGTGATGATTTTCATCTCTTTCATGGAACTTTTATGCGACTCCCAGGAAAGACTTATGGAACAATTGGGCGAAAAAAACGGCATGTGGATAACCATCGCCGCGTTTTTTGGAGGGATTTTACTGATCGCGATAATAGACAAATTCATTCCGTCGTTTGAAAACCCGCATGAAATTCACAAAGTGGAGGAAATGTACGACAAAGAAGAAGCAAAAAAAAAGAGAAAACTATTACGAGTGGGAGTTTTAACGGCAATCGCAATTGCGGTACATAATTTTCCCGAAGGTCTGGCCACTTTTGCAACAGCCTTAACCGACCCCCGCCTGGGAATCGCCATCGCCATAGCAATAGCAATACACAACATCCCCGAAGGAATCGCCGTTTCAATCCCCATTTTCTACGCCACCGGCAGCCGCAAAAAAGCTTTCCTTTATTCATTTCTATCCGGATTGGCCGAAACACTCGGCGCGCTGGTGGGTCTGATTCTTTTTGTTTTCATATTCAACGGAATAGCCATCGGCATATTGCTGGGAGCGATAGCCGGTATTATGGTATTTATATCTCTTGACCAGCTGTTACCCACCGCCCGCGAATACGGAGAACACCATCTTTCCATTTACGGACTGTTGGCCGGCATGGCGGTTATGGCCGTCAGCCTGGTACTGGTTCGCTAATCCGTCAACATGAGCACTCCTACTCCTCCCCGCATCATCCTTGCCTCCGGGTCGCCCGCCAGAAAAAAACTGCTCAAAGAACTTGGCATACCTTTTGAAATCCATACGGGCAATTACGAAGAAGATATGAGAAAATTTAAGGACCCAAAATTACTCGCGACATTTCTGGCATCCGAAAAAGCAAAACACGTCGCTCATAAATTCCCAAAAAGCATCATCATCGGAGCGGACACTTTCGGCACCATAGACAACCATATCATGGGCAAACCCCGCACCCGCAAAGAGGCAGAACAAATGATCGCGCAAATGAGCGAAAACACCGTATTCGTCCACACCGGACTGGCCGTAATCAAAACCGACAACAAAGGCAAAATAGACCGCGAACTCATCTCCCACACCTCAACAAAACTCACCTTCGCCAGACTCACCCCCGCGATCATCCGCCAAATCATCAAAAAAGACGACGTGTTAAACGTCGCCGGCGCGCTCACCATTGAAGGCGAAAGCGGCAAATACGTACAAACAATAGAGGGAGACTACCACAACGTGATAGGTCTCCCTCTGTTTCAATTAAAAGAAATGCTTCGCGAACTGGGCGTACAAACCGACTAAATCTTATTCAGATCGTGCAGTTGGTTAATTACCCTGGCCACTTCGCGCCTTGTCACAAATCTGTCCGGATTAAGAGAAGCACCCGTAAACAGACTGTTGTCGTATGAATATTTCGCGTATCCGCTGTACCATTGCCCACTCTCTACATCATTATAAGAAGAACTGTTGATGCTTGGCATGGTTTCGTTCAGATTGCGCAGAATCAAAGCCAAAAACTCCACACGGTTTACCGAACGGGCCGGCCTGTAATAACCTGCATCCGCGCCCGATGCGTAACCCGTAATCATTCCCAATTCCACACCGCGGCAAATATACTGATAAGACCACGCATTGGTTGTAACATCCGGGAAAGGATTTCCACTACAGTAATTTTGGGCACTGTTGAAAAGATCATGTGTCTCCAGAGAAATTTTGGCCACCTGATCTCTCTGCAAATTGGCGGACGGTTCAAAAGTACCGTTCGGATTTCCCGTCATTGCTCCAATGCTCTTAACATAGGTAATCGCGTCACAGTCGCTGTCGGTCTTGCTTACATCAACAAACCCCGCGCAATAATCGGCGGGATCAACGGGCGGATTAACGGAGGATGTCGTAATCGTAAAAGACGGAATACTAAGCCATGCACTGACATTGCCATTGGCGGACAAATCCGTCACCCGCAGATAACAGTTGTTGTAAGTCCCCGTGGCAAGATTTTTTAATGTGATTGTGTTATTCCCCGAGTCTGCTGTCACATCATCACTGGCGCAACTTCCGGTATAAGTGATTGTACCCGCTTCCGAAGACCAAAAAGTCAGATTTGGAGTGGTATCGGTTGTTGGCGTCGCCACCGGTGAAATCATATCCAGAGAGGGCGCAGTGGTGTCACCGGGAATAACAACAAAAGTCTGAATCGTAAAGGTGTTCACCGCCAAAGGACTACTCGCATTCCCTGCGTTATCGGTAACGGTGATAGTACAGTTACTGTATGTTCCGGGAGTCAAAGAGTTGAATGCAATGGGGTTGGGTCCCGCAATAGCATCGGTCTTGGTACTGGAACATGCACCTCCGACAGTAATATCCCCCGCCTCGGTTGAGTTAAACGTATAGTCGGGAGTGGAATCAAAACTGGGAGTCGGCACTTTGGTCTCTTCGGTCAAAACCGGATCCGTAAAATCAAGAGGTGGTATCACAAAATTAATGACTTCAAAATCCGGTACATACAAAGTCGATGTCTTCAAAATTACATACCCATTCCATTCGGTATAATGAAGAATGATTCTACAACTGTCATAAACACCTACAGCCAACTGGTCAAAAGTGATCGTTGTATCCTGATCGGCGCTGATGCTTGTCTTGTCGCCGACACATTCATCCGGATATTCCAGGGTACCAGGCTCTGTTGAATTAATCACCATGGAGGGTGTTTTAATAACCGTGGGAGTCTGCACCGGCGTCACCACCTTGATAATGGTATTAATCGGAATAAACGTCCACGCCTGAGCCCCCATGGGGATAATAAACATTGCCAGCATCGCCAGCATGGAAACAATTTTTTTCATATGAAAAAGTGTTAACAAATAAAATAGTAAATTGATTTATATATAACCTGTCAGCTAACAGCAGTATTACACAGAATCCCTCATTTTCAAAAACTATCATCACTCCGCCAGAAACCCGCCGGTCTGCAAATCAACCATATCCCGGTATTGGGCGCAATTTTTCACCAGTTCCAAATGCGTGCCGTGAGCCACCAGCCGACCTCTTTCGATCACCAGAATCTTATCCGCGTTTCTTACGGTGGAAAGGCGGTGGGCGACCGTAATGGACGTCCTGCCCTCAATCAGCCTCATCAAACCCTTCTGCACTTTGGCTTCGGTGATACTGTCCAGCGCGCTCGTCGGCTCATCCAGAACCACTATCCGCGGATTCTTTAATATCGCACGGGCAATCGCCAGCCGCTGTTTTTCCCCACCGGATAGCCGTACTCCTCTTTCACCGATGCGGGTGTCATACTTTTCCGGAAGTCTGCTGATAAATTCATGGGCCTGCGCCATTTTCGCCGCCGCGACAATCGCCCTTCTGGAAGCTTCGGGCCGACCGTAAGCAATATTCTCCGCGACCGTTTCATTGTACAAAGAATGTTCCTGCAAAACCGTTCCGATAAATCTTCTGTAGTCATCCTGCTTAAATTTGCGGATATCAACTCCATCCACCAGTATGCTTCCCTCCGTGGGATCGGCCAGACGGGTGATTAGCGAAACCAGCGTTGTTTTCCCACAGCCGGAATGACCAACCATCGCCACCTGTTGACCGGGTTCAATCGTCAACGACATATTCTTGATTGTGGCTTCCCCGTTTGCATTACCGGGATAAACATACGAAACGTTTTTAAGCTCGATTTTTCCCTCGATTGTTTTAAGTTTCAAACTTCTTCGCGGATTTTTTACATCATCCTCATCCTGCATAAGGTTGATTTGCCTTTCCACATGCCGCGCCCTCCTGTTGTACTGAGGAAGAATATCGCCAAGTAGATTCAGCGGCACCAGAATTTCATTCAACAACCCCATAAACATAAACAGCGTACCCAAGGTGATCATCCCCTCTTTAACGAACCAGACACCCACTCCCATCACCAGAAACCGCGCTATCACATCCGGATTCAAAAACATTGTCGTCCTCCATTTTTTATTGATATTCAACTGCGCGATTGTCGCCCTGTCGGCATAACCTTTCTGCACTTTCATAAACCGACTCTCGTCCTGATTCAGCTTATAAGTGATGATATTTGCCACCTGATCGCTTAAATGTTCGGATTTCTTGTTCCAGAGCTTATTCACCCTGTGCTGCTCATCCTCATATTTCTTCATCATGAAAATAATCACAAACAACCCCGGAGGCACCACCGAAAGTGAGATCAAAGTCATCTGCCAGCTGACGCTGAAAGCAATCACAAGCATCCCTGCAAAACCCAGCACCGAAGGAATAATCCGGTTCAACCACCAGTTGGAAAGTTCCCATGTGGCCGTATCGGCATCATCCACCAGGCGGGTATATTGATTGGAATGCCTCTTGGTATGCTTGTTATAATCCATTTTCAGCAATTTCCTGTATCCCTGAAGATGCACAATCTGCGCCACATCGCTTGAGATAGCCCACCCCAGATAATGTCGCTGGGCATCCACCAGGTTGTTGATAACAGCCAATCCAAACCATACCGCTATCACCGTCAGTAATAAATTGACCATCTGTTGCGTAAATTCGCCGCCCACCAATCCATCAGTCAGCAAATCCACCACCACCATGTACAAATAAGGCTGAATAAGGCGCGCCACAGTATCAACCGTTATCAGAAAAAACAGAGCAGCCAGCTCCTTTTTTTTCTTTGAGGTAATCCCCCATATGTATGCGAGATATGGTTTCATAATTGTCATAAATCAATTCGGTTCTATATCTATAGCCTATTTTATAACGAAAGTCAATACCGAAGCGTTACGCTATTTCAAAAAACCGGCTGATTTAGGGCAACTTTTTCTCTTCCAACAGTTTCATAACCGCCACAAATTTTTCCACGTAGCCTCTGGTTTCTTCGGGCAGATAATGCATCCAGTCGTCTCCATGCTCTTTATAAGCTTGCACAAGACGTGTATTCCCACCGTTATAAACCGCCGCCAACAACATCCCCCTATTCATCGAATCATCTTTCATTATTTCCGCCAGATTTTTGTCATTATTGCCAAGCAGATCCATATTATGGTCGGTCAAAACAATCGCCGTTTGCACCGCGTTCATATGATCCATTGAACCGGCAACATGATCGTCCTCCAATTTTGCGGCGGGATTCATCATGTCAATCTGTCTGTAAGTATCCGGCATAAGCTGAAAAAGTCCCCTCGCGCCCGCGTCGGAATGCACATAATCATAGGCGTTCCTGCCGTTAAGCCCGATAATCGCCAGAGTCCTTTTAGCAAGATCTTCCATTGATTTACCCCTTTTCAATTCAAAATAATCCATATGTTCTATCAGCGCCAAAGTAAAAATCAGCCTGTCCGGAACGGTACTTGCGACACTCGCATCCCGATCGACATCGGATTTAACTTTTTTCACATCCAAAGCCTCCTTGCCCCGATAAATCAACGAATTCAAATAATCCGCGCCGCTTCTGCGCACTTCCGGTGTATCCAGTTTTGGTGAATAAGGACTATAAACGATCTCCCTGTTGGTACCCGCCACACTTTTAATCCTTTTAATCGCCAATGTAAAAAACCCTCTCGGCTCTTCAATCATATAAGCCGTATTTACTCCGTTCCGCTTGCCTCGAGTGACCTTAAACCCTTTGGTCACGCGGCCGTCCGGCCTTGATGTTACATATTCAATCTTCTCAGAATCATTTCTTCTCACAGCCAGAAGAACATTAAAACTTTCATCATCTTTATTTCGATTTTCTTTTCTATCCACATGATTGTATGTCTCAATATCCTTTAAAAGACTCCTGGCCCTTGCGGCCTCGGCGACAACATCAAATTTAGGATGCTCCATAGCTCCGGCTTCCACCGCAACTTCATCCATACCGTCGCCTTCTGGCACTTCTTCTGCAGACTTTAACACAATCCTGGAACACTTATTCGTAAGCAAATTTCCTTTCTTATCAAGACAGTGAATATTTGCATGATCGGATATCTTAAAATCCGCCGGAGGCGAAAACGGTGTTTTGGACTCTACATGCCATGTTTCAGTCCACTGGCCGTTCTTTTTCTTCCGCATGTGCGGCCGATGCAAAATAACACCATGTTTTTTGGCGATATTTATTAACTCAAGAACGTGCTCGGTTTCTGTATCAATGGCAATATTCCAGTCATTTCCATCTCTTACCACACTGGTAAGCAAATGCCTTGCCTTATGCGCGTTAGGTCCGTCCGGATTGAAAGCCGCATCACCTCTTCCCGCTTGATATTCATCCCAAAGAAATTTTTGCTCCTTATAGGTCCTAAGACCCTTCTTTTTAGTACTGATTCCGCCTTTCCACCCCTCGGCGCGGGCCGTGGTTAAAAGCCAGTACCATGATGCCGTCACCTCCGCGTTATCAAATTTATAAGTTTTCAGCGCACCCTCGGCCAGCACCTCTTCAGGCTCGTTATATTCAGGGGGAATCTTTCGCATATCCGAATCGGGATTGGATCGGATATCCGTATCACCGGTCCCATCAACACTGCCCGGAGCCGTTACAACGGATCTCTTATCATCCGATTCACCTCCATTCGCACATATAAAAGATCCGGTTCCGGCTGCAGCCGCAATACCCAGAATCGCGATAATTCGTTTATTGGTAGAAGAAAGCCTGTCCCATACCGGCCGCGCCTTATCCAATATCGGCCCCGCAGTATCCACAATGGGTCTGACATAGGCCTCTAATTTATCCACAATTTTCCTGCCTTCCGTGGTAAAATTATGCTCCTGTTGCTCGGGTAAATCTTTATTTTCCAACATAATAGGACTGATTAATAAACAAGGCGGACTACTAAACATCATTTTTGTAAAAAAGTCAAACATCTTGATAATAAAAGACTCTTTCTTTATCCTTTCCCCGACCCAATTACTAAATTCTACATGATCACCACAATTTCCAAATTCAAAGACCACGTGGACAAGGAAGTAACCATTCAGGGCTGGATGTTCAACAAACGCGGCAGCGGGAAAATTTACTTTCTGCAGCTCCGCGACGGCAGCGGCTTTACTCAGGGAGTGGTGGAAGCCTCGGCGGTAAGCCCGGAAGTACTGGCCACCGCGGAAAAATTAACCATGGAATCATCCCTAAAAGTCACCGGTAAAGTTTCCAAACACCCCAAACACGAGGATGTTTACGAATTACATGTCACAGGACTGGAAATCGTACATTTGTGCGAAGAGGAATACCCCATCGGCAAAAAGGAGCACGGCCCCGATTTCCTTTTGGACAACCGCCATTTATGGCTCCGCTCCAACCGACAGGTGGCTATTCAGAAAGTGCGAAACACCATCATTAACGCCACCTACGAATATCTGAACAAAGAGGGATTCATTAAAATTGATGCGCCCATTTTCACCCCCAGCGCCTGCGAAGGCACCACCGAACTTTTTGAAGTGGATTATTTTGAAGAGGGAAAGGCTTATTTAAGCCAGTCCGGACAATTGTACATTGAAGCGGCCATTTTCGGAGTGGGGAGATGTTTTGATTTCGGACCCGTTTTCCGCGCCGAAAAAAGCAAAACCCGCAGACATCTTACCGAATTCTGGATGATGGACGCGGAAGCCGCTTTCGTGGAACATGATGAAAATATAGCCATTCAGGAAGGACTGGTCACATACATTGTCAAAACCGTGTTGGAGAGAAACAAGAAAGACCTGGAAACTCTGGAAAGAAACGTTGAGCCGCTGACCAAAATCGAGCCGCCATTTATCCGCAAGACGCACTCGGAAGTTATTAAAGAACTGCGGGAAATGGGCTCGGACATTGGGGATATGGACGATCTGGGCGGCGACGACGAGACCATCCTCACCAAAAAATACGACAAACCGATATTTGTGGAAAAATACCCCTCCGCCGTCAAAGCTTTCTATATGAAGAGAGACCCTTTAGATCCCACGCGCGCCCTCTGCGCCGACCTGCTGGCCCCCGAAGGCTACGGAGAAGTGATCGGCGGCAGCCAGCGCGAAGACGACTACAACACGTTGGTGGAGCGCATCAAAGAACACAACCTGCCAATGGAGGCATTCTCTTGGTATCTGGACCTCCGCAAATACGGCTCCGTACCACACAGCGGTTTCGGATTCGGTCTGGAACGGCTAGTCACCTGGATTTGCGGTCTGGACCACGTCCGCGAATCAATTCCCTTCCCCAGAATGATTCACCGCCTGACACCCTAATCACGCCTTTTTTTAGCAGAACACTTTTTTAAAACCTTTTTCAAACAGGAATTAAACTCCCTTAAATTTCCCACATACCTTTCAAACCCCACATAAAGATTTTGAGCAACATCATAAAAAGGAATTTGGTCAACCACGGCTCTACTTTTTTCAAAATTGGCACCGTGAAAACGAACAACAACCCTTTTTGGTTCAAGTTCCTGAATTAAAGGAATCACACTGGTTAGAGTATCCCCGGTAACCGCGTCATCCTCACAGACAAGCACCTTATAAGCCCGTTTTGGCAAATCGGTAACTCTACCCACCTGTATCCATTTGGGCGGCTCCTCGGGAAAATCCCTCGAATAATCAATATACCTGACATTATCACCCAGAACTTCAAGCGGTGTGGTCAACCCAGTACATCCCCTATAAATCCCAATAATATGATCATAATCCATTCTTGAAATTTCCATCGCGGCATTAACATGAAAAGATGAAATACCATTCTTCAATTCAATATTATTTCTTCCAATATACTCACTTAAATTTTCCCTGATTTCACTGGTTACAGCATGCAATAAACTCCTCTCTCCGTAATAAAAATCGGGAGCACTCCCATTTATTCGATCACCTTCCAACCAGGGATAAAATTCAGACATAGCCTTATTAATCTGGCGCCCTTTTCCATATTCCAATGCAACTTCAAACAAATCATAATGTTTGGCAATTTTACCGGATATGTAATCAGGTACCGTAATTCCATTTTCACCTATATACTTTTTCATCTCTTCAAAATCACCGACAAATTTTGATAAATGCTTAACCATATACCACAAATTAACTGCGCTAAGCTTCGGAATTAACGCTTCCACTCTCTCCCGGCAATATTGTTTAATCTCTTCGGGAATCCTGTCATCTTTCATAAAATCCATACCCCAAGTAAAACCCGGCACTCCGTAATCTTCTCTAAAAAGATCGACTTCCGCTCCCATCCCTTCAAATTCACTCAATTTAGCCATAAGATTTTCGTCAAAATCAAAAAAAATTTTACTTTTAATATATTTCCTGGCCGCAATAGCCCCCTTAAATCGCGCGGAATCAATTTCTGCTCTGAAATCCGTTTCTAATTTATGATCTCCTTCCATAAATAAAAAATATCAAGAAGTATACTTTAGCACCAAAGAAGCAAATGTCAATATCGCGTCTTTCAGATTACAATACAAAATGCTAATATCTGGCCATGATCCTCTCCCAAAACAAAAAGGCCTACGCCGATTACGAAGTCATGGAAAAACTGGAAGCCGGGATTGAACTTTCCGGCCCCGAGGTTAAATCCGTGCGCGCCTCGCAGACCAATTTGAAAGGCAGTTACGTGGAAATCAAAAACGGGGAGGCCTTTACCAAAAACATCCACATTTCCCCCTACAAGCAGGCCGCAAAACAACAAACCGACTACGACCCAACGCACAAAAGAAAACTCCTGCTCCACAAAAACGAAATCTACAAACTGGACACCCAGCTGGGTGAAAAAGGGGTGTCGTTAATCCCTCTGGACTTTCACCTTTCCCGCAACCGTATTAAACTGACAATCGGAGTCTGCCGCGGTAAAAAGAAATACGACCGTCGCGACGAACTCAAGAAAAAAGCACAAAATCTGGAAATCCGCAGAACCCTAAAAAACGCCCGCTGATGGAAAAAATCTACGAACAAATTATCAAAGGAATAAAAAAATACTACACGGCAAACGACTTGAGCAAAGCCGTAATCGGTTTAAGTGGTGGTGTTGATTCGGCTCTAACTCTAAAACTTACCGCAGACGCAATCGGCCCGGAAAACGTCACCGCGGTTTCCATGCCCGAACTGGGAATCACAAATGCAGAAAACATCCATCACGCCAAAGTGCTTGCGGAAGCCCTTGGAGTCACTTTTCATCAACAGCCCATCAACTCTTTTCTGATCGGATTCGCCCAGCTGCCTTGGAAGCAAAATTCCACAGCACTGCAAAATAACAAAGCCAGAATACGCGCCGTAATCCTTTACAACTACGCCAACACCCACGACGCGCTGGTAATCGGCACCTCCAACAAAAGCGAACTGCTTTTGGGATACGGCACCAAATACGGCGACCTTGCCTGCGACATTATGCCACTCGGCGATTTGTTCAAACATCAGGTGGTGGAACTGGCCAACCACGTAGGCCTCCCCCCCGAAATTGTGCAGAAAGAGCCATCCGCGGAACTTTACGACGGCCAGACCGACGCCGCCGAACTTGGAGCAACCTACGGCGAAATCGACCCGATTTTAAAAAGACTCAATCAGGGACTGGAAAAACTTATCGGCAAAGGCATGAAACCCACTCTCATCCACAATATCTTTAACCGGGTGGAAAACAACCGCCACAAATCCTCAATGCCCCCAATCATTAAAATTAAACAACCACTATGATTTCATTATTTATCGGACGCTTTCAACCACTACACATGGGCCACCTTTCCGCAATCGTTAACGCCGTTCAGGAAAGCGACCATCTGATTATCGGCATTGGCAGTTCGGACGAAAACTACCGTCAGGCCAACCCCTTTACCTGCGCCGAAAGAATCCAGATGCTACAGGCCTCTTTGGACGAAGCAAGCGTTCCCCGCGACAAATACACTCTGGTTCCCGTTCCCAATATCAACAACTTTGCGCTCTGGGCCCAGCACGTGGAACTTTATGTTCCGCCTTTTGAAAGAATCTACACAGGATCACCCGTTGTCACCAAACTGTTTGACGAATACAACAAAAAACTGGCCACACCTTACCAGATCGTTCCGGTCCAAAAAGAGATCAAAATCTCATCCACGGAAGTACGGGAAAGAATGATCAGAAACCGCAAATGGGACAATTTTGTACCGGAGGCCGTGGCAAAACTGCTAACCCAATGGGAGGGAGTGGAAAGACTGCAGGCAGTTCAGGAGGAACAGAAATAAATTCCGGACTCCATTTAGCGGTAAAATGCCACCAGGTATTCGTAAAGATTGCTCAAAGAGGCTTTTTCGTTTTCTCCCGCATGGGTAAAATCCTCCATGCGATCGTAAACATCCGTATGACTGACCGCATCCGGGCAAAGTTGACTGTCCCCCTGAATCCATCCGGCATCAACCGCCATTTGAAGAATCTGCAACAATCTTTTTCCCTGAGCCGAATGCATCAACCTCATTGCCACGGGTATCGCCAATTTCAAACCCTTCACCATATCTTCATAACAACCATCACACAAAGCACTCTCCGCAATAGCAAATCCCTTGCACATTCTCGCCTCATAAGACCCTTTGGAAATGGATAAATCATACAATTCCATCGCTTTTTCTTGCATGCCCAGCCTGTGCATGGATTCCGCACGCACAAGATCCACAACCTCTCCATTAAGATCCACCCGCGGAGCAACCTCCTTTGGATCGATATAGCCTGTATTTTCAGGCTCCTTTGACCATGTTGACATAGAATAAATTTATTGATATTTCCGCAAGATTCTAACGTCATATCTCCTCTTGTCAACCATAGGCCTTATTCATTATTGACAAATATAGCAATAAATGCTTTAATATTGCTCTATCAAATCGGTTTGAAAACATCCAATTTGACGCAAAGCGGTAACATTGTTACCATCATTTCCTTTTTTTAATATTTATGCTCAATCTTCTAAATAAAATCGCCGCAGCGGGAAATGAACCTCTTCCCAATCCCGAAAAAAAAATAGGCCGCAAGTGTTACGCCTTTTCCGAAGCCGAGGACAAAGCTTTTGATTTGATTGTGGATAACGTTAGAGAGATGTTTGATAAAGAAAAAATCAACCCGGACGACTACGCAATTACAAGGGATGCCGCCGGGAACCTTTTTATAACTTATTTCGGAGAAGATCCCGCCAAAACCGTCATGAGCGGCTCCCACGCCGACAGCGTTTTAAACGGAGGCATGTATGACGGGCCTGCCGGAGTAAACTCGGCGTTCAATTTTCTGGAAACAATTATCAAGGAAGAACGAAAACCTCGCTTCAATTATACGATTGCCGTTTTCCGCGGAGAGGAATCCAGTCCGAAAACAGGTGTGACATGTTTGGGAAGCCGTATTGCCACAGGCACAATAAGCAAAGAAGAACTGGAAAAAATCCGCTACAAAAAAGATGACGGCACCAACTTACCTCTAAAAGATTTCTTAAACGAAAAATACGGACCGGATTCCTGGAACAGAATTCTGAACGAAATTGAAAACCCGCACATCAATGCCAAAAACACACTCCTGTACGAAGAATTGCACATAGAACAAAGCCGCGTCTGCGACCTGCACGAAGCCGATGCCGGAATAGTGTGCGATGGAATTGGCAGCGCAATCCGCGAAACCGTAAAAATTCCCGCACCCGCCATGCCGCCGGAGCAAACCGAAATCACCCCCTCAAACAACCACGTCCAAATCAACATCCAATTCACCGGCGCACAGTCCCACACCGGCGGCACCCCGCCCAACCCCCGGCTCAAACAGCAACACAGCCCCAAATATTACCGCCGGGACGCACTCGTAGCCGCCGCCCTCTTCACCCGACTTCTTCAAAAAGCGGCCTCCCTGGCCGGCTACAAAAATGACATAAAAATCACAAAATTCGCGCCCGCCAAAGAAACCGGATTCACCACCGTCCCCACCGAACAACAAGTTGAAATCATGATCCCCGCGAACAAATTCACATTGCTAAAACCATTGATGGTCAAAGTACTCATGCGCGTCTGCGCCGACTACGACGTAACCGGCGACCTTCTGGAAAAATTGGCGACACCCGGCACTTTTACCGCCGTACCACAAGAATCGCTCAAAAATCTGAAAGTCCCGGCCTCCGTGGAACGTCTTATTAGAGAGGAAGTAAACAATGAAATAGAAAACGGCGAAAGCACGGTCGGCAAAGTGCGCGGCACCGTCACGGATTTTACCCTGGACCCAAACACCGGCACCCGTTTTAACCTTGACCTGCGCGACGTGGATACCCAAAAAATGACACCCATCCGCGAACAAATACACAGCCGATTAAACGGCGCGGCCATCGCCGTCCTTGATGAAAAACCCTATACACCGGTCAACCCGCAGTCCGTTCAAATCAAAGAACAGCTGGCGCAGGAATTGGGACTGAAAACCGTCTCCATGCCCTCGCTCCCCGGCCACGACGCCGCCAGCCTTGGTAAAATAGGTGTTCCCATTGCCATGACATACGTCGCCCACGACGGCATCAGCCACAGCCCGGCCGAAAAAATCACCCCCGAAAACTACGCCAAAGCCGAAAGGTTAAGCCACGCCTACCTGAAAACCCTGCTTTTTTAATCCCTCCTGACCTGCTAGAATAACCCCGCCTTTTACCCGTTGAAAATTATCAGACAAAAATGACCAAAATCAATCCACACATTTTTAGAGCCTACGACATCCGCGGAATCGCCATGGAAGCACCTTCCGCCAACACCGACCGCGCCGAATTATCAAACCATAAACCATCCCCGGAACCCGACCTCACCCCGGCAACAATGGAACTGATCGGCAAAGGAACGGGCACATACATGAAACGAAAATACGGCGCCATAAACATGCTGGTCGGCAGAGACAACCGTCTGCACGGCGAAAAACTGCAAACAGCATTTATCAAAGGAGTGCTCTCTACCGGCATAAATGTGGAAGACGCCGGCCTTTCCACCTCGCCGCTCATTTACTACGGAGTCTGCAAATTCGGCATGGACAGCGGCGTAAACATCACCGCCAGCCACAACCCCAAAGAATACAACGGCGTAAAAATCGTGGGCAGAAAAGCCCATTCCGTCTGCGGAGAAGAACTGCAGGAAATTTTAAAACTGATTCAGTCCGGGGATTTTGAAATTGGACAAGGAAAATTAACACAAAAAACCGATAATTTTACAACCTACCTTAAAGACATTGCCACCCGAATCCACCCGGCCAGACCCATGAAAGTTGTTGTGGACGCCGGAAACGGCACCGCCGGAATCTTCGCGCCGGAGCTTCTTCGCGCGCTGGGCTGCGAAGTAACCGAAATTTTTTGCGAACCGGACGGCAATTACCCCAACCACGAAGCCAACCCCGAAGACGAAAAAAACACCCGCGAACTGGCCGCAAAAGTGGTGGAAACCGGCGCCGACATCGGCATCGGCTTTGACGGCGACGGCGACAGAGTGGGCATTGTGGACGAAAACGGCAAACACTATTCCGCCGACTTCCTGATCATTCTACTGGCCCGCGACCTTTTAAAAAACAACCCGGGAAGCCAAATCGTTTTTGATGTGAAAGTCTCGCAAATTCTGATTGATGAAATTACAAAACTCGGGGGTATCCCCGTAATGAGCAAAACCGGCCATTCTTTTATTGAGTCGCGCATGCACGAAATCGGCGCGCCGCTTGCCGGAGAAATCAGCGGACACCTCTTTTTCGGAAAAGACCACTATGATTACTACGGCTTTGACGACGCCCTCTATGGCGCCGGCAAAATTCTGGAAATCCTATCCCAATCGGACAAAAAATTCTCGGAGCAATTCACCGATCTGCCCCAAATGGCAACCACCCCGGAATTCAAAGCCCACTGCCCCGACGACAAAAAATTTGAAATCGTAAAAAAACTGCAGGAAACTTTTTCCCGCACACACAAATGCGTAACCATTGACGGCGTCCGTGTGAATTTCGACGAAAAATCATGGGGAGCCGTCCGCTGTTCCAACACCAGCCCCAATCTCACGCTCCGATTTGAAGCCGAAAACGAACAAAAATTGAAAGAAATCCAGCGCATCATGGTTAATGAAATAAGAAAGCACCCCGAAGTCAGCCTCGCCTGGTACAAAGAATAAACCCACATCCGACTTCTAGAAGTCGGAGATGACAAATATCCATGAATATCGCATCGCAAACAACACAGGCAGTTTCTCTAACCGCGGGCCGTTTAAAGACCGCGATACACAACCCCTATCCGTCGCGAACCGCCAACCTCATTCGCAAACACCGTCTCTGGCGGCTACTGGAAATCATCCCCGGCACGGTAGCCTGGGCGGCTTTAATTTTGCCACTGGTATTGGCGGTATACGCGCCCGTTGTGGTTGCCACTTTTATCATCATCTACACCATAATCTGGTTATTCAGATCACTTAAACTTTCCTGGTATCTGTACAAATCATTTAAACTTTCCAACGAAGCTCTTGCCACCGACTGGACAAAAATGCTCAAACTCAACGACCATCCGGAAAAAATCGATTATGAACTGAAAAAAATCACCAAAGAAACAAATCCCAAAAAATATTTCACCCTCTTCCATTTAAAAAACACCATCCTAAATCTCAAAAATAATTCCGACTGGATACATTCAAAAGAGATTTTTCACGCAGTCATTTATGTCACTTACAAAGAGTCGTACCAACTGATCCGCGAATCAATCAAATCCTATGCCGAAAGCAAATATCCGGCCTCGCGAATTATTATAGTTTTGGCCGGAGAAGAATCCGATAAAGAAAATTTTGCCCGCACCGCGCAAAAAATTGAAGCCGAATTCGGGAAAAGATTCGCCCATTTCATGATCACAATTCATCCCAAAAACATCCCCGGCGAAATCAGGGGCAAATCGGCCAATGCCACCTGGGCGGCAAAAGAACTCAAAAAATATCTGGACAAGAAAAACCTCCAATACGAAAACGTCATCGTTTCCAACTTCGACGCCGACACAGTCGCCCACCCGCAGTATTTTTCGGAACTCACATTCAAATACCTCACACAGGAAAACCGCACCGAAAAAGCCTACCAGCCCACGCATCTTTTCCACAACAACATCTGGGACGTTCCCGCCATGATCCGCATCGTGGCGCAATCATGCTCTTTCTGGCGCCTTGCCGAAAGCGTCCAACCGTCTAAATACAAAAGTTTTTCCAGCCGCTCCTTAAGCATGAAAACCGTTGTGGACGTAAACTATTGGGACCCCGCGGTCATCCCCGAAGACTCCCGCCAATACTGGACCGCCTACGCCGTTTACGACGGCCGCCACACGCTCGTTCCCGTTTATTCGCCCGTTTACATGGACGCGGTGCTATCCGAAACTTATATAAAAACATTCCGCAGTCAGTATGGACAACTGCGCCGCTGGGCCTACGGCGTCTGCGATTTTCCCTTTGTGGCGCTAAATCTTTGGTATCACCCGCGAATCAAAACCTCCGAAAAAATATATAAAATTTACGAATTCTTAAAAAACAGTTTCTTCTGGGCGACCGGCCCGATTTTAATCACCTTTATGGGATTCGTTCCGGGAGTGTTAAACCCCGGCTTCCGCGACACAGTGCTGGCATATAACGTCCCCCGCATCATGAGCGACGTCCTTACCTTCGCGTCCGGAGGTATCATCATGTGCGCCATCATCAGCTTGAGCATGGTCCCCTTCCGCCCGGGCAAAAAACTTCTGGGACAGTTAAGCTTAATCGGCCAGTGGATACTTATCCCGATCGTCAGCATCTTTTTAAGCGCCGTCCCCGCGCTGGACGCCCAAACCCGCCTGATGTTCGGCCGCTACCTGGAATACCGCGTCACCGAAAAAGCCCGTAAATAAACAAAAAACGGAGCATCCAATGGAAGCCCCGTTTTTTAATTGTGTATTGATTAGCCGGCCGTAACGCTGATATCAAACTCACTGCTACCCTGGAATCCCGGCAAAGTCGGCGAAGGCGGGTCGTAGTAAATGTATGTTGAGCCAAGATCGGTAGTCTCATCCAGCCCTTCGGCGAAGATAAATGCGGAATCAAGTTCAAAAGGCGGCCATAAATCACCCACTGAACCGCCATAATCCAGATATTTGGACCAAGGCAAACCTGTCGGAGTAATTACCTGCAAATCACTTTCAGTAAGAATTGGATCTCCTGTTATCGCATCCAGTGCCGTCCCATCCGGATCCCTATCAATCAGCCCCGTATACATCTTCAGGAAATTCAAATCATACTGTCTTGCCTTCAATACATCATTAAGCGCATCTTTTCCCAAACCGTCTATCCTCGGCATTCTTGTGGATCCACCGATTGTATTCTGCGAAGCCACACTACCTTCAATAAACAACTGATAATACTTGGTTTTATCCTCATAGTCGTTCACATCCGCAAAAACCGGACGGCCGTCAAGTGGATTGAAAGCTGCTCCTGCAAAGTAAGAAAACACACTTCCATCGGCAAAAATATTGGCCTGAATATTTGTTACTTCATTGTAAATATAAACATGCCCCTGCATAGCCTGACTGGCGGTCGGAGCGGAAAAATCCTTAAGCGCAATCAACCCCAGCTTGGGCCTTGGAGAAGCCGCGGCATTATACAAATCCTGATTAATATAAATATTACCGCCGATAGACACAACCGTCCTCTCCCCCGACCACGTAATCGGATCAGTCATCCCGGCTCTTCCCAGATGGATATCCCCCTTGGCAAAATAAACTTTTGGTACATCCATGGTATCTTTTAACAACGGCACTATACCGCTACCATCGGCCACCATAAATCCTCCGCTTCCGGAATTATCTGTATTTAACATCACATAAGTGGTCGTATTCACCTCCGCCCCCGCAATCAAACTGGATACATTCCTGAACACCTGATCTCTTAACAAATTGGTACTGATATCACCCAAAGAACGAATCACATCTCCCTGCGTGGTTGTGGTTGTAACCGCCCCCACGGAATAAACCGATCCCCGCAGAATCGCCACCGGCTGAACACCAGTGGAACCCACAACGCGAGGCAGTTTGTTGGAATAGTAATAAACACCGTTCTGCTCGCTCACAATAGAATAAATATATATACCTTTTAGATACTGCGAAACTCCCTCCCCCTGCTGAACAACACCTGCAATAAAATTGGGCAGTACGCCAAGCCAACCCGTGGCATTCACAATTGCATCTTCCGCAAACAGCACTTCACCGTCATTATTGCTGTCAAAAGCCATCTTTAAACCGGTCACCAAAGGCTCAAGACCAGCATACAAAGTTACCGTGGCACCCAATCCCGCATCGCCGTCTATAGAAAACGACTGCGGCTCGTTCACATTCACATCAATATAATCAATATGATCATCCTCATTCAAAATAGTCACTTCCGATTGCGGCAAAAATTTCATCACCACATTGCGGATTTCGGGAATATTAAATCCCCTGTTCACCGGAGTACCGCTCACCACGTCCCCATAAACCCAAAGTCCATTGGCCGTATCAAGTACATCAATATCCACGCTTTCCAGCACCAAATCATTGGTTTCAGCCATACTCAAATTGGCCGGTGCAATAAATTTTTCGTAATCACGAACAATCACTTCCGAAGGAGGAAATGTTGCCGGATCCGACGGTTCAAGCCATTTATTCATATTTGAGGTCGGCGCTATGGAAGTAATCAGCCCTTCCCAAACACCGGTACCCAGATAATTGGCCGCCGTGGTAAACAGACAGGGCTTGGTAACTGCGCGATTCGTATGAACAGCACAGGGCTGTAGTGCGGCAAGATTATGTAGAGCCGGATTAACGGGAGGAAGAGGTTTCCTCTGATCCTTCTTCACCGTATCCCGTGTCCACTTTAAAAGAATATCCGTTTGATACCTGGGCTCCTCCAAAGGCATACCGTCCGTATCCAGAATTGTCACCTTCACGGTATAATCGTCAACACCGTTGGCAAACGGAGGCCTATCCGTCGCCAATGCCGCCGACTTCAATCTGCCGTTCGGATCGGGAATCAGTTCCACAAGCACATTCGGTTCAAGAATCTCCACAGTCACTTGAAACCACGGGAAAAGCACCCCGTCAAAATCAATCCATCCCACATTATCGCTCCAGGCCATCGTGTCGGTTTTTGAATGACCCGCGCAAACCGGATCGGGAGACACCGGTCCGTAAACATATCCCTGACATTCCGGCGGATCAATTTCAATCTTCACGCGGCTGAATCCACCATTATTAAAACTTATCCACCCCGTATTGTCGCCCCACGCATACCCGTAAAAAATACCAGATTCATCAATCGTCACCCCGTACTTAAAATTACCACAATTAATTCCGTTGTTTTCATAAGGAGCACCGTTACCGGCTTCATCATCGCAATACATGCTTATCCATCCCAGATTGTCATCCCACGCCCAACCTTTTACCTGATAATAAATAGCCGGAGGAGCACCGAAAGCGGCAGCACCGGCATTCGGAAAAACCTCATCGGACATATCCTCCAGACATCCCTGATAAGGATACTGCGGCGCACCTAAAACTACTTCATCAAAAATCGGCTTCCCGGAATTAAACACCCCGGTACCGTTATAATCCACATCCATTCCCTGCCCCACCACATCATAACAGGAAGTCGCGTTAGAAGCGCTCGCTGTAAACGCCCCCACCAACAATCCCACCGCCATCAGCACGCTCAAAACGCCGTACTTCAAAAACGGTTTAATCAAACCTTTATTGTTTAGATTGATAATCATTTTGTTTTTGTATTAAGTTTTTTTATTAAATATCCTAGTATTTTAACACAAAACAGGCATTTATTCAATACCCAATAACATACGCCTTCTAGTTTTTGAAGTCGGATGTTTGTTCCCACCCCCAATACTATTTTTTAGCCTTGGCTTTACTCTTTACAACCTTCTTAACAGTTTTTTTCACGGTTTTAGCCGCGGATTTCCCGGCCGGAGACACCTTTTTCCCTTTTTTAACCTCCGTTTCCGCCCCCTCCTCACCCGGTTTTTTCCAGGTGGCGTATTTGCATTTTGGAAATTTATTACAGCCATAAAACACGCGCCCGCCCTTTCTGGTGCGCCTTTCAATCAACTGCCCCTCCTTGCATTTTGGACATTTTACGCCAATCAGTTTGATAATCGGCTTAATGTTCTTACAGTCCGGATAACCGCTGCAACCCAAAAACTCGCCGAACCGACCCATCTTAATCTCCATCGGTTTGCCGCACTTATCGCATTTCTTGCCGGCCAGTTTGCGCTTTAAATCCTCATCAATCTTCGGTTCCTCCTTATTCGGATTTTCCACCGGCTTGGCATTCTTACACTCCGGATAATTGGAGCACGACATAAACTTGCCAAACCTCCCCAGCTTGAAAATCATTTTCGCCCCGCACTTGTCACATTTTTCGCCGGTATCGCCCAAATTCACCAGATCCTCTTTTTTAATTGATTTTGATTTGATCTCAATCGCCTTATGAAAAGGTCCGTAAAAAGCGCGAATCACCGGCACCCATTTCTTTTTTCCCTCAGCGATTTCATCAAGTGAAAGCTCCATTTCGGCCGTAAACTGATAATCCACAATATTATCAAAATGCTTAACCAGCATATCCGTCACCACCTCTCCCAAATCCGTCGGCTTCAGTTGTTTGGCCTCTTTTTCCACATAACCCCTGGCCTGAATCGTATGAATCGTGGGCGCGTAAGTGGAAGGACGACCAATCCCCTCCGCCTCCATTTTTTTGACCAGACTGGCCTCCGTATACCGTGCCGGCGGTTTGGTAAAATGCTGATTTGAACCCAGTGAATCCAAATCCACCTTATCCCCCTCCTCCAGCTTCGGCAGAATTTTTTCCTGATCGCCGATACTTTCCTCCGGATCATCACTACCCTCCACATAAGCACGGATAAAACCCGGAAACTCAATAGTCTGCCCCGTCGCGCGGAAAATATATCCCGTATCCGTATTATTTTGAAAAGGCGTCACATCAACCCCCACGGCCTTCAGCCTGGCTTCGGCCATCTGGCAGGCCAACGTTCTTTTCCACACCAGTTCATACAATCTAAACTGATCCTTGTCCAAATGAGCCTTAACATCCTCCGGTTTGATGGATAAATCCACGGGACGAATCGCCTCGTGAGCCTCCTGCGCGCCCTTTTTGCCCCTGTAATATCTGGGTTTATCCAGCGCGTACTCCTTCCCAAACTCTTTTGTAATAACCTCTTTGGCCTGATTCAAAGCAATCGCCGAAAGATTCACCGAATCGGTACGCATATAAGTAATCAAACCGTGAGACCCTTTGTTATGGGTCACACCTTCATACAACTGCTGGGCGACAATCATGGTTTTCTTCACTCCAAAACCCAATTTACGCGAAGCCTCCTGCTGCAGAGTGGACGTGGTAAAAGGCGCCGAAGGATTTCTCTTTATGCTTTTTTCCTCCACCTGCGTCACTTCATACCTGCATCCCTTCAAATCATCCAGCACTTTCTTGGCCTCTTTTCCATTATGGATTTTCAAATCCTTGCCATTAAACTTTGTCAGCTCGGCCTGGAATTTATCGCTTCCCTTCAAAAAATCCGCCTTCACGCTCCAATACTCCTCCGGCTTAAACGCGCGAATTTCCCTTTCCTTATCAACAACCAGCCTCACCGCCACACTCTGCACTCTTCCCGCGGAAAGACCGTAACGAATTTTCTGCCAAAGCAAAGGCGAAAGCTCATAACCCACCAGCCTGTCCAAAACCCTGCGCGCCTGTTGCGCGTCCACCAGATTTTCATCAATTTCGCGCGGATTATTAATCGCGTTTTCAATCGCACCTTTGGTGATTTCATGAAAAACAATTCTCTTAACCTTCTGCTTTTTTTCATTCACCCCCATCGCCTTCAAAAGATGCCAACCAATGGCCTCCCCTTCGCGGTCTTCATCAGTCGCCACATATACGGTCGTATCTTTTTTCACCTCTTTTTTTAGATCGGTGATGATTTTTTTCTTATCCACCGGAACCATATAAGTCGGTTCAAAATCATGCTCAACATCAATTCCGATTTTTGATTTCGGCAAATCCCGCACATGTCCCATAGACGCCTTCACTACATACTTGCTTCCCAAAAACCCCGAAATGGTTCTCGCCTTGGCCGGGGACTCCACGATAACTAAATTTTCAGCCATATTTAAAAGTTTTTAATTTAACAATTACAAATAACTAATGGATTATACACATTTAGTCAAATATTATACATATATAGACCCCTCTAATATAAAAAATTTGTAATACCCACTCCCGGCCACTGTTATAACTGCCTGTACAAATTAATTTATTATTTTTTCACTTTTTAAAATGAAAAAAATCACGCTTCTGACAGGCTTAATCCTGTCACTCCTTATTACCGGCTGCGACCTTGAAAGCGCAAATCCGTCGCCCGAAAAATCCCCGCCCGATAGTGATGTGATTATAGACACCGAAGAAACGGACACCTCCGATGAAGAATCAAACACCGATGAAAATGAACAAGCCGCCGAAACAACCGTAAAAATCTTCCCCTGGTTCCGCGACGGCGACGTTGAATTTACGGGAAAAATCAAAGCCGTATCCTCCGACTTAATAATTGGCGACAACAAAGAAAATATCGCAATAAACTTCTACGACTACGACCAACCCGGAGATTACAAGTGGGATGAAATTTCACGACTTTTCGGATTTTACGAAGTCGGCACCATTAATAAAGCCCCGTATGAAGGACAAACTTTATTAATGCTGGACCTAAAATGCGACGGCATGTGTTTTAGGAATTACACCTATCGTTTCGCCTGGGACAAAGAAACCAATAGTCTGACTCTACTAAAAAAACAGTCCGACAACGAAATGACCCCCGGATTTTTTGAGTATTTTGTTGGCGCAACAGACAACGAAACATATCTGGAAAAAGTTGAATTACCCGAAACCATATCATTTCCGGGCAAGCCGGAGGTAATAAAAACGGAGGAAAAATTCAGCAATTATTTAATGCTGGACCTGGGTGAAACAACCCTCGCCTTCACCAATGACGAAGTTGGCAATGTATATAAGAATGAAAGATACGGCTGTCTTTACGTGATGGGACCGGACGGCGCCACAACCTTGTATAATTACGACCCCGAATTCTTTGACGGAGACGATGTCACAGTAACCTGGGAGGACGGAAGCACCGCAAACATCACCGACGGATATAAATACGCACAGGGCGGCTGCGGAATCCGCGGCAACTGTTACGAAATTATCAATGTAAATGACAATGAACTTAAAAAAGCGGGTACCGCGTCAAACGGTATGGATCTTTACGTTCTGACCAACCCGCTGGAAAACGCCGCCGAACTGGACACCGCCACGGACGCCCAAAAAAGGCTGGATTATTCATACTCGGCGCATAAATCCTTCGCCAAAATGTCCAATGAAAACGGTGACACCCCGGTTACTTTGAGTTTTGACGACTACAACAAAAAGAAACCTCTGATATTCTGGCAGGATCCGCAGGGCAGATGGAGCGCGCTAATGAATGTCGACTTCACCATCCCCGCCGAATGCGGAAAGCCCGTTATCTACCTTTATCCGGAAACCACCACAAACGTTCATGTGGAAGTGGAGGTGGATGAATTCACAGTCACAATCCCCGATTACGGCTTAAGCGGATGGACCGTACAGGCTCAACCGGACGGATCCTTATACAACTACGCGGACGGCCAAAACTACCCCTACCTTTTCTGGGAGGGAATAGACAAAGACGGTATCAACGCCAATAAGGGATTTGTTGTTAAAAAAGAAAACCTGGCCTCTTTCCTGAATGAAAGCCTGACAAAACTCGGGCTTAATGAAACCGAAAAAGCGGACTTTGTGGAATTCTGGTATCCCCGCATGATGAATAATCCGGAACCTTATCTGTATGTAAGTTTTGTGGGAACCTCCGACTTCAATAAAGTCGCGCCCCTGCAAATCACCCCCGCGCCGGACACACTCATCAGAGTATTCATGTACTATCAGCCGGAACCAAGCTTCTATTCCGTTCCCGCCCAAAACCTTACTTCAATACCAAGAAAAGGATTCACGGTGCTTGAATGGGGCGGCACATCATCACGACCATGGAAATACTAAAAAAATCACTGCCGGGTGTACTGATTCTCTGCGCACTCGGCTTTGGTACAAACAGCAACGCGAACGCGGACAATATCGGTGGGGCGGTTATGCCCCACCATTTGCTGGTAAAAAACGAGATTGAAAATCTCTACAAAAAAATCAGCACGGACAACAACTACGAAAGAATCATCGTTATCAGTCCCAACCACTTTGGATATGGCTATTATCCAATCCAGACATCCAAATCAATCAACAACAAATTGGATGGAATGATTGATTATGATTCCCCGGCAATTGAAATTCTTATTGAACAAAAAGCGGTATACGACGGCGGTCACCTCCTGGAAAATGAACACGGCATCACCAGCCACATCCCTTTTATAAGCGTGCATTTCCCGAAAGCAACCTTCATTCCGATCACCATCAAGCCCGATACCCCCCGTGAACAGATGGACAAGCTGATCGATAATCTTGCCAAACTGGATTTATCCCACACGCTTATCATCGCCAGTGTTGATTTTTCCCATGTAATTGATGAGGAAACCGCCCTCCAACACGATACTTTGACAATCAAATGGTTTGGAGCCAATCATAACAATAGCTCAAATAACGATATATTGAACGAAATCAAAGCGCTGGCGGCAATTAATAACGGCAACCCCGACAGCATCGCCCTGGATTCCCCCGAAACAATCTACGTATTACACAGATTGATGCGGATAAAAAACTCACCACAATTCCATTTATACAAAAGAACATCTTCGGCCTCACTGCTAAAAATTGATGATCCGGCGGAAAACACCAGCCACATTTTCGGTACTTTCCTGCACCCCTCCAACCTTCCACGTTAACCAACCCGGAAAGTTAAAATGCGGCTTTTTGGCTTAAAAAAGGGCTTGACAGGCAAGATTGTTTGATTTTGTTATATACAAGCCAAAAACACCGTTTTTGGCCATTTTAAGCACCACCCGGAATGCAATTTTACCGCTTATTTAAGCCATTTACATACAAACCCGCAACTTCCGCCTTTGCCAAAAACCCCGATTATTCCCTTATTCATCTAAATAACTTGCATTTTAAGGGTACGTTTATATAATGCCCATGGTCAGTCACTATTTACCCTTAACCTTATCTTCTATGACCAAGCAAGACCTCGTCAACCATGCAGCTTCCAAAGCTGGCGTTACAAAGAAAGACGCTTCAGCAGTTTTGGATGCAGTACTTGACGCTATCACAAAGAGCCTCAAGAAAGGCGAAAACGTAACCGTTACAGGTTTCGGTACATTCCGCGTTTCCAAGAGAGCTGCCCGAACAGGTGTTAATCCTCGCAACCCGGGTCAGAAAATCAAGATCCCAGCTATGAAGCTTCCTGCTTTCAAAGCCGGCAAATCTTTGAAAGATGCAGTTAGATAGCACGCACGAAGCGTAGCGAAGTGCGCCTAGGAAACAAAGTTTTGCGCAAGCAAAACACCACCTCCCTCGTAACGCACAATCGATACACTATTAAAACCCCCGCCTAAAAGCGGGGGTTTTTGTTTATACTATTCATCTACCATATCTCCCTCCAAAACTTAATTACAGCGCGTACAGCGTAACCGTCCTCGTCTGCGCAATCACATGGCAGTCATCCTGTTCCAGTTTGATTGTTTCATGGTAAGTACTGTATCCGGCCTTTTCAACCGTAAAAGTATAATAACCCTCGCCTTCTCCAATACCGGAATATTGACCATCAATCCCCATAAATTCAGTCTCCGGAGAACTGGAAATCGTCGCATCCTTTAACGGCTGACCATCCTGATCCTGCAGATAAACCGTCAAACCGTAAACATACTGCATCGTGCACATCATCGGCTCCGACTGCATCTCTTTTCCAAAAACATTGGCTGCGAACCTATCCAGCATCACGGCCAGTTCGGCCCTGCTCACATTGTTGCCACCCTTAAACGATCCGTCGGGATAACCGGTAATAACCTCGTTGTACTGCATCTTCTTCACCGAATCAGCATACCAGTCGGCAAAATCGCCCTCATCGGTAAACATCGTGGTGGCCGCGAAAGCGGTCAGCCCCATAGCCAGCACAATCACACCGGCCAGAAGCGGAGTGGAAAAATACTTTTTCATAAGAAAAAAGTTAAGAAATACATACACTCAATGTACTATAAAAAAATAAAACTCAAAATGTTACAGGCAAAAAAATACCCTCTGCTTATCATAAGCCTACTAACCGTAAATCCCGTGATCCCCAATATCCACAAACGCCACTTCTCCTTCGCCAATAAACTCAAAAACAATTCTATAAGAAAAATTTACCGAAAATGACCAATATTTGGCCAGACTGCCCTTTAGCTTATGAGTCTTCAATCTCGCGTCAAAACAATCATTCCTGAAAATTCGCTCCCTTCGCGACGCTTCCCCCCGCACATCGGCAGGAAGACTTTTGAAAGCACGGGCAAAATGTGACGAATAGTAAATTCCGGTAATTTTCATAATTATAAATCCCCCAAAGATTTTAGTTTTTTTAGTTTTCCCGATTTTTTCTCATTCTCATAATTTTTTACCGCCTCCATCGCCTTCTCAAGTTCGTATTTTTCATTATTCTCGCGAAGTAATTGATATGTTTTCACGTCTACAATAACAACCTCCGGATGATTACGATTCAAAATAACCACCGGTTCATGGGTTTTAATCACATCATCAAATATGGATCTGTATTCTTTCTGCAACTGTTGTGACGTCGCAACTTTTGGCATAAATCCGGACATAATTAATAAATTATAAAATACACCTATAGTATATTTTATATAAGATTTTATAGCAAGTTTAATATTAATTAATAAAAATCAATCCGCTACCCAAATCAAAATAACTCGGGAACATTATGAAAACATAAAAAATTGCTTAAATTTTTTTACAAGCCGGATATTGCATTTAAGCCTTAAAAACACTAAATTGAGCACTGATTAATCTTCATCCATGAAAGACCAACTCCAAAAACTGGAAAAAGAGGCCGTTTCGGCCGTGGAAAAGGCCGCAGACCTTAACCAGCTCAAAGAAATAGAGGTTAAATACCTTGGACGCAAAGGCGAAATCACAGAAATTCTGCACGGACTGAAAGACCTTTCCGTAGAAGAAAAAAAAGAATTGGGACCGTTTTTCAATCAGATAAAAGACGGCCTGACCGCGCTTTTTGAAAAAAAACGCCGCGAACTGGAAACAAAAGAGGTGGAGGAAAAACTGAAAACCGAATTTTTTGACATCACCTATCCGGGAACAAAACACCATGTGGGACACATCCACCCGCTTTCCCAGACCCAGTTCGAAGTGGAAAATATCTTCAGCGACATGGGCTTTGCGGTAATGGACGGCCCGGAAATTGAAAGTGAATACTACAACTTTGAAGGCTTAAACGTCCCCGCCGACCACCCCGCGCGCGACATGCAGGACACGTTTTTCATCAAAGATAAGGCCGAAAAGAAACACGGCAAACTGGTACTCCGCACACAGACTTCCCCCGTGCAGATCCGCACCATGGAAAAATACGGCGCGCCCCTCCGCGTTATCGCTCCGGGCCGCACCTTCCGCAACGAAGCCACCGACGCGTCGCACGAGCACACATTCCACCAGGTTGAAGGCCTGCTGATAGACAAAAACATCTCACTCGCGCACCTAAAAGGAATCATGACCGAATTTCTCTCGCGCCTCTTCCGCAAAGAAGTGAAAGTGCGCTTCCGCCCGGGCTATTTCCCATTCGTGGAACCGGGTTTGGAACTGGATTTTTCCTGTCTGGCATGCGGTGAAAAAGGATGCGGCGTTTGCAAACACACCGGCTGGATGGAATTCATGGGCGCCGGAATGGTGCACCCCAACGTCTTAAAAGCCGGCGGCATAGACTCAAAAGTTTACCAGGGCTGGGCTTTCGGATTCGGTCTGGAACGCCTTGTAATGATGCGCTACGGCGTGGAGGACATCCGCCACTTTCAATCGGGCAACCTGAAATTTCTGCAACAATTTTAGAACGCACTTCTCTTTATAAAAATTTCAATAACTAACTTTTACCCAAACAGCACATGAAAATCATAAAATCGCTTATAGTATCCTTCATGGCAATTTTGTTAACAATCCCCGTTCCATTGGCATCGGCAGCGACATTTTATGATGTAAATTCAGGCACAAATTACTATAACGGAATAATGTGGGCATACGATGAAGGAATTATTCAAGGCTACGGAGACGGATCTTTCGGCCCCGATAATTGTGTACGTCGCGCGGAACTTGTAAAAATGATTTTGGAATATATTGTCGAAGGCAATATCGGAACAACAGGATCCTTTCCTTACTTTAACGACGTTAATACGAACGACTGGTTCTATAAATATGTAAGAGAGGCCATGAATCGCGGCATCATACAAGGATACTCGGATGGATCCTTCCGCCCTAACAACTGTGTTAACCGCGCGGAGGCAATGAAAATTGCCGTAGAATCAATGTTCCCGAATGAATATTTAGATAGCAGCGCCGGTTCGATTTTTTACGACAACAAATTTATCACCGATATCCCGGTCGGTTCATGGTACGCGCCTTACGCAAGATTCCTGTTTCAACACAGACTGGTTGGAACTGCTCACACTCAACTCGACACGGAAAATTACACTCCTGACCTTTATGCCATCAAATTTCTCCCCGGCGGGGAAATGACCAGAAAAGAAGTGGCTGAAATGCTGTACCAGATTAGTATGAGTACGCTATTACCCGATTCTGTTTCTCCTCCTGATACTTCACTGGGAACTCCCATTTTGAATGCTCCGGTAAACAATACAAATTATTCCAATTCACAAAACAAAACCGTTAACTTTTCATGGTCCTCTGTAAGTGGAGCGGATCATTATGATCTGATGATTCGCCTGCCACAGGCAAGCACTTATTTTGTAACTCAGAGAGCAAATTCAAACAGTTCCAGCTACTACTTTAATATCATAGGAGCAACACAGGGATATTACTGGAAGGTTCGTGCATACGATAACAATGGAAACTGGAAGGATTCCACCGAATTTTATCTATATTTTTCCGGCGCTACGGTAACTGCGGGACAACCCACACTAAAACTGCCCGCAAATAATATCATCCTCGACAATTCCACAACGGGAGTTAATTTTCAGTTCCTCCCGACGACAAATGTATCCGAATACCAACTGGGCCTGCAAATGCCCGGAAACAGCGATTACGGATGGTATGACATTACAAACACCGCAATTAATACGAACGGGAATATAGGATATTTCTTTAGCAAAGGAACATCCGGATTTTTGAATGATACAGGCTACTACTATTGGAAAGTGCGCGCCTGGAATCCCGACCGAACAAGCTACACAGACTCATCCGTATGGACAATGTCTTACCCGGGAAACGTCAACGCCGGTTACATCACAGCCATAAGTCCTTCAAACGGATCCGCGTACGATAACGGAACAACAATACCATTTGCATGGGAAAATCATTTCATTCCATCGGGTGGACAATATGGCATACAATTAAGCTGCACCAATTACAATTATCCAACTTCGGACCACTGGCTTGAATGGTCGGCTTTTCAAAGCACTTACTATGATATGGACACCGTAACAAGTTTCACCCCAAGCAATACAACCGGGTTCAGTTTCAACACTGACATTTACTGTCACTGGAGAGTTGTCTACTACTTAACAAGTGGAGATCCCGATTCACTCAGCTATACTTCCGATGTTAGAAACCTGATGATCCTCACAGATTAAGTTTCCGGCTCCCCTTTAAGACAACTTGCCGGCAACCTGAAATTTCTTAAACAATTTTAACATAATTATCAAATGGACACCGCTCTGGTCATGCAAACAATCGGCATCGTCGGCAACGCCCTGCTGGTCCTGGCCTACATCCCGCAAATAGTAAAACTCATCAAGACCAAAAAAGGAGAGGATTTAAGTTTAATGATGTGGATCAACTACCTTGTCGGAGACATACTCCTGGCCGCCTACGCACTCTACACCAACGACTACATCTTCTTCTCACTCTTCGTTCTGTTCACATTTTTCAATATCATCGTCCTTTACCTTACACTCAAATACAACAAAGCAAACGGCGTCGCGCTAAAGGAGTTATAGGGGCGACATTGGAATCAATTAAAATATATCTATCATGAAAATCTCCGTAAACTGGCTTCGCGACTTTGTACACATTCCGGCAGACATAAATCTGAAAGATTTGGCGCACACTTTCACCCTGCGCGCCGCCGAAGTGGAACACACAGAAGATATGGCCGAACTTTTTGACAACATTGTGGTCGGCCAAATCAAAAAAATCGAGCCCCACCCGGATGCCGACAAACTGAAAATCGCGCGCACGGACGTTGGAACCGGCGAATTATTGCAGATTGTCTGCGGCGGACCGAACATTGCGGAAGGAATGTACGTTTCCGTGGCTTTAAAAGGCGCCCGCGTGCGTTGGCACGGCGAGGGGGACCTTGTGACCATGGAAAACGCAAAAATTCGCGGAGTGGAAAGTTTTGGCATGATCTGTGCCGGAGAGGAAATCGGATTGGCCCCCACCCCGGAAGGTATTTTGGATTTGAGCACATTGAACACCGGCGACAACGGAGGATTCACCGCCGGACAACCGCTTGCGCAGGCTCTGCATTTAAACGACTTTGTTTTTGAAATAGACAACAAATCGCTCACGCACCGCCCCGACCTTTGGGGCCACTACGGCATCGCGCGTGAAATGGCCGCCATCACCGGCGAAAAACTGCGTGCACAAGAGATAAAAGTTCAATACCCGAATTCCGAAACCGCCAAAAACGCACTCTCCGTAAAAGTGGAAAGCAAAAAACTCTGTCCAAGATATATTGGAGTGATGGTTGAAAATGTAAAAATAGAACCTTCCCCGGCTTGGATGCAAAAACGTCTGGAAACGGTTGGCTACCGCCCAATCAGCAACATTGTGGACGCCACCAACTACGTCATGGCCGAACTGGGACAACCCATGCACGCTTTTGACGCTGACAAAATAAAAGGCGGTATTGTGGTTAGACCCGCCGAAAACAAAGAGGAAATCCAGACTCTGGACGAAGTAAAAAGAACACTCACCAAAGACATGCTGGTAATCGCCGACCACGAAAAAGCCGTTGCCATCGCCGGCGTAATGGGCGGCGCCAACAGCGAAATCTCCAACACAACCACCCGCCTGATCCTGGAATCCGCCAACTTCCACCCCGCCTCCGTCCGAAAAACCTCAACCAAACTGGGCCTCCGCACGGAAGCGGTACAAAGATTCGAAAAATCCCTGGACCCCGTGCTCGCCGAAACCGCCATGGACAGACTGTGCGAACTGATTCTGCAAATCTATCCCGAAGCCCGCATCGTCTCCCCAAAAGTGGATATCGCTTCATTCAGCACAAAACCGCTCACGACCAAATTGGACATGGAGAGACTGCGCGCCAAAATCGGCAAAAACCTTCCCACAGAAGAAGCCATCCGTATTCTGGAATCGCTGGAATTCAAAATCGTAAAAACAACCGGCGGCAAAACTATCAAAAAACTGGAGGTTGAAATCCCCACTTTCCGCGCCACCAAAGACATTTCCATGGAGGATGACCTGGTGGAGGAAATCGCCCGAATTCACGGTTACGAAAACATCACGCCCCTTCTGCCCGAACTACCCGCCCGCCTTCCCGAAGAGAACGTTGAGCGCGTTTTAAAACACCGCGCCCGCCAGATAATCTCTTACGGACTGGGCTTTAGCGAGGTCTTTAACTATTCGTTCTATTCCAAAAAAGATATAGAAAAAACTCTCCTCCCCGAAGAACTGCATGAAAAAGTGGAAAACTATCTATCGGAGGAACAGACCCATATGCGTGTAAGCCTGGTTCCCAACATGCTGAAAAACGTCGCGGAAAATTTAAAATCTTTCCCCGAATTCAAAATTTACGAAATCGGCAGAACTTACCACAACCTGCAGGAATACTTTCCCATAGAGGAAAAATACATCTGCGGCATGGTTGTAAAATCGGGCAAAAAAACCACGGATGTTTTTTACGAAGCCAAAGGCGCGCTGGAAAAACTGCTTTCTTACTACAACAACGCCTCGTTTGAAATGAGAAAAGGCGAATCGCATTGTTCCTGCGCCCACCCCGCCAAATACGCGGCCTGGTACGACAAAGCCAACGGCGACGAAATCGCCCGGACGTATGAACTGCATCCGCTCGTAGCCAAAAACTGCGGACTGGAAAACGCGCAAATCGGAGTTTTTGAAGTCAACTTTACCCTGCTTGCCGCCAAAGGATTCAAAGAAAACAAGTACAGACCTCTCACAAAATACCCCGAAATCGCTTTTGACGTTTCCGTAATCGTGGACAAAAATACCGAAATCGGCAGTCTGGAAAAAGTTATCCGCAAAGCCGACCGCGCCTTAATCCGCCAAGTGGAATTGTTTGATTTATTCGCCGGCCCCAATATCGGCGAAGACAAAAAAGCGGCCGCGTTTTCAATCACCCTCGGCGCCGACGACCGCACCCTCACCGACGAGGAAATGAAACGCGTCCAGCAGATGATCTTCAAAAACCTGCAGGAAACCGGTGGCCAGATCCGCGGACTGTAAAAAAACAATTCAACTCACACTAAAACAAAAAAGTACCGCCCTAACCTGATTTCTTTTTTACTGGATGAAGGATTTTTTCAATTTCTCCAACCGTTTCATTTAACCCTTTATAAACATCCATCCCAACATAACGGGTATCCCTGAGCCCCTCTTTGGCCAGATGAATCGCGTTAATCAGAAAAGCCGTCATCGTTTCCGCCCTGTCATAAACATTTTCCCTGCGTGTCTCCTTGTCCCTGCACGCATTCAAAGTCCTGAAAATCTTTAAAATATCTTCAATCCCCGCCCTGAAATCAGCGGTCAAAACCATATTCATAAAATCATCGTTCAAAAGAACGCGCTCGTACAATGCATATTGAAAAAGCAAAACCACTCTTTGCGAATCCACCAATGGATCCAAACGCAGAAGCTCCCTCAATTCATGTTTGATTTCGGGCGCCAGCTTGTCCACATCGGCAAGATTCACATTCTGCAGATCGGGTGTATTTGATTCTTCCGTTCTCGGTTTATTAACTGACATGTTATTTAATTAAATGGCAGCCTATTAAATAGGCTTTTATTCCTTATGTCAACGCAAAAACTCACCTTCCACCGCCAATATTCTATTTTCTTTTGGCCCTGCTCACGCGAATGTATCCGCCACAGGCCAGAATCTCCACGCCTTTTTTCTCCATTTCATCCAGCAGAATATTCACACCAAGGCTGTCAGAAGCCATGTGACTGGCCACCACCACGTTCATTTGATGTTTTTCCACCAGCTTTTTGTGCTCTTCGGGAATATGCATCGCCACAATCGTCCCCACACCGGCCATCGCCATTTTTTCATAAACTTCCTTTGGCCCCGTCGTCCCACCCGTAATTCCGGAATAAGAAATCTTCCCCACTTTTGAATTTTCCGAACCAACAAAAACCTCCGGCTTGTTGCCAAGCTTCGCGGCTTTCTGATATTCGGGAATCTCCATCAGCGCATCCACAATATCCCCGACAGTTTCCGGTTTTTTCTTTTCGATATGTTTCTTTAAAAACCACCAGCATTGATTGTCTGCCATGGTATGAAAACAGGCAAACGGCATCCCCAAAAGCTCCGCCGCCTGTGGCACGGCGTAATGATTCGCCGCGTGCAGCGACCTGTCTATATCGCCCATTCTGGCCATCAACATCTTCTCGGCGATATTCACCGGCACACCATCCAACACGGCCAGATGCTCCTGCACCTCCATCACGCGCGTCAAATCCACCAGCCCGCGCCCCTCCGGATGATGCGATATCACGGCATCAATTTTCTTTCCGTTCCGGGTCAATTCATTCGCCAATAAAACGTCCCCCACCGTCACATCAATCCCCACCAAAACTCTTTTCAACGCCGTTTTCGGATCCCCGGCCAAAATTCTGCTATCCGGAAAAGGATTGTTCAAAAGTTCCTCGTCAAAATATTTTTTCTTCTTCTCATCCAGCTTTTTAAATTCCTCTTTCTTCTTTTTCAGAATCGCCATCACCTCTTTTTTCGACCGCGGCCCGCGCTCAATTGCCATCTCCAAAAACTTTTCGTACGACTGTTGCAAAGTGATCATAATAAAACGCTGTTAGAATCTATTGCGTAGATTTTAACAGCGTTTGTGTTCACTCACAATTTATATCATCGGTTTACCTCGCATCCTGCACAACCGCCATTGACTCACTCCCGAATTTCTCAATCAGTTTCTGCAGGACCAGGTCATAAAACCCTTCGGGAATGGAACCGCACCCTTCCTTAACCGGAGCCACTCCGTCCGCCAGCGCCAAACCTTCGGTCTTGGCATAGCAGGGCTGGGTCAGGGTGATCGTTCCTTCCCTGAACATCTTCTCTCTCAAGGCATAATTGGGACTGTTCTTCCATATTTCCTTAAGCGGTTGTCTCCTGACATCCCTGGCGGGCAAATAAGGAGCCGTATCATTGCCGGGACAACACTGCACCTGTCCGTCTTTTCTTACCATTATTCCGCCAATGAACTGGTTGCAGGCATATCCCGCATAAGGGGAAACACCTTCTTCCATCACCTGCTCCATAGTCACGATTTTTGAATTGATAAGGATCGAGTAAATTTCCACATACAGGTCAACCAGATTCTTCTCTTTAAATTCCTTATCGGTAATTTCAACCATCAGCCCCCCGTCTCCGCTCAGCATTGTCGGCGCGACAATCACGGGAAGATTTCTTTCCAATCCGTATTTGTAAATTTCCACAATCTCATCAATGTTATCCCTAAGTACGGGTGTTGCCACAATCGCCAACCTCTGGTTATCCGGATCCAGGTTCATACCCGCCGCAGCCAATGATTCAAACGCCCGATTCCTGATGTCAAAGTAATTGGGATACTTTGAATCTTTTAACCTCTTATTTTCGCTCCCCCTGTCAAAGGACGTTAATCCGAGAAGAATGGTCACATTTTCATATCCCGCGATTTTTTTGCAGAGCGCATCGGCGCTCATCCCGTGCAATTTCATGGCCAGCTTGTCATCACCCAGAACCACGCCCTTGGTAAAGATACCTATCTTGATGTTGTTCTCCTTAAGAAAATCTAGGATTTCAAACAAACGCGGATTTTGCACCAGCTCCCCGGGTCCCAAAAATTTAATATTTTTGAGTCCGAGTTCTTTCGCCTCCAGCAGCATTTCAAAGACCTCCTCCGTGGTCATCATCAGATTTCTCACCTGCCCCGAACACTCAAAGCAGTGGCCGCAACCCATTCCGCATGTCAGAGGATAATACTTTTGCACCCTTTTCTGCAGTAAAGCGATTTCATCTTCCGTTAGCGCCCTATCCTTCGGCAAACCCTCGTTAACCTTATCGACAAATTCATCAAGACTGAATGCAATATCCATCTGCGTCAGTGTAAAAGTGCCATCAGGTAATCTCTCAAAAAGAGATTCCCTATCAACACTCCACGCCTCAATCCACGGACGATAACCTAGCGGATAGCCTTCACTAAGCGCGGCCGGCACGGGAATATCAGGCTTAACCTGCACTTTTTGTTTAACCGGTTTTTCAGCTGCATCGGACGAAGGATTTTCCGGCAACCTTATCTGAACCAACTTATTAGTCATAATATTTGACGTTATTAAATAAGATTGCATAATATATTTTTTTAATTAAATCGTCAATCTTCTTGCGACATACATTTTTATCTATTGCAAAGCCTTATTCAGACCTGCATAATTGTGTTGTCGATATTCTTTCGACAACACAAAATTTTCGCCAAATAGCCATGATCGATAAAGTTCTGACCAAAATCGGCCTCACCGATAAGGAGGCAAAAATATATCTTGTCGCTTTAAGAATGGGTTCTCAAACGGCTTCCGCCATCGCAAAATACTCCGGCATCAATCGCCCCACCGTTTATGATGTCTTTGCCGGACTGATAAAAAAAGGGCTGGCAAGCAAAATTGACAAGGGCGCCGCCATCTATTTTCAGGTCACAGATCCGAAAAATCTTATAAATTATCTGGAACGTGACAAAAACGATTACATCCGCAAAATCGAAAAAGAAAAAAAGGATCTGGAGGAAATCATGCCGGCAATCCAATCGATAGAACAAAAATCCCCCACCCGCCCCAAGGTGCAATTTTTTGAGGGGGAAAAAGGCGTCCGTGAAGCCTATGAAGATACCCTGAACGCCGAAGAACTCATCCGCGCATATGCTAATGTGGAAGATATGCACAAGGGTCTCCCCGAATTTTTCCCCGAATATTATGGAAGAAGAAAAAAGGCCGGCATCCACATCCGCGCCATCTCCCCGGACAATAAAATGTCCCTGGAAAGACACAAACTCGACAAAAAAGAACTCCGACAAATGAAGCTTGTGGACAGCAAAAAATACGAATTTTCGCCCGAGCTCAATATCTACAACAACAAAATACTAATCGCCTCCTGGCGCGAAAAAATGGCCATCATCATAGAATCCGAAGAAATCGCCGATCTGCACAAAAAAATGTACGACCTTTTATGGGACAAACTCAAGTAAACGGGGGCACTATCCCTAAAACCTGTCAACTTTATTGCCGATTTGCCCGTAATACCTTTTTTGCGCTTTTGTTAAACATATATGGACATTTTAACAGCCGACGGCACCACCTCCCCCATTTGGCAAAACCTCTCAAAAACAATAGAATTTCTTAGCTTTAACCCAACATATGCTGGAAGACGATTTTCAATACAAACCACTCAACAGTTCAACCCGTCCCAAACCGTCCCGATTCAAAAACTTTCCCCGTTTCAAAGTTCCGGACTTTAAATCAAACGGCAAATGGGATTATAAAAAAATACTACTATCAATCGGCATCGCCTTTGCCGCCATCTTTGCCATTGGAATAATTTCCGTGGCCGCACTGATCGCCGTGATTTCAATCGGACTGCCAAGCGTCCGCGACCTGGACAACCTGTACGTAGCCCAATCCACCACCATTTACGACCGCGAGGGCAATGTGCTGTACGTGAAATTCGGCGGTGAAAACCGCCAGTACGTACCATATAACCAGATCTCCAATCACGTAATCAACGCCACCGTCGCCATAGAAGACGATCAGTTCTGGACTCATTCGGGATTTGACCTTGTGGGTATCACCCGCGCCTTCGTTAACAACCTGACCGGCGGATCCCAACAGGGAGGATCCACCCTCACCCAGCAGTACATCAAAAACGCTTTTCTAAGCTCCGAAAAAACTTACACCAGAAAATTAAAAGAATTGATTTTATCCGTCCAGCTTGAGCAGGCCTACAGCAAAGAGGAAATCTTGGAACTATATTTGAACAAAATCCCATACGGAAACAACGCCTTTGGCGCGGAAAAAGCGGCCGAAGTCTACTTTGGCAAAGACGCCCGCGACCTTGATCTTGCCGAAGCAGTGGTTCTGGCTTCTCTTCCCAAAGCTCCCTCTTATTACAATCCCTATGGCGCACATCGCTTTTCCGAACTGTCCACCACCATCAGCCCCGACGAAGTCCGCAGAAGAAACATCCGCTCCGAAGCCGACCTATTGGACAATGAATTTTTAAGAGGACTGATTGGCAAAGAAGTGGCATTGGACGAGGAAAACACCGTTTACATTCAGGGACGTACCGACCTTGTTCTGAAAGCGATGATCAAATCGGGATACATCACGGAAAAAGAAATGGAAGAAGCGATTAAAGAACTGGAAAACATTGAGTTCAAGGAATACAAAGAAAAAATGCTGGCTCCGCATTTTGTTTTTTACGTACTGGAAGAACTTGAAAACAAGTACGGAAAGGAAATAGTGGAACAGGGTGGACTGCAGGTTTACACCACTCTGGACCCCAAACTGCAGGGATACGCGCAGGATTCCATAGACGAATACGCACCCGGCAACAAAGAAAAATATAACGCCAAAAACGCCGCGCTAACATCTATAGACCCCAAAACCGGACAAATTCTGGCCATGGTGGGATCGGTAAATTACTGGTCGGACGAAATAGACGGCGCGGTAAACATCGCCACCAGCTATAAACAACCCGGCTCATCCTTTAAACCGATAGTTTACGCCAAGGCTTTCTACAATCGCTACGCGCCGTCGTCGGTGATCTTTGACGTCCGCACCGAATTCGGATCGGGCGGATATCCGGACAACTTTGACGGCAAATTTTTAGGGCCGATCAGTATTAGAAAAGCTTTGGGCCAATCGCGAAACATCACCGCCATCAAAACCTACTATTTAGCCGGAGAACAGGAGGGTGTAATAGATATGGCGCAAAAAATGGGAATCAGCTTCCTGAATCCATCACTTGAATACGGCTGGCCGCTGGCTCTTGGTACCGGAGAAGTAAGACAGCTTGATATAGCCTCCGCCTTTGGAGCATTCGCGAATAACGGAGTACGGCATAAACCCACCGCCATTCTTAAAGTCACCAACACCCAGGGTGAAGTGATGGAGGAGTGGAAAGAAACGGAGGGCGAAGAGGTTTTGGATCCCCAGGTGGCATATCTGATAACCGACATTTTATCCGACACAAGCGTGAATCTTGGGGCGTACCTTAATATATCCGGGCACAAAGTCGCCGTCAAAACCGGTACCGCCAACAAACAGAAAGGTTCGGGCATTTTACCGTCCGAACTCTGGACTATCGGTTACACCCCAAGTCTAGTAACCGCCGTATGGGCGGGCAATAATAAAGCCGATGATGGAGACCTTTCTTCCACGTCTTCCGGCTACGTGGCCGCCGCGCCCATCTGGAACAAATATATGACCAAAGCCCTGCAGGACAAACCATCGGAAGAATTTAAAGTGCCCGAAGACATCAAACACGAAAAAGTTAACCGACTTACGGGAAAACTGCCCGGTCCCAACACCCCCGACTACCTGATCGTGGACGAAATTTTCGCCAGCTTCTCGGTACCCACGGAAATTGATGACAGCTACAACATCATTCAAATAGACACCCGGAACAACAAACTGGCCAACGAATACTGTCCCGAAAAATTCACCAAAGAAAAAGCCTTCATCACCCTTTACGACATCGCGCCTTTCCCGTCCTGGCAGGAAGGAGCCGACAAATGGATGTTAGAAAACTCCGCCAAGCTGTTCGGCGGTGAGACAACCGAAACCGACGAAGAAGCAGGCACATTCGGCGACGTGATAATCGGCATGCCGCCATCCGAAACTTCCGAACTCTGCACCAAGGAACGACTGGAGGAAAAACCCAAAATCACCATAAAATCACCCGATGAAAACGAAACTTTTGCCGTCGGATCGGTGATAAATGTGGAAGTGAAAATTGCCTCGGTCAATGGAGTGGAATCGGTGGAATACTATCTGGATGATGTTTACAAATTTAAAACCTCCGACTCTCCATACACCGGAATCATCCGCCTGCCCAAGAACGAAGAGGACGATAATTACCACCTCATAACCGTCAAAGCCATCGACAAATACGGATACACAAGCGAATTGAACATTCGAATCATGACATCGGACAGCGCAAAACCGGCCGACAAAAAACCGCCCAAGGTTGATGAGGAGGAAAATCCAATAATTACCGACCCCATCATAGACGAAGAACCTATCATTCCCGATCCGGAACCGGTTCCTCCGGAGGACGAACCTCTTGAACTCCCTCCTCCGACCGACGAACCCGTAGATGAATCAACCATCTAAACTATCCGGGCTATCCGTGAAACATCAAATGCGAAGCTTTTCCGTCTCCCAAAAAATCCCCGGGATCAAAATCCTTAAAAAATTTTTGGAAATAAGGATACTCCCTTAAAAAATTTGCCAGTTCCAGACAATACATATGACGAACCCCGTTAAATATGTTTAACTCATGTTGTTTATCATTCTCCAAGAAATTGTTCGCCATAAAAACATCCTGCAAAACGGAATAAGCGGGATTTTTACTTAAGCTCTCCGGCGAATATTTTTTTTGATAAGCCTGAATAACCAAAGGCAATTCACCCGCGGCCTCCCTTTTTATAAGGCCATTTTCAACAATGTAATCACGAACTCTCATAAAAGCCGCACCCCCCACCGACATTGCTTCGGACAACCTTCTTTCCAGCTGCGCCAAAATTTCCGGCCATTTTTTAACCTCTTCCGCATCAACAATTTTAAGATCGTCAAAAACCTCAATTGCCTCACTCAAGTAACAAATACCCATACCCGCGGACTCAATCAATTTACGACGGGCAACCGCCCTTACAGCATCCGACAAATGCAATTGTTCCAGCCCCTTGATCCCCACCTTCAAAAAAAATTTCCCGACTGCTTCATAAATAATGGGATTTTTATCCAACAAACCGGCCAAATAACCCTCCAAATAGTTCACCAAACCTGCCTCCTGTCTTTCTTCCAATCCCATATCATACAAATCCCCGCCGGAAAAATTTACAATTTCGGCCAACTTTAATATACCTTCCACGGCCGCCTTATAATTGCCCGCCTGAATTTTGAATATTATTTGCTCCTTAATGGTAAAAGCCAGCTCTTCGGAGATATTTTGCCTGATATCATCACTTAAAAAAGGCCTGTCATCAATACTCTTAATTTCCTTAACGGCATCATCCGGTCCGTTTTCGCTCCAACCTTTAATAATTTTACTCGCAAAATATTTACCATATTCTTCATTATAAATATGTTCCGTTCCATCCTTGCGCGCGCGATACTTCAAGGCCTCACTATAGGCATCTATCGCCGTACCAAAAACACCCATGCGCAAATTCCTTCTCGCTCTGGCCAAAAGTCGCGCCTCTTCTTCCACCATAATGGTTTCATGAGTCACTTCGGGAACTTTTCTTCCCAAAAGATTGGTTGTTTCCAAAATCGGCACCCGAAATTTATTTCTGATGTTCCTCCTTACAAGACAAATATTACGCACAACCGCCACATCCGGATTCTCCCCACCTTCCACCATGTCACGCATAAATACACCGCCTTCAAGCAACTCCAAATCTTTTTCCGATTCAGCCATAATTAGTATTACAAAACCTTGGCCAAAAAATGTAAAGGCAAGTAACAAAAAAATCAAGGGATTTATTGATTTTCCCCTCTTTCGGATAATGGTCGGGGTGAGAGGACTTGAACCTCCGACCTCGTCGACCCGAACGACGCGCGCTAGCCAACTGCGCTACACCCCGATAATCCCGATTTTCATTAACACGGGCATTCTAGCAAAATCTTGCCCGGAAACAAAAAAAACTTTACTCTTTCCTGCGCACCTTCAAAAAACAATGAACAGAGCCCGCACTTTCACAACCCTGCTGGTAATACTAATCACCGTCGCTTCCTGCGGACTGATTTCG
>JBGSPQ010000011.1:0-19830 GCA_041738505.1 Candidatus Altimarinota bacterium | reverse complement strand
GGCATTCTAGCAAAATCTTGCCCGGAAACAAAAAAAACTTTACTCTTTCCTGCGCACCTTCAAAAAACAATGAACAGAGCCCGCACTTTCACAACCCTGCTGGTAATACTAATCACCGTCGCTTCCTGCGGACTGATTTCGCAAAAAGACACACTCACGCCGGTCCCGCCCGAAATTGACACCCCCATAGCCAAATGGGGATGGAAACAGATAGAAGAAGGAATTTCTTACACCATCACCCACGCCGAAAAAAAGGACCTTCTGATAGTGAGAATAGACCCCTCCCTCTACAAATTCTCCATTTACGAAAACAGAAATCCCCTCAACGCCAAAACAATAGAGCAAATCCACAATTCAACCGGTTCGCTGTTAAGCTTTAATGGCGGCTTTTTTACCGAGGATTTCAAACCTACCGGCCTGTTAATCAGCGAGGGAAAAGAACTGCGAAGCCTTTCCCCCGCCGATCTGTTAAACGGCATTCTGGCTGTTAAACCCTCCGGGGAAATAGATTTTTTTTATCGCATTAATGACGGCAAATTACCCATCAGCGTCACTCCCGAAAACTACGAGTTCGCTATCCAGAACGGCCCCGCCCTAATCAACCAAAGCGGAGAAAATCTGATTGGCGAAGACACCCAAAAATTTTCCAGCCGGACCGCAATCGGCATTGATAAAGACAACAAAATCATCCTGATAATCCTTAAACAAAGCCTGCTTAACCCCGATAACTCCATTTCACTCTATCAATTTTCCGAAATGATCCGCACCGCTGGCATTTTCAGGGAACTTGGGGTACATTCGGTGCTGAATCTGGACGGGGGAAGCTCCACAGGGCTGATGCTGGACGGGAAATACTTCCCGGAAATGGAAAAAGTGCAGAACGTGATCACGGTTAAACCAAAAAAATAACCCGCCAAAGCGGATGGAACACAAAATTTACATGTTGGGCGACGTGGAAATGGGCCGGGGGGACATTATGGATGATTTTAGCGATGACTATCTGCTGGTGGATTTTATTGAGAAAATAGCCCCCGCCGGACACACGGAAAAAGTCACTCTGGTGCTATTGGGGGACATTTTTGATTTCCTGAAAATGTCATACAAAGGCCTTTACCCAAGGTACATAACCGAAGAAATCTCCCTCTGGAAACTGGATGAAATAATCATGAACCACGGCGCCGTTTTTAAAGCGCTTAAAAATTTCCTTGATAACAAAAACTGCGACATTGAATTCGTCATCGGCAACCACGACCCGGATCTGGTCTGGCCGGCCGTTCAGGAAAGAATAATGGAAACGCTCCGCCACCGCGACCGCGTAAAATTCAGCTTCAGCTATTCAACCAAAACTCTTCACGCCGAACACGGACACCTGGTTGACCCGTTTTTCCGCACCAACACGCGCCGCCCGATAATCCGCTATAACGGACGCGAAATTTTGAATCTGCCGTTTGGAGCGCACGCCTGTTTTACCCATCTGGTAAACATAAAAAAGAAATTCCCGCGCGAAGAAAGCCTGTACCCAAACCCTGTGGCACTGGAAATGCACGAGGAATACAAAAAAATGTCCAAAAAAGCGACCATGGATTTAATCTTCAAATCTCTGATTTTACAACCTCTTCTGCATCCGTTTGACCCCACTTACCGCGCACCTTACCTGCAATTACTCAAGCACGGGCTGAAGTACGGATTAAACGTGGTTGACGACGAAAAATTTATTAAAGACCGGGTACAAAAAATCATCCGCAAAAACCCCGGCAAGCAGGTTTATGTAATGGGGCACGCGCACGTTTTAACCCAAACCCAAATCGCCGAAAAACGCGTATTTATAACCGATACCTGGCGCGACGAATACGATCTGAACCGCGAAGAACGCAAAAAACCAAAATCCTATGTGGAAATATCCTGCAAAAATGATAAACTCATCTCCGCCGAACTAAAATTGATAGAGTGAGGCACAGCAAAAAGGTCGGCAACGAATCCAACAACAATCAGCAGATAACGTCGGGGTGTGGCGCAGTTGGCTAGCGCGCATGCATGGGGTGCATGAGGCCGGAGGTTCAAGTCCTCTCACCCCGACCATTTCAATTTCAGACGCAAGTATTACGCAGCTCTGCAGCAACGAACGAGCCAAGCCTGTTTCAACAGGCGGGCGAGTGAGGACGCGAAGAGCAAGTAAGACGACGCGGATGGAATGAGGAATATAGAGCAATGCATCATTCACCACTCCCTGTGTATTTTGACTACTATGAATTATATGGTATAATTTATATGTGCACCAGTTTCAATTTATATATACTAATCAATCAACATGCCGGAAGAACCCAAAACCACAGAGCAACCGCAAATACCAACCCTTCCTTCCCCCGACGCCCCGGAAAAAACCGATGTCGAAAATAATGTCCAACAAATAGCCGCGAATGTTTCCGGACAAACAACCGAACAACTGACCACTACTCAAGAAAATACCAAGCTCACCCCGGAATACCTGGCCGATGTGGCTCACCTGGAAGTAAAAGTAAATAACAATCTCCAACCCGTTCTGGACGCCATCAACGCCGAAATGGGCTTGAACATGGAAGGAAGACCCGAGGGATACCATGTAACAATAATCGGCCCCTCGGAAGCAACTGTACTCAAAACACTCACCGACGAACAACTCACCGCGCTGAATCAACTCAACGAAGAAATCAAAACCGGAATGACCATGAAAGTGACCGGAATAGGCTTTGTGGATGGCTCCAAAGATCCGGTTTCGGAAAAAGATAAGGACAAAAAAACCTGCTACATTGCTCTTGATCCGGTGGCCATAAACAAATTCAGAACCTCAATCGGGCTTGTCCCCAGATATCCGCACATCACCCTGGGATTTGAAAAAGGCGACATCCACATGAAAGTGACCGGCAACAAGGACGCCAAAGGCAAAGACATTCTGGAATTCTATCCCAAAACGGCAAATCAAGATTACGAAAAATTCCTGCCATTGATTCCTCCATTGGAGATGTCACCAATGAGCGGACCGATCAAACAAAGAAAGAAAAAATAATAAGACCGAACCAAGAACATTTTAACAGGCGGGCGAGTGAGGCCGGAGGTTCAAGTCCTCTCACCCCGACCATTTATATTCAAAGAAAAATTTTCTGGCATTAAATTTAAACTGATATAAAATGAATCAGTTGTCCTTTACCCTTTCAATTTATGTCAAAATTTCAGAAATTTTCTTTCCGGGCATTAATTATAATCCCGGCTCTTTTCAGCATCTTTATTAGCGGAACGCCCCTCGCCGGAGCCCTTACGGAATGTACTGCGGAAAACCAGATATTAACTGACACATGTGTGACAGGGTGCATGGGAGACCAGCTCTGTATCGACGAATGTTGCTCCATACATTCCGAATGTTGTACGCAAGAGACCTGCGCGGAAGAAGACCAGCTATTTATTGACACATGTTTAGATCAATGTACACCCGGTGACCCCGCTTGCGGAGACAACTGTTGCGCCAATTACCCCAATTGCTTTTGTGGGGTTATGCCGGAAAGCTGTACCGATAGCGATCAAAAAATTATGGATACGTGTGTAATTTCCTGCCAGGGAGATCAATCCTGCATCGATGGTTGCTGCCTTGATTATCCCGATTGCGACTGCCCCCAGACACAGGACGCCTGCACCGACAGCGATCAAAAAATTATGGATACATGTGTAATTTCCTGCCAGGGAGATCAATCCTGCATCGATAACTGCTGTATTGATTACCCCGATTGCGACTGCCCCGCGCAACCATCCTGCGTTGATCAGTTGAAAATTTGCCACGGTGCCTGCACGGATGTTCCCTGCTGGTTGAGTTGCGACGAACAATACCCGGAATGCGCCAACTGTCTCAGTTATGTTCAATGTAAAGAATCTTTATGTTCACCCGATGATACCAACTGTCTGGCCGAATGCGATAAAAACTATCCCGAATGCACGCAGGAACAACCCCCACAGGATTACGACGGCTGCTATCAGGACTGTTTTAGTTATTATAAAGACCCGCTGGATATTCTTTCCTGTATAGACAATTGCCAGGGAAAATACCCGGGAGACTTTGAAAAACCTTATCGGCTGAAAGAACCACGATGCTTTATTGAAACAACATTTTTCGACTACGAAGATGTCCCGTCCGAAGTATGGTTTTGGGCACCAATCAATTTTTTAACCAGACTGGAAATTCCTGCGGGAAACGGAACCGGCATCAACAGTGATTCCTTCCATTCCAGAATAGTCAGAGGATACAACCGCGACGATGAAGATGACAGCAGACTGAAACCCGGAATGACAAAAGACATCTTCCTGCCAACAAGAGACTTAAACAGATTCGAAGCCAGCAAAATCGCCACACTTATATCATGCTATACGATTCCCGATACAACAACCGACATTATTAAAGGAAGGACATTCAGTGATTTGAATCCTTCATCAAACGAATACATGGAACGCGTAATATACAGGACAGCCGAGGTTAATTTGATTCAGGGATACACGGACGGTTCTTTCAAACCTTTCCAGTCAATCACACGCGCAGAATTCCTAAAATTATTTCTTACCGTGGGAGGATTCGACGTCCATAACCAGACATACGCTTCCTCCGGATTCTCGGATGTCACCGACCCGAATGCCTGGTACTATCCCTACATCGCATTTGCCTCAAATAACGCCATTCCCATTATCGGAGGATACGATAACGGCACATTCAGACCAAACACTCCGATTGCCAGAAACGAAGCCATGAAGATTATTACCAACACCATGCTTGCTTTGGACTGGATAAGTACAACTGGGGCATAGAGGAACTTGTTTCCATCCTGCACAACGAAAACATCCGTCTGTTATTCTTTGACCGATAAATCATAAAAATTCTCATTCATGCAAAAATTCGTAGCGGCCATTCTATTATCTCTTTTAATATTCTCCAATACCGCCGCCGCCCAGTTCAGCGATATAGAACAAGACTCTCTGACATTCATGTACCGCCACGGAATTATCGAAGGATACCCGGACGGCACCTTCAAACCGTCCGACCCGATCAACCGCGCGGAGCTGATTAAAATTATCATGTCCGCCGAAAACATCACCCCCGATACGATGGATGAAGAATGTTTTCCCGACCTTGTTAAAGGCGAATGGTACACTCCGTATGTCTGCACCGCCAAAGAAAACGGATGGATATCGGGTTATCCGGACGGCACATACAAACCATCCAACTTCATAAATAAGGCCGAAGCTTTCAAAATCATCACAAATATTCTGGACCTGAATCGTTATGATTATCTTGAATACGACTTAAATCACCAATTTTCCGATGTCCCCCAAGACGAATGGTATGCCGGCCATGTAAACACTTTATCTGAACTTTACTATTTAAACTGGACCGACTCCATATATCCGTCAGCTGAAATATCCAGAGACGAAGTGGCCGAAATTCTTTTTAGAAACCTGCTCACAAAAAAACTCTACGAACCCCGAAAGGCCGAATCGTTAAACGCAGCCTCGCTGTCTATTCCCGGAGTTGAAAAAATCAGCGCCGCCGAATCGCTGGCCATCGCCGCCAGAGATTTTTTTAGAATTGCAAACGTCATTGAAAACACCACCCACCAGGACGCGCTGGATTATCAGGAAGAAGGAATCACCGCATTATACGAACAAAACAAACTTATCATTGAATCCAACGACTACGAAATAGATCCGGAATCATGGAACCTTCACTCCGTAATGGAACAAAACGGATATATTTACGCGGTCCTGAATGTTATCGATCCGGAAAGGGAACTGCAAACTTACACTCGCGGCTCATATTATACTTTTGCCGTAATAAAATTTGATTCATCAAATCTGCAGATTAAGGCTTATGATTTCTTTACCATGTATATTGATCGTCCCGGTTTGATTTTGGCCATCGCGGAAATTTCCGATGAAAACACTGTTGATATCTACATGCTTTCTTCCGATCCTTCTCCCTATGCGGAATTAACCGACTACGACAAGAAATCCTTCCACCTGCGCGACCTCAAAGAAATTCCGGAGTGAGCGTTATCTAGATAATATTCATCTCTTTCTTTGCACTGTTGAATGCGCGCACGCGACACATGGACCTGTAGTCTGCATCCAACCGCCCCTAATATCTTCGTTTTGAACTCTGCATAAAATAACCAGGTGATATCCCGCACGAACCATAATTCCCCGCATCATTTTCGCATTTTTGATTGCAAGGACTTTATATTCACCCGCATATTGTGTTTCCGCATCCATTTTTCCCGTTGCTATACAATACTTTTCAATATCAGCCTCGCAAAAAAATTGCCTAACCGGATGAACTCCGTTTTCCGGCAATAAATAAATGTCAGCCCCTTCTGCGTAACCTTTTTGTGCATAACCTTGCGGACATTGGCTGAACACAACATCGCTATCACTCCTGGCCTGTTCCTCTGCGATACTGAAACATTCACCTATTGTCTTAAGACCGTTCAAAGCATGTATTAATGAATCTTTCAGTGTTTTCATGGCATCAACCACACCTTCTCTCACGATAACCTCCCCGGCTAATTGATCATAGTCACAATTAACATTTTTCATAAATGTTTCGGTATCGGGTGTTGGAATTTGTTCCAGTACGGACGAAAGCAGGCACCTGATCTGTATCATACGGTTCCTCAAATCATCAGCCATCTGTTCCAGCTCCTCCCTTCTATTATTCAGGGAACAACCCAATTGCTCTTCACTTCTGTCCAGATAGCGCTGATTTGCCACAATCTTCTCCGGAGCCATCCTTTCAAGCAACTTGTTTGCTTCTTCCTTAAGCTTTTCATACTCCAGAAGAATGCTTTCCATAGTATTGTCGTGATTTTTTTCCATTTGAGTAGTTTAATACCAACTTAGTTGGCTAATTTAGCATATAATGTGCAATTGTCAACCAGTTTCCGTTTTCAACGCAACTGGAGTCATTTTGACTATTCTGATATTCTTCATCCATGAGAAAAATTCCGGCCACCATGGCCACCCAGCATCCCGACAACGCTTCCAGACCGTATTTTCTGGAACAACCGTATGTAAATTCCAAAGACGAAATTGAGGAATGTTACCGCTGTTACAACGACTTTGGCGTGCAGGAATACATGTGGGACTGGGAGGGAAAATTCGTGGACGAGGCCGTGATAGACCGTCTGTTCAACCAGTATCACGACTATTTTAAAAAGCACCAGCTGGGAAAAGATATTTTTCTGACTTTCCGCGTACCCAACATCTGGATTGAATCAAGCCATAAACTTCCACGCGCCATGATGAACGTTCTATCCGCGGAAAAAGCGGCCAAAACATACGGATTCCATTCCCCTCCCCTGTTTGAAATCATTCTGCCGATGACCACCAGCGACGTTCAGCTGATTTATCTGCAAAAAACTTTCGCCAAAATCGCGCGGGCGACAGAGGATATTTTTGAATTCAAATCGGACATTAAAACCATTGATGTGATTCCGCTTTTTGAGGAGTTTGACATTATCGGCGACTGCAACAGCATTCTGCACGGCTATGTAAATTTCTTGGAAAAAGAATTAAAAGTGCACCCCAAATACCTGCGCACTTTTACCGCCCGCAGTGACACCGCTTTGAACGCGGGATTTCTGCCCGCCAAACTGGCGGTAAAAATCGCCATCAGCAATTACCACAATTTTTCCAAAGAAACGGGGATTAAAGTTTACCCGTGGGTGGGAGGAGGATGTTTGCCCTTCCGCGGGGGTATCAATCCGGAGAATATTGAATCGGCGCTGGACGAATACCGCGGGGTGGCTTCGCTCACCGTCCAGAGCGCCTTCCGTTACGACTATGACCTGAACACCGCGAAAAAAGCCATCAAACTGATGAACAAGGAAATCCCTTTAAATTTTGAAAAAGCCGATCTTCTGACCGCCGGAGAAAAAAAATCGCTGATAAATTTCAACCGCCGTTCAGCAAAATTGTACACGCCGGTTGTGGAGTCAATCGCCGATATTATCAATGCGGTTGCGCAAAAAATGCCTTCACACAGGGAGAGAATGCAGCACGTTGGACTTTTCGGCTACTCGCGCGGAATGGGGAAAGTGACTTTGCCAAGAGCGATCAAGTTTACCGGAGCTCTGTACTCACTCGGTATCCCGCCCGAACTGATCGCCTCCGGACGGACCCTGAAAATGGCCGATGATCTTGGTATTTTAAAGCTCGTGCAAAAACTTTGTCCTTACCTGAAAGAGGATTTTAAACATGCCGGACATTATCTGAACCGCGAAAATCTGGAACTGTTGTCCAAAAAATATCCGCTTCTAAAAACCGTCAACGAGGATATTGAACTGATTGAAGGAATTTTAAACATTAAAATCGGCCCAACCGCTCCGCACCATTTCATCCACAGAAACTTCACCTCCAACATCTACCACCGCCTTAAAATGAACGAGGATTTTGCCGAAGACGCGCTGAAAGCCGCACAAATCAGAAAATCCCTGGGCTGAAAACCGCCCTGAAACCGCTATACTACCCCCGCCAACAAAAAATGCAAGGGTGCCAAAAAAAGAGTGTCTTGCTTTTCTCATGCGCCGCAATAAAATCGCGCTGTTTTTAACCATAACCATATGAAAAACATAAACAAACAGGAGCTGGTCCAGAACATCATGGCCGGCTTGACTGTCAGCTTTGTGGCTCTCACACTGGGTGCCGCTTTTGGTCTGCTTTCGGGTAGAGGTGCGTTCGCGGGGATGTTATCCGCGGCGCTGTTCGCATTTTTTACATCACTTTTTGGAGGCACCAAAGTCCAGTGCTCCGGCCCCACCGGGCCCATGACAACCGTTACGGCGATTGTTGTCGCTTTTGCTCACGACAAACTTCTTTCCCAGATTCCGGGGGCAAACGCCGACCAGTTTATTAATCTGGTGATACTGATGAGCGGCGCGATAATTATCCTGATGGCCGCCTTGAGACTTGGGAAATACGTCACCCTGATTCCCAATGTGGTAGTTTCCGGCTTCATGAACGGTATCGCCATTATCATCTGGCTGGATCAGATTAAAAGACTGTTTGGCCTCGGCGGTAAAGAAGCGTTGACCGGCCCGCTTGCCATCAACCTCATAATCGCGGTCGTTTCAGCCGCCCTGGTTTTCACCCTGCCTCACTTCCTAAAAAAATACCTCTCCAAATACGCCAGCATTCTTTCCGGCACACTGCTCACCCTTGTTATCATGACAATTGTCAGCAACGCTCTTGCGCTGAATATCGAACACGTGCAGTTAAGCGCTTCCATCAATTCATTCGGTGATTTCATAAATCTCGTTCAATCGCAATTTCCGACAAACTGGGATTTGAATATTCTTCTGCTCGCCCTTCCGTTCGCCCTTCAATTAAGTGTTCTCGGATATCTGGATACTCTCATGACCTCGCTTGTTGTTGATAAAATGACCAAGCGAAAAACAAAACAGAATCAGGAACTTTTTGCGCAGGGTATCGGTGCCGCGGCTGTTGCGCTTGTCGGAGGTATTCCCGGGGCCCAAGCCACCATCAGATCTGTATTGATTGTTAAGGAAAAAGCCACATGGAGACTTGCCGGTATTCTTGTGGGTGTATTCGCCCTGATCGAAATGCTGCTCTTCCAGAATCTGATTAACCTTATCCCCCAGGCGGTTTTCACGGGTATTCTGATCAAGGTCGGCTACGACGTTTTCGACTGGATGCCATTCAGACTCTACCTCAAAGAAATAGTAAAAGACTGGCATGCCATGATGCACAAATTTTTCTCCAGACACGACGACGAACCCATTTTCGTCACCAACCGGGAATTTTTTGTTATTGTCGGCACAACCCTGGTTACCATTTTATTTGACCTTAATCTGGCTGTCGCGATTTTCACGATTTTCTTCTACATGCACAACAAAGTGTTCGTAAAAAAGAATCCCATGCGCGACCTTAAGCCCATTACGGAAACCGAAGGTATGGCGGACGAAATGTAATCCATCAATCAACTCAATCAACAGACATCCGACTTCTGGCAGTCGGATGTTTGTTACTGTATAATGCCAACCAATAAACCATTATGCGCGTAAATATTTTCAATCCGGAGGTAAGTTTTATGAAGTATCAGATCCGCGAGGTGGTTGATACGGCGCAGAAAATCAAAGAGCTTGATCCGAATTTCAAAATAGTTGCGGAAAACATCGGCGACCCGATTCCAAAGGGCTGGGAGGTTCCGCGTTTTCTGAAAGAGCTGATTGTGGATGAGGTGAAGCGCAAGGGGGATGCGGTTTTCGGCTATTCGCATTCAAGAGGCATGCCGGACGCGCGCAAGTGGGTATGCGAATACGCAAAAAGATTTTCCCCTTCCTCCGATTTGAATTTTGAGGATGTTCTGTTTTGTAGTGGATTGGGGGCGGGAATTTCCGCGGTTTATCACATGCTTCCAAGAGGACGCCGCATTCTTCAACCGACGCCGTCTTATCCCACGCACGCTTCGCTGGAGTCTTTCGCGGCCGGCGCGGAACCGATTTGTTACAAACTGGACCCAGACAACGGCTGGCAGCCGAATTTGGCGGATATGGAAAATCAAATAAAGGCGCATCCGGAAGTGGCGGGCATTCTGGTTATTAATCCCAACAATCCCACGGGTGCCATTTACAGCCATGAAACTCTGGAGGCGATTGTGGCGCTGGCGGAGAAATATAATCTGCTGGTGATTTCTGACGAAATTTATTTTCGCATGATTTATAACGGTCATAAATTTGAGCAGATTACGGAAATCGCTCACGGACGGGTGCCTTTGATTGTGATGAGAGGAATCAGCAAAGATGTTCCGTGGCCGGGTGGCAGATGCGGTTGGCTGGAGTTTCATAATACACGCCTTGATAAGGATTTTGCGCTGTTCGCGGAGTCGGTTAAGAAAAGGATTTTGATGGAGGTCTGCTCGGTGAGTCTACCGCAATTTATTTTAAGCCGCATTTACGATCATCCGGAATTTGAAAAGTGGAACGAGGAATACAATCACGAACTGGAAACAAACGGCAATTCAATCGCGGAGGTTTTGGAGGCCACCCCGGAACTGAAAGTGAACAGAACCAACGGTGCGTTTTACATGATGCCGCTGTTTGAGGATGGAGTGCTGAATGAAAAACAGTTTTTGAAAATTGAAAACGACAAAGTGCGAGAGTTTATTGAGAAAGAGATAGCGCGTCCGGACATACCTTTGGATCAGAGATTTACTTACTATCTGCTGGCGGCGACGGGGATTTGCGTGGTGCCGGCGAGCGGATTCTTTAGCCCATATTACGGATTTCGACTCACCACTTTGGACAGAGACGAAGCCCGCAGAAAAGACACATACTCAAGACTTTCCGCTGCAGTTAAGGAATATATCTCCTCCACATCCGAATTCCAGTCGTAAAAGAACATTTTAAAGTCCCGGTCTCTTCATCAGCATGCTAACGTGTCTGGCCTTTTCCGCCAGAAACTTATCCAAATCAAATCCATACTCCTCAATCAAAACCGAAGTGTGATACCCTCCAAGAATGTTCGGCATCAAAACATAACTCGCGCCCTTTTCATACAGATTCATCGCCTGTTCCCGGTCCTGCGAAACCATAATCACCACCGCGTTGGCATTCACGGCGCGCACCCTGTTCAGCAAAAGCACATTCGTATCAAAATCCTTAATCGTGGAAATCACCATTTTCACTTTCGGCCAGTTCATCTCATCCAGAATTTCACTGTCGCCCGCGTCGCCGTAACGGCAATCCACTCCCTCGCGCGCCAGTTTTGTAATAATTTCCGGATCAAAATCAATCACCAGATATTTCTTATTCATCTTCCCGAAAGAATCCAGCAGATGCAGTCCGATATTGCTGTATCCCAGCAATAAAATGTCATATTCCTGGTTTTCGCTGTACTTATGTTCATCCACTTTCTTACCCTTTCTTTCAAACACGGAAAGATATTTGGCCAGCTTCACATAAATTTTCTTGTTATAAATAATAAAATAACTTGATCCCGCCATCGTCAAAAGAGCAATCAAAGTGACAAAAGCCAGAATACCCTTATCAATGTGGCCGACCGAAACCCCCAGCGCCACCACAATTAAAGAAAACTCACTAATCTGCGCAATAGCGCTCCCGGCCAGAAAACCGTTTCTTTTCTTGTAACCCATAAATCCCATAATAATCATCATAATCAGCGGATTGCCGATCAAAACAAACAGGGACAACACAATCACCGGCACAACATATTGCCCCAGACTTTCAAACATCATCTGCGAACCCAGAAATACAAAAAATATAATAATAAAAAAATCGCGCAGAATTTTCATTTTTGAACTGATTTCATATCTGTAAGGGGAGATGGAAAGAGTAAACCCGGCGAGTAAAGCGCCAATCTCCATGGAAAACCCGGCCAACATGTAAACCGATGCCACCGCGAAAGCCCAGGCCAGGGAAAAAAGCATTAACAGTTCCTGCGAAGCGGCGACTTTTTTTATTATCCGCGGAATAATATAAACCCCCGCAAGCACAACCAAAACGGTCAAAACAATCCCCTGCAGAACCGTGCCAAACACAATGGATTTCAGATCAAATCCGTTGGACATGGACGAAATCACCATCAAAACGATAATCGCCACCAAGTCCTGAAAAATCATCAGACCCACCGAAATTCTCCCGTACAAAGTTTCAATATCACCCTTATCCGAAAGCAGTTTCATAATCAGAATCGTACTGGAAAAAGTCATCGCTATCGCCACATAAAAAGAAGTCACCAAATCAAAGCCCAAGAGCAGACAAATCACATACGCAATCCCGAAAGTAAAAAGAATCTGCCCCAGCCCCGTAATCACAGAAACTTTCCCCACCGCTTTAATCAATTTGGGATTCAGATGCAATCCCACCACAAACAAAAGCAGAGCCACGCCAATCTGAGCAAAAGCCGCGATCGCCTGGTTATCTCCAACAATATTAACAAAAAATATTCCCAGCAAAACCCCGGAAATCAAATACCCGATAATAATCGGCTGCTTAAAATAACCCAGCAGTACCGACACCGCGAAGGTAAGTATAAGGATAATGCTTAATTCAAAAAAAATCGTTTGTTCCATTTTTTTTATTTTTGAGTGACTTTTTATTTCTGGCACAAAAGCCTCTTTACATGATAACATATTTATAGTGTTTTTCATACCCCGGGCAACAACACTAACATTCAAAAAACCTTATGCCTCCTTCAAAAAAACAACAACTAATAAAAGAGATAGAGCAACTTCGCGGTTCGCGCGTACTCACCTATGTAACCTCCAACCGCTCCAATATTGAATCCGACATAGAATCGGTGGACATTGTGCAATTCCGCGCCCATCTGGATAAAATCTGCAAAACCTGCAGCAACATAGACCTTTTTCTTTTTTCATACGGAGGTGAACTGGAGGCCGCCTGGGAACTGGTCAGCCTTATTCGCGAATACAACATGAATTTTTCCGTCCTCGTCCCCTATCATGCCCGCTCCGCCGCCACCATGATAACAATGGGAGCCAGAGAAATCGTCATGGGAAAAATGGCCTCGCTGGGCCCGATAGACCCAACCGTCCGCATTCAGGGTGGAGAACTTGGAGGCATGCAAATTTCCGTTTCCGACATGGACAGCTACGAAGACTTCCTGCGAGAGGAATATCAGGTCACGGAATCCAAAGATAAAATGGAAGCTTTTAAACTGCTTGGCGACAACGTTTCCCCTCTTATAATCGGCAAGGCCTACCGAAATTATCTGGAAACCCGAAAAGACGCGCAAAACATCCTTCACCATCACATCAGCAGTCCCAAACAGGTAAAAAAAATAGTCCAGCTTTTCATTAAAGACATCAGCACGCACAACCACTCGATTTCCCGTCCGGAAGCCAAAGAATCCGGTCTCAACGTAGTATACCCCGACAAAAAACTGGAAAAACTGATGTGGGATTTATACCTTGAATACGTTAAAACCATGTCCATGGACATTCCCTATGTGGACACCCCTCCCAAAACCGGCGATCACTTTGATGTCATTTTCACCTGCATTGAAAGCACGGAATTATCCAGCCAGAAAATAGGCAGAATCGTTTTCAAAAAACTGGCCTTCCCCAAGGGCAGTTACCTTATTACCGTGGAAGAAGGAGAAGCCGTTTACACGCCAACGGGAGAAACCATTCCCTTAATTCCCACCGGACGTTTGATCGCAGCGGACGGATTTATCTACGACAAAACCGAGGAGGTAACCTGGAAGACTTTATAGAAAATACCTATCCGTTTGCACCCGCGCCTGAATCAGTTTCGTTATTTTCAGCATCAACGTTATTATCTTCGGCTGATTTCTTTTTCTTACCAACCAAACGATGACCTTTTTTCACAACCTTAAAATAGTAATATCCACATCCGACCGCTCCGGCAAAACCCAGTACCGCAACAACCCCAAGCAGTCCCGCTCCGGCATCACCGGCTCCGGGTGCAATAATCTTTCCGATTCCGGTAAACACCGACCCCACTGCCGCCACCGCACCCGCGGCACCGGTCGGAGTCACCCCGGGTTCTTCGTCACCCACGCCCCTTAAAATGGAACTCAATCCCGGAGTCCCCACGTTAAAATTAATCTTAACCGTTTCACTCTGCGCTTCATCCGATTTGCGTGTAGCTGTAACATAAACCACGTGGTCGCCCAATGACAAAGGCGAAGGCGCGGCAATTTCAAACTCCCCGGTAATGGAATCCGCAATAAGCGCGGAAGTAATCACCACCGATCTCCAGGTGGCGGTAACTTCATTCCCGAACTGCGTATTTCCATATATCACAGGCTTGTTATCTACAATCCTCAAACGCAAATTCTTCAACAATGCCTCTTCCGTAATTACGGCATCGGCCAGTTTCCTGGGCTTTGGCGAAGCCACATTCAACGTAGTATCAATCACAATATGAATCGGGTAAGACTGGGTAACCAGCCCCTTTCCCGGTTCAAGAGCGCGCGCAATCAACTGATAACGCCCGTCTCTTAAAGATTCGGGAGTATCAAAAACCCAGGCGGCATTTTCATCAACCATTGTTGAACCCAAAACTCTTTCATGACCATAATCGTTACGAATCAAGACGCGTATTTCCGCCCCCAACGGTCCCACACCCTTAACCAAAGGCGTGGTATCCGCAACCAACTGCCCCTGGCTGAAATTGGTAATCCGCACGGGTAGATTTTCCAGCTCTGCAATATCATTCAATTCCAGAGGATTGGTTCTGTATATAAAAATTTCATCGGCATCCGAAATACCATCTCCATCAGTATCCACGGTCGTAGGATCCGTTCCATACCTGTATTCCATCTTATCCGAGATTCCATCCCCATCGGAATCCTGCGTTCCATCAACCACCTTAATTCCATACTTGGCCTCCCATTCATCTTCAATACCGTTTTCATCGGCATCAACGGGGAATGACAAAGGATCCAGAGGATTCGATCCGGCCCCGATTTCCACATAGTCGGCAAATCCGTCTCCATCCGTATCTTTCTTAAGAGGATTGGTCCTATATTTCATAACCTCATCATAGTCATTCAACAAATCATAATCCGAATCAATCTCCAGCGGATTGGTCTTGTAGACAAGAACCTCACCCCCATCATTCAAACCATCATTGTCGCTATCGGGAATATTGGAATTAGTCCTGTAAATGGTTTTTTCACTGTAATTGTTAAGTCCATCTCTATCATCATCGGCTTCAATATTCTCAAGGTGATTGGTCTTTTCAAGATAAACATTTAACCTTTCCATCATTTCCCCAAGTTCATTCTCCGTAATAAACTCATCCGGTCTGAACCGCGTCCCTTCGGCACAATCAATCATCTCGGTATCACAAGCCACCTCAAGATAACGGGGATACCACCACATGGCGGTTTCCGTAGGTCTTATATCAACAAACGGCGTTTTTTGAGCCCTTATTCCATCCGGTCCACCAAGCATCGCTTCAAGTTCCGGATAATAAACCCATTCAATCATATCAATTGATCCGGACCCCAAAATTACTTTCAGCGCCTCCATTCTGGAGGTCAGATTATAAGGAAGAAAAGGACTCTGTTTTTCTTCATAATATCCCTGTACCACGCCAAGCATCGTAGCCAGATTAATCTCATAATAATATGGGGTGGCCGGAGGCACATCGGGATATAACTGAGAATTGCTTATATCAAAAGGCGGATCGGTGGGCTTGCATTTACCCGCCGGATCTTTCTTACAATACGAAAAATCCATTTTCTTATTGGTAAAATCACTTGTCTGCCAAAAAATCAACAAACAACCATTCAGATCATTGGTACATTCCCCTAAAAAATTATTATACAAATTGGTGTAATCAAATCTCTTGTTCATTTCCACAAGCAATTCCCCGCGGGTGACACTCAATTCGTCGGGCAAAAACGCCTCTTCCAGAATCAAATGCTCCTCATAAGTGACCGGCACCGCAAAAACGGGCAACGGCTCCTCATCTTCGGCAAACTCCTCTTCTCCCGGGGGCGGAGGCGGAGTCGGATAATCGGGTTGTTCATAGACGGGCTCCTCGTCGTCCGGAGGCGTTTCATCATCCGGAGGCAATTCCTCATCCGGTGGCAATTCCTCATCCGGTGGCAATTCGTCTTCCGGTGGCAATTCGTCTTCCGGTGGCAGTTCGTCTTCCGGAGGCGGCTCTTCATCCGGCGGTGGCTCTTCATCCGGCGGTGGCTCTTCATCCGGTGGCGGCTCTTCATCCGGTGGCGGCTCTTCATCCGGTGGTGGTTCTTCATCGTCCGGTGGTGTAATAACTCCACCTCCACCCCCTTCATCATCCGGCGGCGGAGTGGTTGACTGTACAGTCAAAACCGCGCTTCCGTTCACTCCAAAATAAGTGGCTCCAATAGTCGCGTTACCTGCCGAAAGACCGTTTGCTCGTCCTCTGGTCGGATTAGTATTACTCACCGTCGCGACAGAGGTATTCAAAGAGCTCCAGACATTCAAAGGATTGATTGTAATATTTCTTTCCGATAAATCCGGAAACTTTGCAATGGCAGAAAAAGTATACGTCTGCCCCACATTAATTGTTGCCGTTAACGGCGTCACTGTAATAGTGTCCGGTGCATTAACTGTCAAATCCGCCGTATCCACTTTTCCACCGTATGTGGCGGTCATAGTCACCATACCGTCACCTGTTCCTATGGCTAAACCTTTGGTGGCATCTGCATTACTGATTGTTGCAATATTTACATCACCGGAACTCCACACTATCCCCGCATCACCGGTAATATCAATTTGGGTTGAGTCGGAAAATATAGCTCTCGCCCCAAACTGCTGCGTATTTTCCACATTAATGGCCGCTGTACCCGGATTTATTTCAATTCTGTCCAATGCCACCGCACTCACATTCATTGTCGCCATACCGGTCACATCGCCATAATTCGCTCTAATAATGGACGTACCGATGCCCTCCGCTTTTGCAAGCCCCCGAGTGGGATCACTGTTACTAATAGTGGCAACCGCCGTATTGGTTGACGACCAGGTCGTCAATGTATGATTAGTAATATCAATCGGTGGATTGGTATTAAAATACGCAACCGCCATAAACTGCGGCTCTTCTCCCAAATTAGCATTTACCGGATTCGGAGTAACACTAATCGTCACCGGTTTCTCCAAAAGCACCACCTCCACATTCGTGGCATTGGCCACAGCCCCCGAAAACATCTGCGTAAACATCATCACAAGCCCCGCAACAGCCATCAGTCTAACCCGATTTGAATTTTTTATTTTGTACAAAATTTATCGTTAACAAAACACAACTGAATCTCAGAATTATACAATACTTTGCCCCGGAAGTAAATATATTTATATTTGATTCCCTCCATAAAATTTATTAGTCTCCAAATCGGTGGGGTAAAGGGTTTTTTATACAACCTCTTATTACCCCGCCCTTTTTGTATACAGATTATGCGTCCCCGCCGGCAGAGAAACGCCCGCTATCCAACGCCATCCTGTTTCCTGTAATACGCCCTGTCCACCGTAGCTACCGGCTCCACCGCAACACGCCTGCTAACCCGCCCGTACCCTGCAATACGCCTAGTCCGCTCTCCCATTTCGACGCGCTCGTTTCGCTAACCTACTCTCATCCGTATTCCACAATACGTCACACCCCTCCTGTCCACCGTAGCTACCGGCTCCACCGCAACACGCCTGCTAACCCGCCCGTACCCTGCAATACGCCTAGTCCGCTCTCCCATTTCGACGCGCTCGTTTCACCAACCTCCCCTCATCCTCCCCTCATCCCGCAATACGTTCTGTCCACCGCGTGCGCCAGCTGATGATGTTCACGGCAGAGCGGAGCCAGAAACTTCGGGTCGTGATTTTGCGAAAGCGCGAATCTTTGAGTGTGATGAATGGTGTTTGCCGGCTTGTCGCAGTATGGAATTGAGCATTTTACTCCGTGCTCAAGCCGCACGATTTTTTTGATGTGTGCGGGAATGTAACGGGACGCGGGTTTGGATTGTAGGATATGGTCTGTTTGACGCGATTTATTGTGTACTGAATACCCCGTCGTTTTATTCGCACTTCCTATCTCTTTTCGGCCGTTCTGTCCACCTCGTGAAAGCTGGGTGTTTTGAGTATTGTTTTCACTTAAAATTTCTTTGGCGATTTTTTCTTTTTCTTCGTCGATTTTTTGCTTTCGTTTTTCCAGCATTTCCTCAATCAATATGTTTATATCGATCCCTTTTTCCGCGAGTAACATCAGTTGTTGCTTGTTTTCAAAAGATAGTGTTTGGATAACTTTCATATTGATTTTATTTTCCTCCAAATTTCTGTGCGCGCGCACAGAAATGTCTTCATAATTTGCCTCAAATAAGCCATTTTGATTTTCGGGTTCGGTATTTGGATTTGCTCCGTTTTTATAATCTTTCACCAAAGTTTCAACGGTTTTTTGTGAAAGATTTTTTATCTGATCAGCCCATAAATTTTGGTTTTCAACCGTAGCAACAGATGCGATCCTTGCCAGCTTGTTTACACTGATTTCTCCTTTAATCAACATATTTTTCAATGCCGGTTTGTCTTCAAATTTGTGGTCCAACTGAAGCACGCGCTGGACCTGTTCCCGGCTTATGCCCGCCAGTTTTGCCGCGTATTCGTAGATGGAGCCGTAGCCCTTTTTTTCGTAAACGCGCAGGCGGTTGATTTCCGGCAGCATGCCGATGCACTTTTGGCGGTATGTGAGTGCCAATGCTCCGAATTGTTTGAAGGTTTTGTGTAAATTTTCGATGTTCGTCATAGGAGAAAGTTTATAATAATAATATTTGCTATACGTTAGTATTATTAATCTATCAAAATCAAAGATAATATCCATCTTTTGGACTGGAATTATTGAGATAATTATGTCTTTGCAACCTATGTTTTATCGCTTAATCTAGCCATTTATACAATGTCGCTTTTTGTGCGAATTCGGTATGTTAAGCGAAATCAATACATGAAACAAAAAGTGGTAGCGTGAAGAGTGGCGAGGGAGGGAGAGATAATGAGTGTGGAAGTGAGGAATGGCAAGTGGCGGGGGAATAATGAGTGTGGAAGTAAGGAATGGCAAGTGGCACTGGTTACGATGGTGAGTCGCACCAACGTGGAAGGTCGCGCCAACGATAATGGTTTAACTTTATTTGTAGTAGTTTCAGACATTTAGGACACTGTAGTTAAGTTTTTGTTTTGTGAGCTTGTATTTCAGGATTCCAAATTGTAACGGTGGCATAAAATGTTTGGTTTTTTGAGGTCGTTTTTCGTTGAAATATTTCAGTGACAGT
>JBGSPQ010000012.1:0-2899 GCA_041738505.1 Candidatus Altimarinota bacterium | reverse complement strand
AAATGCCAGCGATGTCCCCACGACGGTTACCTGTACCGGAACTTATAACGGCTTTGTGATCAATACAACTCAAAACACCCTCTATGAAGACGCCGATACCGGCGCGGGACTGGGATGCAACATTGTGGAAGGCGGAAACGGCGACAACAAGCTAAAAATCGCTTTGGCCATGCAGCCGGGTGGAGATAATGGAATTGAAGCGGGTGGTGTTGATACAGACTACGGTATGAAATACAAACCCGAGCTAAATCCAAACGGTACTCCGGAGGTCGTTACAATTTATTCGAATGAGGGTCGCGTTAACCTTTCCATCAAGGGCCAGCAGGTCGGAACCCTTCGTGAAGGTGATTATCCCGCGGAAATTGACATCAGAAGAAGCGATTTGAGCGTTGTGGGTACACCCCCGGTGATCGGTGATGTGCCGGGAGAGGGAGGCGATGACGGCTGCTCGGTTTGCGCGGCCACTCCCGGAGACGTTTCCAACGATATCAACGGATACATCGGACTGGTGATGCTTGGCGGGGCAATGGCTTACAGAAGAACAAGAAGAAGGGAGGAGTAAAGTTTTTAAATCATTTATAGGTTAAGGGGATGAGTAAAATCATCCCCCTTTTTTGATTGCGATTCTTCAGCATGCTTAAGTTCGTGGTGCGCTCTGCAGAGCGGTCGCAAAAATCTGGGATCATGGCTGCCGAAAGTGGCGAATCTTCTTTCGTGATGCAGGTGCGCCGCCGGTTTTCCGCATCTCTCCGCTACGCAGATATTGCCGTATTTTGCCATCACAATTTTTTTGATTATGGCCGGCACGTGTCGCGATGACGGCTTACCGATGATACATTTTTCCTGACGCGCTTTTAGTTGCTCCTGCCCCAGTTTGTCCATTTTTTCGCTGATTTCATGCTCCCTTTTTTGCAGAAATTCCATAAATAGGGAGTTTATATCAATGCCTTTGGCTTTGAGTTCCCGGATTTTCTGCTTCAGTTCGAGGGAAAAGGCGGCGAGGATGTCTGCGTCGGGTTGGGTTTCGGTTGGTGCTTCAAAGTGATGCACGTGCAGAACTTTTTGGTCGTTTTTTGCCTTGCTTAAGCCATCTTGATTTTCGTTTTTTCCCGCAGAGCCTCCGTTTCCGTTGGCACTCCCATTTTCCAATTTCCTCTCCCTTACATAAATTTCCAGTGCGCGGCTGGAGAGGATTTCCGTCTTCCTTAAGAGCTCGGTTTGATTTTCCGCCGTGGCGATGGATGCCACTCTAGCCAGTTTATTGGCGCTGATTTCACCTTCCACCAGAGCCGATCGCAAGACGGGAATGGCTTCAAAGCGCTGATCCAAGCGCATAACCAGATCCACCTGCTTTCTGCTCATTCCCGCCAGCCGCGCCGCGAACTCATAAATGCAAGTGTATCCGCGCTTTTCGAGCCAAGTTTTGCGCAAAAACCCTCTTGATTCCAGGTCTCTGCGATACACCTCCGGCAGGAGTCCGGCAAATTTTCTCCGCGCCGCCAACGCTTCCGCGCCCCATTTTTTGCACATCGCGTACAAATCCCTGTCCGAAAATTCATTGAATTTTTTCATTTTTTAATCGTTATTTGATTATTGATTGACGTATTTATTATATTTTATACGTTCGTATTTTCAAGCATTCCGGCTTGCGAATACTTGTCAAACATACGCATAATCGCCGCTTGAGGAAGCCATTAATGCGTACTGGAGCGACAATCTTCGTTATCAACTTGTGTTATAATCGCCATCATAATCTCATCAGAAGAAAGCCGTTATTGCCCCTCTCAGACCGACTCCAACCTACTTAAGATTATGTAATCAAAGCACCCCTTTCCTGTCCAAAATCGCCAAAAAATGCTATAATTATTGGATTTATAGCGCTTTTTAATGACCAAAAGAGGAAAATATAAGACTTTAACGGCTTTAATCGCGGGAGTTGCCGTGACCGCACTTTTTGCGGTATTTGTTTTTACAAATGCTTTCTCTCTTTTTCAGCTTAAGCTTGCGGATAATCTTTATACGCCGGGTGGAGTGTCGGACGAAATAGTTATTATTGCAATTGACGACAGGTCGTCCGATGAAAATGTGGGACTCGGTTATTCCCGCAACTGGCCGCGCTCATACTATTCCTCGGTTATTGATACGGTTACGGAGTACGGGGCAAAACTGGTGGTTTTTGATATGAGTTTCACATCTAACAAGGACGAGGAGGGTGACGCCAAATTTTTAAAGTCCATCACGTCCGCCGGTAATGTGATTATGGCGAGAGACTTTTATGAATCATACTTTGAAAATGGAAATATTTTAACAAGCGAAGGCCTTGCGTTAATGAATAATCTTGAGGATACCACTGGTAAAGAACTGGTGACTGTTGTTTCGTTTCTGGACGAGGATGATGTCTTTCGAAAATACCTTCCCGGCGTAACGGAAAAATCGACCGGCACTTATTACCCCAGCCTGGCTTTTGCTACAGCGGAAAATGCGGGTATTGATACGGGCAGGGTACCACTGGAAAATGGTATGTTGCTGATAAATTATTTTTCCAAACCGCTTATTGAAGATTTTGAATATCGTTCCCTTTCGTTCCAGCAAGTATATGACAAAAATTTCCCGGCGGATCCTGTTGATCTTTTCAAGGATAAAATCGTTTTGATAGGTCCCACGGCAGAATATTATAACGATTATTTTTTAACTCCTGTAAGCGGTGATCATAAGATGGAAGGAATCATTGTCCACGCCAATGCCATTCAGACGATTCTGGAGGGAAAGTTTTTACGGAACGAGTCGGCGGCGGAAAAAATAATAGTGCTGTTGATGCTTTGTATGGCGGGCGCCTTTGTCTTTATGTTTACAAAAATCCGCTGGTCCCTGCTGTTTCTGGCGGGTACGGCGGGAATCT
>JBGSPQ010000016.1:0-9232 GCA_041738505.1 Candidatus Altimarinota bacterium | reverse complement strand
AATTTCATATCCACAATCCCGCGAAGGCGGTATCCGGCGTGAAAGCGATTATTGACGGTTTCGGCCAAATCTTTAATGTTTTTCTTACCCCATTCCCTGATTCCGTTAAGGTTGTAATCCGAGGCAATGCGCCTTATTTGCTGTTCACAAAAATCCTTTTCCTTTTCCGAAAAAGCAATATTGTCGCTTTCTTTACCGATTTTCCCGGGCAGAAAAATCATTGCCGGATGGTCGCAGTCCGAGCCCGCGGCCTCTTTGAAAAGATTGGAATATTTTTTTATTTCATCGGTGTAATCCGTCCCTGCAGAATACATTTCAAAGTCATCGCGCGTTATAGACTCCATAGTGCCGTATATATCCCCGGCAAATTTGCAGAATATCCCCTTCAAGGAATCATCTTGGATTTTTTCGGCATATTCCCTGAACTTGTTTAATTCATGGAGAATGTTCACGCGCAACAGCTCAAATGAGCAATGTTTATATGCAAAAGCCAGCTGTCTGATCTTATAAATAAAAGAGTTAACGGCAATAATAAATTTTTCGTAATGAGAGAAAATGCGATTGAAATTTTCCAGTGTCATCTCCTCATCTTCTTCAATCAGTCCCTCTTCTTTTAACTCCCCGATCATATTGTAAATCATGGGGATACTGATGTTTTCCAGGGTGTCGGCAATGAATTGCACGCTATCCGCCGGATACTGGCTGTATTCGGTCAAAACATCATCTTCATTATCATTGTTTTCGGGTCGGATAACAAAATGCCTATCGCGAATTTCTTCCTGCGATGACGACCTAAGGCGGTTCATTTCGGCGCCAAGAAGTTTATATGGCGTGTGCATTGTGCACTGGCACCCCCTAAAAATATCCCCCTGAATTGACTGAATTTGCTCGTTGATCCCTTCACATATTTCCTCAATTTCATCGCGGAAGAAAACCGTTTCATGGTTGTTTGCACCAATCAACGCTTGTATCCGGCGTTCAAAATCCGCCAGATTTTCCTCCACCACCGCGCCAACATTTATTTTTTTGGTGGTTTTCGTTTTACCGATATAAACGGCGCCGCCTGTGTATCCGCGCAAAACCTCCATCTGTTTTTGCAGCATGGCTCGCAGTTCATTGCGGTTTACACCCACTTTGTAGTCCATTTCGGGATTTTCGCCTTCAGGCCGGATGTTGAGAAAAAAATTTGACATGAGTTTTAATTTGGTGCGTAATTATAGTGTCTTTTTTCTATTCGTCAAGGTAATGATTGTATTCTTTTTCCAGGTCTCCAATCTCCCCGATTAGCTTTTTAAACCTTTCCTCCTGTTCTTTCATTACATCTTTTAAATGATGTAGTTCTTTTTGGCTGTCGGTTCTCAGTCTTGCGATTTCGGCGGTATAATTTTCGCGCCCCTCAGCCAGCAGACGATCAAGCGAGGCGGCCAATTCATTTTCCTCTTTAATTAAAGCGGCTATTTTTTTATTTTGGCCCGCGGAGGGTTCCGCCGAAAATATTTCCGCCAGCGCGGCATTATATCGGCATATTTTCACTTTCAGCTCACTTAGAAGAGAAAGATAATTTTTTATTTCTTCCGGAATTTCCACGGTCGTAGCACCCGACGATACGCTATCCGCCAGTTTTAACAGATCATCACCCGCATTTTTCCTCTCGTCCGCCAAAAGCACGGCTTCACTCGCGTGAAGATCCCATGCCAAAATAAGCAATTGCGCGCCGGTTTGAATGACGGTCTCCTGAATTTTTTCCAAGTCATGATTAACGGGGCTGTCTCCCAAAGATCCTAAAATATCCGCAACCAGTTTTCTTTCGGCCTCCTTTGATTGGGTCAGATAGGCTTTTTTCATCATCCTCCGAACCCTTTCCTGCAGACGGGCGGCACTGACAAGACCCATTCCACAACCCAATTTATTATCCATTTCAAGCGCAAAATCATTAAACTCCCCGAATTTGGAAAGATCGGTAAAATCCTCCCCGGGATATTTTGCGGCAAGATCATGGCAAAGCTGTAATATCCTATTTTCTTCAATACTCTCAACGGCGTCATCGCCAATAAATTTTCTTAGCATGAAATGCATTGAATAATCCGGTTTTTCCTCTTCGTTTATGAAATCGACACCTATATTAACCAGATTTTTCAGCCCAAAAATTTTTTGCACGCTTAACGCCAGGAATTGATATATTTTTTTTATTTTTTCCGGCAGTTTAACGCTTTTTTCACTGCCCAAATAAGGCATAACAATGAGAGTCTCACTCACAATTTTTAAAAATAAATTGAAATTCTCTTCGCTCCTGATGGCATTGATTTCGCCGCACTTTGTCAGCGCCCGCAGCAGATATCCGATATACCAGCTTGTTTCAATCACAAATCCGTTCGGTTCGGCAACATTCGGATGTCCAATTGATTGCATATCATGACCCATGATTTGAAAGGGCGACCCCTCCTCCAATAACGACGTGACAATCTTTTCTTCGGTCATTGAACCCAAAATCCTGGGTTGCAACTTGCGAATTCCGCTTAGCAAAAGCCTTCCATAAGCCGCTTCAAGGCCGGCCTCATTAGACAGCCTCTCGTAGCTGATTTCAATTTTTAAATGTGAGGACATCCCGGTAATCAGATCCTTTATCGAGCATTCCCCGCCCCTGTCACATTTGGCGGCATAATGATCAAGTTCCGCCCAAATAAACTTAATTCCCGGAACTATTCCGTTCAACTTATTCATCGTCCAATTTGCGAAACTTATTTTGTAATACTCATCCGTTAATTCGGAATAGACAATAAATTTACACCACTCTATGACAAAATGACGTGATGCTTCATCAACAGAGGGGTCAAAAATGTTTTTGCATAATCCGGCCAATGCCACTTTCTGGTCCACCTCCTCCGGAATGAATATCCGTTCACCCAAAACGGCTTTTATTTCCCCGTCTATCATCTCATTCATTTTCCGAACCAGTTCCTCCCCCCGCCCCGAGACCGAACAAGCCTCCATAATACGGTCGCGCCAAATGGTCCGGATAGCATCGATTTGTTCACAAATTTCCGATAATTCCGCACGGGTATGGATCAAATCTTTTTTAGTCCTGATAAATCCCGCCAGTTCGGACATTTCACCGGACATGAGATCTTTACCCTCTCTCCCGTCCGCCGACGCGGCTTCAGACACAAGCCCGTCCAGGTTTTTTTCTATCCTATCCCCTCGGTAGAATACCTCCATGGCGCTTATTCCTATTTTTTTTGGTGATTCTTTATTCATGCGTTATTTAAAAATAGAGGTCGGCGTATTCGTTATAAAGTGACAACAGATCATTTTGCAGAGCGCTCATTTCGTTTTTTCGCTTTTCAATATCTTTTTCAATAACGACGGCTTCCCCGCCTTTTTCCCCGGCCAACCGCAATTGATCCTCTGCGCTTATAATGAGATTTCCAAGGTGCTCAATTTCCTTTTGCGCTTTTTCAACGGCAACCGCGGTTTCCTCTTCAAGTTCAACCAGTCCGTCCCTTAAGTTCCCGTCTCTGGAACTTAAATCGGCGGCCACACGGCTGAAATAGTCGGTCAGCTTTTTCCTTGTTTCGGCGCGCACTTTTTGAAGCCGTGCGGCACTTCCCTCAACAAACTGTTGCTCCTCATGGTAGTCACTGATTTTTGCCTCGTTAATTTCCTTTTCCTTTGCGCCGCCCGCGACAGCTTCCAGTTCGGTTTCCATGCCGGCAACAGTATTCTTTTGCTCCTCAAGCAGATCCCTGAGTTTTAAAATATTTTCGTCCGGTTCCGCCTCTCCGGCATTTGCGCTTAAGGCCAGAATTACCGGTTTGATTTTTATGCTGACGCTTTTGTATTGCCATCCGCTTGCGTCTGCGCGATCAATAAGCTGGCTGTTGATCAATTCAAGAGTCTGCGCCAGAGATTCCAGCTGGGTCAGCGATGACACTCTTAAATGCACCGAATCGCTCAAAAGCGCGCTTATACAGTCCCCTATTTTGTCGCTGAACTGCCGGCGAGGGGAATAATTTCGTTTTTCCTCATCCGGCTCCCGCTCACGCCTTTCCTTTCTTCTCTCCATCCGTGCTTCCCTGATTTTATTCCAATCATCAACCGCACTTTCAATGCGCCGCATTAATGATGATGGCATGGTAAAGCGGTTTTCGGGGGGCTTTGATTCCTCCGTTTCCATCTTTTGAGCAAGATTTTCTCTTAAATATTTTTCAACGGCGTCGGCCGTTATGGCCGTTCCACCGCTTCTATACAAGTGGTTTAAATCCTCCGTCCATTCCTCGATAAATCCCTGTTCCTTTATCGCGGTGATTAGATCATCCGCCGAATATTCAGAGCTTTCCGGATCAAGATGATAAAAATCCCCGAGCGCCTCCTGTAAATAGAGCTTTTCTTTTTCGGACAGATCCTCCCCATTATTTTTTGATTCAGCACGTGCCACGGTTTGGGGAGCTGAAGATCCATGCACAATTTCCTGTGCGGGATCGGGAATGGCTTCGATTATTTCATTATATGTCGATAAAGACCCCATTTGCACAATTAAGTCCGCATCCATGTCGGTTAATTGCTTTATGGTCAAATCCACAGCGTCCCGCACTGCCAAAATTAAGAACCTGTACGGTTGCTGCGGGTATTGTTTGAGCATGCCATCTATAGACGCTCTGATTACGCGATAATGGGCAATTTTAACGCTTTTTATTCTTTCAAAACCGCATGGCTCATTGCGCCTCATAATATCCGTTATTTTTTCAGTGCCGAGCTCCATTGCAAAATCCATTGTTGTTTCAAAATTTTCATCCTGTGAATCATTCATTTTCAGTTGGAATTTTGCACCGTTGTACGAAACCTCAATTGACTTGATATCGCAAATTGCATTCAGGAAGGATTTAAAAAACAAGCTATGGATTATCGACATTATGTCTCTGGCAAATTGCAGTCTGAGAGATTCGGGAACCGGAATGTCATTCAGGTTTTGCCTTGCATATCCCAACACCTTATCGAGTTTTCTCTTTCCCATTGCGGCATCATCCGGATCGGGATTCGCCGAAACCAGCTCATCGTGTATCGATGATTCTTTTATCCAATCAAGAATGCGGGCTTTATCAGCGGCTTTCAAGAAGCCATCCCATGCTTTTGCGTATTCATCCAAATGTTTTTCCATTTTTTTGATTCCTATTCTTCCCATTTTCTGGCGTAAAACCCATCTAAGTACCTGTACATGCATTTGCTTATGCATTCGTTCAAGTTGAATAATTCCCGGAGCATCCATGCATCTTGGGCGGTAGATGTATAATTTACTTACAATTGAGGAAAACAAAGATTCCAAACCCTCATTAAGCGGAATATCCTGATTAAGTTCCATAGCTGTCTGTTCAACTTTATCAACAAGCCTTTTTTGCAGTGACATGACCTTGGGCTCCCGCATCATTCCCGTGAACAAGGCATTCTGGAAGACCACAATGTCCCATCCGGGATCACGACTCCTTATCTGTAAATTTATAAAAGCGCGGTCCAATATTTCCGGCGTCATTTCCAAGCTTTCGTTTGACGGGGAGGCGGGTGTCGCTTCGGCTTTAGCGGGGGATTCAGTTGATTCGGGCAGGGCATCCTCCGCGGCTGATTTTTCCACCGGCAGGACCATGTGTTCCAGAACCGACCGGATCACTTTCGGATCGATTAAATTGAGCATATCACGGGCGTTAAGCCCACCGATGTACTCGATGGCGGCGCCGTATGTTGTGATCATGCCGTCAATATGCTTTGTTTCAAAAGACTTGTTTTCGTTTTTTTTGATTTCATTCAAATCGACAATGGTCTCCCTGCAGTATTGGGATAATTCTTTTTTAATATCGTGGATTGTCAAAGATTCTCTTGCGAAAAGTGCTAATTTCATTGCATTCAAATCTGCTTTCCGGTTGTTCTGCGCCCATTCAATAAGACCGTGATTTTCCGGAGTCTCCACCCGCCCCCGCCAATTAATTTCTTTTCTTTTTTCTCCCCGCATTAATGCACTTTGGGCAAGACTATCAAAAAACATGAGCACTTCAATATTCTGTCTTTCAACCAATTCCGAAATCAGGTCTTCGCGTTGTTCTTTAGGCAATGAAAGTCCGCCGATATCGTTTTCCAGGGCTGTTGTAAGCGCGTCCATTTTCCCCCGGAATTCATGCAGCGCCGCCATGTCGGGATCGGGCTTTGTGAGCGAATCATAAACCGGAGTCCCCCTAAGAAATTCCAGGACCGTGGCAATATCGCATTTGGCAATTTTTGCGGAAATCTTTCTGACACCCCGATCCAGCAATATTTGACCCGCCTTTCTAAACTTTCTATTGACCGAAAGCTGAAGCAACATTTTTTCCGACCGGTAAATGAGCCGGCTTTTTTTTTGAATTTCCTCAATGAATTGATCGAAAGTAATTCCCGGTCGCATTCGGTCAACAGCAATATCCATCCCCATTCCGGCGAGGTATTCGGATAGAATTCCATCATCCACTTTATGTTTCTCCTGCAAACCATTTTCCAGCGGGTTGTCCTCCTTAATATCAATGGCCTCTTTGGTCACCAGCAAACGCAATATTAATCCGTAGAAACCAACGGTCCACTCCGGATCCTGTGAAAGCAGTTCAAAATTGGCTTCGGCAAGCCGTATCAGCTCCGGCGTGATTTCCACGTTTTCGTTTGACGGGGAGGTTAACGGAGCCGGGGAATCTGCGGATAACGGAGGGGCGGGATCCGGCAGAGAAGCCATTAATTTGTTGAAAAATTCGGGACACGTATAATGCAATAATGTCTCGGGGGAAATTTCGTCAAGATATTCACTGGTAAGAAGCATTGAGGCCTGAAAAGTGCGTGCCAATGGTTGAAATTGGCGCCCCCTTTTACGCAATATTTTTTCCACGTTAACGCTTTTTTCAAAAAAAGTTTTTACAAGTCTGTTTTTTATTATTCCAAGATTAAGCACCGGACCATCAAGCATTTCCGCGTTTTTTTTATCTATATCCATATTCAATTCCCGGCTTACCTCAGCAATTATTTCGGCATCTTTCTCGGCAGCCGCCATTTGCGGCCGTCCGTCAATTACTTTAACGCCCGTCTTCATAACACCCGATACGACATCCAGAAAAGAATTATGAATTATTAAATCCACGTTATAAAATATTTCCCCCAGAAAATCCTCTATTACCGATTTGGGAACGGGCAGATTATTTATATTTTCCGTTGCGGTTTTTATAAGATAGGCGAATTTTCGTTTTTCCTCTTCAGCGGATTCCTGATCGGGAGCCTCCGCAATCAGTTCATTAAAAAACGGGGTCCCCCTCAAAAATTCAAGAATGGCGGGGCCGGTAAAGTATGCCATGTTTTTATCTTTTTCTTTTTTATATTCCTCAATGTATTTTTCCATTCTTTTACCGTTGTGCCTGCCCAATGCATGGCGCAAATACCACCCGTAAACCATGGCGGCCGTTGAAACAAAACCCTTTTCACGTTTTTTCATTCCCGCGAAATCACAGCATTTCCACAGCGGTCCGCTGACATTGGCCGGAAGTGAGGGCAAATGTGTATTCACCGCAGTTATAATTTCAATAGAGGCCGGCGATGTCTCGGCAATTTTTTCCAACCCTCTGGAAATTTTTTGAAATGAAGAATCCGATGGCATTGCGCCTTCCATTTTTTCATTCAGCACCTGCATAAATGACTGATACCAGTCGCCATCCCTTAATCTGATCTGCAGGTTTATGGATGCCCGCTCCACCATTTCGGGTGTGATTTCCACGCGGGTTTCGGGCGTCCCGATTTGCTCCCCGCCTGATTCTTCCACTTTTTTTTCTGTAGCCGCGTCTTCCGTTTCGGTTGCGGCCTCCGCTTTGGCCGATATTTTTTGCCTTAATTGTTCGGTTTCGGGTGTATCCGCGGGATCCGGAAGCGCTTCCATTATACGGGCATGTAATTCGTGGGATGTAAAATGAATCAATTCAGCAGAATCCATCTCATTTAAAAACTCGCCGGTCAGTAACATTGCCGCCTGCAGGGCCTTAATTATCATTTGAGCCTCCAGATCTTTTTTGATCAGGTTTTTTATTACCCGTTGGCCCCTGTCAAAGAAAAATTGCGCAATAATCTTTTTCAATTTTTCCAGGTTGATTGCAGGGGTTTTTAAAACTTTCTGAGTTGTTTTTTCCCGATTGTAACTTAAAAAATTTTGTATTTCTTCAATAACCTCGGGCTCAACCTGCTCCGCCAAAATTTCCAACCTGCCTTCACCCATAGATATCTTGGCTCCAAAAACTCTGGCGGTGATACGTATATATGATACGAAAATATTCCCGAAAATTTCGTTTGTTACCCCCTGTATAAATTCATTCTTTAATCCGGACGGCAGAGGAAGCCCGGTAATGTTTTTTTGCGCCCCCTCACTGAAGCCGGCCATTTTCCGTTTTTCTATTTCCGCGGATTCACGGTCGGGCTCTTCCGCAACAAGTTCATCAAAAAAAGGATGCTTGCTTAAAAATTCCAGCATCGCCGATTGATCCAACGCGTCAAAGATTTTTTGGGAAGCCCTATTATATTGACTGATGTTTTTTCCCATCAGCCTCCCGCCCTTTCTGCCTAACAGGTGGCGCATATACCATCCATAGGCCAGAGACACCATGGAAACGAACATTCTATCTCTATCGGTTATGCCTTTTAAATCACAACATTTACCGGTCGGCAGTATTAACAACCCACTAAAATAGGGCAAATGGTCGTTTATTACGGTTGATACGCGGGTTGATAATTCAGATGAGCCCTCGGCAATTTTTTGCAGGCCGCTAAAAATATATTCATGCGGTGAGTGCCCGCTAAAATGCTCACCTGTGATATCTCCCATGTGCCTGATAAAATCCAGATACCACTGGTGATCCCTGGATTTGATCTGCAGGTTCAAGGAAATCCTTTCGGCCATTTCCGGAGTGATTTCGATTTTTTCCGCTTGCGGATTGGGATTTGAGGGAGGGGAAGAATCCATGATTTTTATAGCCGGATTAATGGTATATGAAGAAAAGGCGCGTATAATTATATATTTTGCGCCATTTGTCAATAATAACGTAATGGTTCATATATAGTACACAGACATTTAGGACACCGTGTTAAAGTTAAATAGCTTACACCTAACAAAAACACGATGTCCAAATCAGAAATACATAAAATCAAACAAGAAGTTAAGCAAAAAGCATTGGCAAAAATGAGAATGCAATGG
>JBGSPQ010000019.1:0-9671 GCA_041738505.1 Candidatus Altimarinota bacterium | reverse complement strand
GGTAGCAATTGCACGCATTGAGCACGCCTATGAGAGCGGTAACTACAGCGAAGAGAAGATGCAGGAGAAGATCTCAGAAAAGAACAAGTCTGCCTCCGACATCGAAAACAAAATTCAGGAAATCGAGGACGAACTCAAATTTATGAGTTCCATCGACATTGAAGTGCAGAAGCTCAAAGATGCCTCCAAACAGATCAAATACAGGCTTGATAAACTCGACCACAAGCAAAAGAAAATCCTCGTGAACCTCTTTATCGACCGAATTGAGATGTTTCGGGAAAAGATCGGTAAGCGCTGGAAAATCACTGCTGAAATCTATTTCAGGTTCAACCCGAACAAGTTTCCAAGCACCCTAATAGGGGGTAGAACCGAAAAAGCCCCAATTAAAGCCATTAATCCACGAAAAGTCCCTTTTGAAGGGAACTTTGGTGCGCGGGAGAGGACTTGAACCTCCATGCCCTTGCGGGCGCTACCACCTCAAGGTAGTGCGTCTGCCAGTTTCGCCACCCGCGCAAGGTTTTTTCAAATTGCCAGGACATTTTAACCGATAATTCTTTTATTTCAAACTTAAATATGATTTAATCATACAGGCCGTAAAATATTGACATGAAATCGAAAGACGAAATCAGGGTGGAAATACTTACAAAGCGATTAAAACAGCTTCCGATGATGAAGAATCAGCGGGACAAACGCATCATGGAAACTATAGACTCCATCCCGGAGTTCATTAACTCAAAAAACGTACTTTTTTATATTCCGATCCACGGCGAGGTTGATTTAACTTTTCTATTTGAAAAATACAAAGATCAAAAGAACTTCATCCTGCCCCGAGTGGTAAAAGATTCCAAAGAACTGACATTATACATGATCAAAAATCTAAGCGACCTGGAGGAAGGCTCTTTTAGAATACCCGAACCAAAAACCCACCTGACATCAATATCCCCCGAACAATTGGATTGCATTATCCTTCCGGGAGTGGCTTTCGCCCCGGACGGACACCGCATCGGATACGGACAAGGTTACTTTGACAGAATGCTGAAAAAGACATCCTGTCTTAAAATTGGCGTTGCATATGAATTCCAAATCGTTGAAAATATCCCGGGCGAAGATCATGACGTACCGGTTGACAGAATAGTTACCGAAAGTCGCACAATCATAATCCCTAAAACTTAACAACCAATCCATGGACATGACAAACATGAAGTCGCAGGATCCCAAGATCTACGACGCAATTAAACATGAGGAAAAACGCCAGAAAGAGGGCATTGAACTTATCCCCTCCGAGAATTATGTTTCGGTTGCGGTACTTGAAGCATTGGGATCGGTTCTTACCAATAAATATTCCGAAGGATATGCAGGCAAACGCTATTACGGCGGCTGCGAAAATGTGGATACTGTTGAAGAACTGGCAATTGAACGGCTTAAAGAACTCTTCGGCTGCGACCACGCCAATGTACAGCCTCTCTCTGGGGCTCCGGCCAATATCGCAGTATATTTCGGGCTGCTTGAACCGGGTGATACCATTTTGGGAATGGATCTTTCCCACGGCGGACACCTTACACACGGCCATCCGGTTACTCATATGGCCAAAATTTTCAATTATGCAAGATACAAAACCGATGCTGCCGGTAAAATTGATTTGGACAATCTGGAAAAAATGGCCATGGAACATAAACCAAAGATGATTTTGGTTGGATACAGCGCCTATTCCAGAGATATTGACTATAAAAACATCAAAGCGATAGCGGATAAAATCGGAGCTCTCACAATGGCGGATGTTGCCCATATAGCCGGACTGATCGCCGCGGGGGAAATGAACAACCCCGTTCCGTATTTTGATGTCATCACCTCCACCACGCACAAGACACTTCGCGGGCCCCGCGGCGGCATTATTATGTGCAAAAACGAGTTTGCAAAAGCAATAGACAAAAGTGTATTCCCCGGTTTTCAGGGCGGGCCGCACGAAAATAATATAGCGGCAAAGGCCATTGCCTTCCGCGAGGCCCTGCAACCCGAATTCAAAGATTACGCCAGACAAATCAAGAAAAACGCCAAAGTTTTTGAAGAGGAATTCCTTAAGAGAGATTACAAACTGATGTTCGGCGGCACCGAAAACCATCTGCTGTTGATTGATGTCACACCCAAGGACATCACCGGCAAAGAAGCACAAATCGCTCTGGATAAAGCGGGAATCACCTGTAACAAAAACATGATCCCCGACGATCCCCGCTCCCCAATGGACCCGAGCGGCATTCGCATCGGCACCCCCGCAGTCACAACCCGCGGAATGAAAGAGGATGAAATGCGTAAAATAGCCAACTGGATGGATTTATGCATCCAAAACCATAAAGACGAAGACACCCTTGCCAAAATCAAAAAGGAAGTAGCGGAATTCTGTAGCGATTATCCTATCCCCGGAGTTTAAACCGTTCCTCCGCTATCCGTCGACGCCGCCTGAATCTTAATATCATCGGGTCGGACAGTTTCAACTGTGGCAACCGTCGCATTCTGTGCAACCTGCGAAGGTACAATCTGCCCAGCCTCAACCGAAACCGGCTCCATCGCAGCGGCCTCCGCCGCCACAACCGTCTTCTGAAGGGCATCCCCCACTCCCACAACCGACTTCTCCAATCCGGAAGCCGTCTTCTTTAAAACCATCAAAGTAATATCATCCATCTGCTTCCAGGTACCCATATACTCTTTTACATCCGACAATATAGCATTTCTGATGGAAAGAGCCGACGGAAGCATACTGTACTCATTTACAGCCCTCTTTAAATTAGCCATTCCGTACATTTCGGAATCACTCTTCCACGCCTCCGGAATACCATCGCTGTATGCAACCAGCGCATCCCCCTCTTCCATTTGAATTTCCACTTCTTTTAACACCCTGGAAATATCCGGAATCATTCCAAGAGCAAGACCTCCGGCCGGAGTAAGAGTCACTTTCTGATCCCTGGCATGATAATGCACCATCTGTTCATGCCCCGCACTTATATATTTCAATTTTTGCTGCGTAACATTCCAATACATCATAACCAGCGTAATAAACATATTGGCCGACGTCTTTTCTTTCAATATCCTGTTAACATCTATCAACAACTTCTTTAAATCCGTCTCTTTTGCATAATTGAAAACAAGAGCGTTCGTGATAGACACAACGATACCCGAAGGAACCCCGTGTCCGGTCACATCGCCAAGATACATCAACAAATTTCCTTCATCGGTTTTAATAAAGTCGTAACAGTCACCTCCAATCTCCTCCGCCGGTAAAATTCCGGCCGCAATATCAAGACCTAAAACCTTTGGAATTTCCTTGGGCAAAAGTTCTTTCTGAATATTCGCGGCAATTTCAAGCTCCTTAGCTACTCTTTCTTTATAAACAAGCGCTTTGGTACTAATATCCAGCTCTTTGGCCATGGAATTGAACGCCGAAGCCAGCGTGGCAAGTTCATCCTTTGTTTTTACAATCACTCTGTACCTAAAATCCCCCTTTGCAATAATATTCGCCCCCGCGGTCAAATCATTAAGAGGGCGAGTAATCCCGGAAGCCAAAAGAAATGCAATCACAATACCGACCAAAATACCGAAAATACCCAACATGATCCCCCTCATCATTGTCTGTTGAATCCTTTCCTGAAGATTATCGTAAGATATATAATAAACCACACTAAATTCGTCTGTGGCCGGCTGAACAACATATTCCACCTTCTCCGAGGCCGCGATAGGTTGAACCGGTTTTAAATTTTCGTCCACGCAATAGTATCCCTCGGAAAGCTCATCATCAACCTGCAGATAAACACATCTTTCCGTCTCAAGTGTGTAGACGGAGGCAATTTTTGACCTGACCTGATCCAGAATCCCTCCGGTGACTCTTCTACCAGTTCCCTTATAACTCTTATCCAGGTCCTCCTGCGAATCATATACAACCAATCCATCATAATTAACAATCTGGATCTTCTCCAAATCCTGGAACTTCGCAAAAACATTCCTCACATCCCTGTTAAAATAAACAAAACTCTCCTGTGGCACATAAAGATTATAACTGTTAACAATATCCTTGGCCGTAAGCTGGGCAAACGATCTGGCATTCACAAAAATATCACGGGTAAGTTCATTCTGCTGTTCACCCAGAAACAGTAATGTGTTGATCCCAAAAAGAACCAATACAAAGCCGCTGATCGCCAGAATTAATTTTAATTTAAGTGAGTGCATTAATTTTTATTTTATATTTGACGCGTAAACATAACCATCAACCCTAGATTTAAAATTTAAGTCATCGGTATAAGCATACAAAACTTCGGATTCAAATAGCGGAACACCTACGACATCATCTTCCGTAATAATCCTCATAGCCTCCTGAAGCTGTTCCAACCTGGCCTGTGTATCCAGATTTTTCTGGGACTCGCCAATAAGTTCATCAACATTCAAATTATTATAATTCATGCCGTTAAATGATCCATAACCCGAATTCGCATCAACCGAATGAACTCCGGCAAGCAGAAAATCGCTGGCGTCACCAAGCTCCGATCTCCAACCCATATAATACATATCGGAATCGCCGGCCATTATTTTCTTTGCAAGTTCGGCATCGGAAAGCGGATTAAGATCAACATCAATTCCCAAATCACGAAGCTGCCCCTGAACATATAGCCCCACTGGAGGCAACGAATCGGGATAATCAAACGTGACGGCAATTCTGGAGAAAGATTCGCCGACAACTTCGTCAACGAGCTTCTTAGCTTCATCAATATCATAAACCTCTCCCATAATATCCGGATTAAAACCAAAAACTCCACTTGAAACAAACTGTCGCGCCGGAATTGCAAAACCAAAGGCTATTTTTTTAAAAACTTCCGGATCAAGCGCTTTTTTTATCGCCACCCTATATTTCTTTTCCTTTAACAGTTCATTATTGAAATTAAAAGCAATAAAGCTCACCTCCAAACCCGGAGTGGCTTTCACAACTATATTCTTATTCTTTAAAGATTTGCATCCGCTGATATCTTTAAATTCTTCAAAAAAGGAACACGCATAATTTGGAGGCAGATTTGCCAAAAAATTAACCTCCCCGCTTTCCAGCGCCTGAATTCTTTCCTCCCTGTCGGCAATCATTTTAACAATAACACTTTTAAAAGCAGGGGTTTCACCCCAATAATCCCCAAATCTCTCCATGAACATCTCATCCGTAGTAAGCCCCATCACTTTGTAAGGCCCGGTACCCACAGGCTCGTTAAAATTGGCATAACCGTCCTGAGAGATATAAACAGCCGCCATTTTGGAAAGAAGCAGAGGATCGGGGACGGAAGTTTTTATTCTAATTGTCATTTCATCGGAGGTCTCAATCGCGCTTATGGTACTAAGAAGTGATTTAAGTTGTGACTTTTGATCCTTCATGGCTCGATTAAGACTGTAAACCACATCATTCACGGTCAACGTTGTTCCATCATGGAATTTGACATTCTTTCTAATCACAAACTCCCAGGTATAAGGATCAATCAATCCCCATGTGGAAGCCAAAGCCGGTTTGATATTCAAATTCTCATCGGTCCTGACAAGCGATTCATAAACATCGGTCATCCTGCTACGCGAAACCGGATCAAACAAAACCGGATCATAATCATTGGGGGCATAGGCATACCCTATGGTAAGAATTTCCGTATCGGGCCGCGCAACATTTCGCAGTGCCGTCGGATCTTGATAGCCAAAACGGTACAGCAGACTTTCACCAAAAAATAAATACACACCAAGCGCGGCCGTCACCAGTATGACCGACACCAGCATCAGCACACTCCCTATTTTTTTTATTTTATTCTCCAAAGCCGTTTTTTGTTTCAAATATATCGCTATATATTAGCACAAAATTGCCCGTTTGTTAACCAAATCAACCTCTGAGGTTAATTTGAATAGCTCAAATAAGCCAAAAGCAATCCCAAAACAGCATCAATAAGCCATCCCTTATTCTCAAATCAACCTTTAAGGTCATTTTTTTAAAACCGCCATGAAAGCCTCCTGAGGCAGATCAATTTTACCCACCTTTTTCATGCGTTTTTTACCCGCTTTCTGTTTTTGCAGAAGCTTATCCTTGCGACTTCTATCACCACCGTAAAGTTTTGCGGTAACATCCTTTCGTAAAGCACTTAACGACTCACGGGCAATCACCTTGGAACCTATGGCCGCCTGCAATGAAATTTCAAACTGCGCACGCGGAATAAGGCCTTTCAATCGTTTAACCAGTTCCGAACCCATAAAAAAAGCCTGATCCTTGTGGATAATAGAAGAAAGCGCGTCAATTTTCTGGCCGGCAACCAGAATATCAAGTTTCACCAGTTTTCCGGCTCTGTATTCCAAATATTCATAGTTCATAGAGGCATATCCCGAACTTATACTCTTCAACATATCATAATAATCGGTGACAATCGCCGCCAAAGGCATCTCAAAAATCAAAATCACCCTGTTCTGATCCATGTATTGCATGGTCTTGTTAAGGCCCCTCTTTTCAAGAGACATCTGCATAATGTTTCCGACATACTCCTTTGGTGTAACCACCTCCACCTTTACCCACGGCTCCCGAATTTCCAAAACCGAAGCCAAATCCGGCAAATCCGAAGGATTGGACAAAAATATCTCCTCTCCACCCTTTTTAATGGCAATATAAGAAACGGAAGGCGCAGTAACGATCAAATCCAAATCATATTCCCTTTCCAGCCGTTCCTGTACGATATCCAAATGCAAAAGGCCCAAAAACCCGCACCTAAAACCGTGTCCGAGCGCCCCCGACTGCTCGGGTTCAAACGACAAAGCCGAATCACTCAATTGCAATTTCTGCAACGCATCGCGCAAAATTGGAAAATCATCCCCCTCCACACAAAAAATACTGGCAAACACAAAAGGTTTCACCTCTTTATAACCATCAAGCGGCACAGCCTGAGCGGCACTGACAGAGTTCTTCCCCGGCTTCCAAACAGTATCCCCCACCCTGGCATCCGCCACGTTTTTCAACCCCGAAACCACATATCCAACCTCGCCAGCATACAAAACCTCCGCAGGCTTATATTGGGGCTTAAAGTAACCAACTTCAACCGCCTCCAGTTCATTTCTGTTATGAAGTAAATAAATTTTATCCCCTTTCCTGATATGACCCGTCATAACCCTTATATATGAAACAACCCCTCTGTAGGAATCATAAACCGAATCAAAAATTAGCGCTTTGGTCTCATCTTCTTCGGAAGATTCTTTCGGAGGAGGAATCTTATTCACAACAGCCGCCAGCACTTCCTCCACATTCGTCCCTTCCTTGGCCGAAATTGCAATAATATCCTCTTTGGGTATCCCAAGAGTATTTTCAATTTCCCTGGCTCTCTGCTCCACATCCGCCGAAGGCAGATCAATCTTGTTTAAAACCGGAATAAAAGTCAGATTATGCTCCATTGCCATATAACAGTTGGCAAGCGTCTGAGCCTCAATCCCCTGCGCCGCGTCCACCACCAAAATAGCCCCTTCACACGCCGCCAGACTCCTGGAAACCTCATAGGTAAAATCCACATGACCGGGCGTATCAATCAAATTAAGAATGTATTTTTCATCATTATATACATAATCCATTCTCACCGGCTGAAGTTTGATGGTAATTCCCCTTTCCTGTTCCAACTCCATTGTATCAAGCATCTGACCGCGCTTCATTTCCCTTTTGGAAATGGTACCGGTAACCTCCAAAAACCTGTCCGCCAAAGTGGACTTGCCATGGTCTATATGCGCTATAATACAAAAATTTCTTATGTTTCGGATATTCATTCCAATTTTACATTTAAAAAACAGTCCGATTCAAAGTATCAAATATTGAAGTTTAAGGCAATTCCTGCTATAATTTTGAGATTAAATCACAAAACAGACAATGCAATTCAAGGTCCCCCAAAATGTACAAAGAGAAGATACCATCATAGGACCGCTCACACTGAAGCAGCTTATCATTTGCGCAATCGGCTTTACCATAGCCTACGGGATATATGTTTCACTCGGGAAAGTCTATTTATGGATCACCTGGCTCCCACCGGTCGCCATCATCACTTTAATCACCCTTGCTTTTGCCTTTATAAGGCCGCTTGATCTGAGTTTTACCAAGTACATACTGCTATTTATTGAATACTCCCTGCTTCCAAAAAAAAGAGTCTGGGTTAAATCCAGCGGAGAGGTAATCATTCCCCTACAGCTAGAATCGGACCAGAGCAAAAAGAAAAGAGAAAAACGGGAAGAAGATGTTCTGGACAAGCAGGAAAAACTCAAAAATCTCCAAAAATTCCTGGATTCACAAAAAGACCCAATTACCAAATAGTTAAAATGCCAGATACCCAGCCAAAAACCCAGGACAGCGTTAAACAGTCAAAAAGCAAGGCAGCCCCGCTATCCAGCACGCAAACTCTGTTAAGAATCGCTGAAATAAGAGACGACACTGTAATTCTAAAAAACGGAGGTGTCAGAGCGGTACTCAAAGTATCCTCAATCAATTTCAATTTAAAATCCGAAGAGGAGCAAAATGCCATTATTTATTCATATCAGGGATTTTTAAACACATTGGATTTTCCAATTCAAATCCTTGTACGTTCAAAAAAACTGGATATTGACGAATATCTGGACAACCTTCGCAAGCTTGGGGAAAACCAGCAAAACACCCTTCTTCAAAGACAAACCGTTGAATACACCGAATATATTGCCAGACTGGTTGAATACGCGGATATCATGGAAAAAGAATTCTATGTGGTAGTCCCGTATGACCCGTTCCGCGCGGTAAAATTGAATATATTTCAAAAATTCTTCCAAAATATGAGCCCGGCCGACAGCTACATTCAAATAAAACGCCGGCACGACGAATTCGCACAGCTCAAAAAAAACCTTAATCAAAGGATGAGCACCGTTAGAGTCGGGCTGGAAAACTGCGGCCTGCAGGTAGAGGAATTAACCACCAAAGATCTTGTGGAACTTTACTACAACTCCTACAACCCAATGATTTCCCGTTATCAAAAGGGAAAAGACGCCATAGCGACAAATCTCTCCTCCGACGAGGAAGTCACGGCATAAATTTTCCCACATAAAAAGCACTGTCTTGGCGGCGCCCTACTTTACCGGAATTGATAAAACCAGTATCATCGGCGATGAGCGGCTTAACTTCTGTGTTCGGGATGGGAACAGGTGTACCCCACTCTCTATAACCACCAAGACAGTGCCTTTTAACGCACTGTACTGTAAATTAATTTTCAAATAAACGCAATTACTTTCTTATCGCGCGTTGAGTTTGCACTCATAGCTAGTCAATAAGACAAGTTAAATAAGTCGATCACCTATTAGTACTTCTCGGCTGAACACATCACTGCGCTTAAACCTGAAGCCTATCAACCTGGTATTCTTCCAGGAGGTTAATTGGGAAATCTTATCTCGAGATGGGCTTCCCACTTAGATGCTTTCAGCGGTTATCCCTTCCGAACATAGCTACTCAGCCATGCCGTTGACACGACAACTGATACACTAGAGGTTCGTTCGCCCCGGTCCTCTCGTACTAGGGGCAACTTCTCTCAAATTTCCTGCGATCATGGAGGATAGAGGCCGACCTGTCTCACGACGGTCTGAACCCAGCTCGCGTACCGCTTTAATGGGCGAACAGCCCAACCCTTGGGACC
>JBGSPQ010000005.1:0-146470 GCA_041738505.1 Candidatus Altimarinota bacterium | reverse complement strand
TTGTTTCCTTGAAATACTCGCTTTTGATGAATTGGGTGTTTTTGTTGTGGTCTGCGTCGCTTTTTTATTCTCGCTCGGACGCTTACTTGTGTAAGCTTACCTCGTCTCGAATAAAAGCTCCTTGAATTGCTTGTTTCTTTTCATCCTGGATAATTTGACAGTGTATTGATCGTGTAAAACAAATTTGGTACTTTTTGTTTGTGTCTGCATATAATTTTTATTATGAAAAACGCCATTATTTTGCATGGTACTTTTGATCGGCCCGATATGTATTGGTTTCCTTATGTTAAAGGGAAATTGGAAGAAAAAGGTTATGAGGTCTGGTTGCCACAACTGCCGGAGGTGAAACCAAATTTGGCAGACTGGCTGCCATTTGTTTTGGATAATGGTAAATTTGGCGATCAGACGATTTTGATCGGTCATTCCGCAGGTGCCCAATTGATTTTAAGCATCCTGGAAAATCTCGAAATACGGGTTGATAAAGCGGTTTTGGTGTCCGGGTACGCAAAGTTGCTCCGTGCAACTGCTGAAATTGAAAAAAATGAAGTGGAGCCTGATTGGAACAAGATTAGTGGAAAAGCCGAGCAATTTATTTTTATCAACTCTGATAATGATCCTTGGGAATGCGATGACAGGCAGGGGCGGATTATGCTGGATCATCTTGGTGGTATCCAGGTTATTCCAAAAGGAGAGGGGCACATGGGATCAAGCTATTTTAATCAGCCATACAAGGAACATCCGTTGGTGGTAAGGATGTTGGGTCTGGAATTTAAAGGAAAGGGTGGTTTATTTGCAAAAGCGTAGTTCGTCTCGTCGGGTGTTTCCATTAATTAACTTTATGTATTTTTTTCATTTGTTCCAGTGAGTCTTTTACGATGCTTTTTAAGACATCCAGGTCGATATCTTCGATATTTTTTATATATAGACATGAACTGCCGGTTTTGAATTTTCCCAGTTTTTTTAGTTGTTTTTGGTAATTTTTAAATCCGGGCATTATGTAAACAGTGAGGGCCTGTTTTCTTGGTGAAAATCCCGTGAGTGGCCAGTCGCCCTCCTGTCGGCTTCTTTCCGATTTGTAGTGGTATTTCCCAAACCCTATTATGGATGTACCCCACATTACAGGTTTTTCTTTTGTTATTTTTTTCATGAGATCCAATATAATCAAGCTGTCTGAACGACGCTTGGGGTTTTCAACTTTATTTATAAATTCTTCCACATTGGTGTTATTGGCTGTGGTTTTTAGTTCTGCCATAGAAAGTCGCGGTTAAATGTTTTGGTAAAGTTATAAATATTAATATGCCGTTTTTTTGTAGTCAATCTGTTTATTCTTGTTTCCATGAGAATGCGCGCAAAAAAGTTTGCATTTTATTTTAAAGTATTTTAGTATTCCGAATTAAATTAAAATTTAACCCAAACAAATATGGAAAAATTAACTATATTTGGCAGACAATTAAAGGATGCATTGTCATCCGGGGTTGAACTTCCTTCCGGCATAAGTACTATTACTCTTTTAACTGCCGGTTTAATTACTGCATGTACCGGTGCTGATGAGGCCAATAAATTACAGGATATGAACGCCGATGCAGCTTTGGTGACGGATGTAATTTCTGATGATAATGAAAATTTGAATGATGGAGGAATTATGAATTCAAATACCGGGGGGGGGCCCGACGGGAGTGAAGTGTTAGAGGAAGATGCTTTTAGCGAGTCGAATTCGTGGGATGCTCCCAATGAAACTTCGGATGGTTTATGTGATACATACAAGGCGGGTGAATATGGAACTCCCACATTATTTGCATTTTATTTGACTCCGGATGTTTCAGGCCCCATAACACCTACTTTAACCGCGGGTGTTAATCCGGCAGTGGGGTCTGCTCCTTCTAATTCATGGACGACTGGTGGAGCTGAATTTACTTTACATGTTGATAAGTCCATGACGGACTATCCGGCTGTTGTAGTTTTCGCTTCACTGTATTCTATCGGCTTCGATATTGATGATTATCAATTGCAGCTGCCAATAAAGGAAGTTGATTTGGGCGTTTTAACGGATATTGTTGTTAATGATTTGGAGTGTCCGCCGACAGATGCTGATTGTCAGCACATGAAAGATCGTGCCATTAATAACGCTTCGGAGGGTGTTCAGTTCCCGTTGGCAATTTTTACTAATGAATATGTGGCTAATATTGCCAAATGTACTTTCGGTTTACCCGGGGGCGCGGAATGCCAATCCAATACTTATTCAATGTTTAAAGACACTAACTATAGCGGTTCGTTTGAAGCGAATTACGACTCTTCCGATTCGAATCAGCTTAAAATGTATGTGGCAATAGTTGGATGTCAAAAATGATCAGTGATATGTCGTACATACTTGTTTTAGATTTACCAAATTTGTTCTGTGGAATTTGATTACTGCAAAACAACTTCGTGGGCGTTGTTTTGGCAGTCGTGGTTGTTGATAACTTGCATTTGAAAGCCGTAGGTTGTGCCTGTTATTACGATGTCGCTGTCGTTGGCGATGCAGGATTTGATTGTGTTTCCGGGTTGGCAGTTGATGTCTGCGGTTGCCCAAAAATCCAACTGGCCGCCGGAATTTAACGTTAGCGGAGAGGCCAGATTAAACGTGGCGTAGCCGCTTGCGGTTGCCGTGGGTTCCGTGGCTATGGGGAGCGGACTGTTCTGGTCAATTAGGTTGAAGTTTTGCATGTCTTCCGTGCCGCAGTTAGCAGGAAGTCTGACCCTGATTTGTTCCAGCTGTCCGTCTTCTATGCTATCTACAAGGATGCTGAATTGTCCGATGATAAACTGTTCGCCGACGGCCGGTCCGGGTGTTAAAATGCCGTTTTTTTCCACTGTGGCCGTGCCGATGGTGGCATTTGCGATTTCCAGTTCGTTTCCCTTCAAAGGAAAAGCACCTTCCGCGGGAATGTCCGCCTGAATGTCGGAAGGCAAATTTATGGACAGGAAATGTGTGCTGTTCGCATCGGCATCCGGGGAGATATTTACGCGCGCACAGATGTCCGTTAAGGTATTGGCTTCCAGAGACCAGTTTTCGGGAAACTCAATTTTGGCCGTTTCGTTTAAAGAAACGGGGCCGGCCAGGATGTTGCCGTCGGTATCCGTTAATACCATCTCTTCCAGATCGGTGTTTTGACCGTTGCCTGATGTTGTGAGTGTGGTTTTGGAAATGTCGTTTATTTTGCATCCGTTTTCAAATTGCCAGCAGGTCCATGGAATATTGGCGGCTCCTTTGGGGACTGTTTGATTATTGGGGGTGGTTGGACTGACCGATACTTTAATAAAATCACAATTGGAGGCATCTTCCGTGTTTGCGTCCTCGTTGCCGCTGTCACCGATTCCGCCATCGGGTGTTTCGACCGTGGTTTCAGAAGCTCTGAATTCCGGGCCGCAGCCGTTTGCGCCGATGGCGGTTAATGTACCCGCAACGGCAAGTGAAACCGCACCAATATGTTTTCTTAACGAAGATAGGAGTGTAGGGGAGAGAGTTAGTGTTGATGGAGATTCTTTTTTGATTTCCGGATTCATGATATGGGGTGTTAATAGATTAGGTTATATAATTAGCAGTTTGTACGATTTTGTCAACGCGTGGCGAGATTTAATGGAATGGGTTTGAAAAAAAGACCCCCGGTTTAGGGGTCCTTTTTTATATGATTATTTGCCTTGCTTGCGCGCGTCTAGCCGGCGCCGCAGGCGGTTTGTTCGTCCATGCTTTGAACCAGTGACAGGTTCACTATTTTGGCCATTTCGGCGCGGGTGATTTGGGCGTCGCCGGCGAACACTTTTTCTCCGTTAACCATGCGTCCTTCAAACAGTCCGCATTCGTATGCGCGTTGCGCGTAGTCGGCATACCATTCGTCGCCTGTGAGGTCGGGGAAGTTGTATGATTCGTATTCGGGTACTTCAAAGCCCAGTGCGCGGAGGACAACCGCAGCCGCTTCCGCTCTTAAAATTGGATTGGCGGGGCCGAAAGTACCGTCTTCATAACCGGTGAAGTATTCTTTATCAAAAGCATTGGTAGTGAATATACAGAACCAATTCGTTGCCAGTACATCCGGGAAGTAAGTTGCGTCGCATGTTTCGGATGTGTCGCCTTTGGCCAGTGAAACGATTTTAGCGGCTTCTGCTCTGTTTATAGCTTCGTCGGGTCGGAAGTCTCCGGTTTCATCATCACCCGAAACGATTCCGGCATTAAACAGCTCGTGGATAAAATCCTCCGCCCAGTGTCCGTCAACGTCATCGGGTTCTTCCGGTTGTTCTCCGGCTTCTTCTTCCGCGGGTTCTTCGGTCTGTTCTTCTGCGGGTTCCTCTCCCGGTTCAAAACCTGTGCCTAGTGTCAGGTCAGCTTCATCCAGTATGTCTTCCATTGGGCCGATATCCTGATCCAGACAGTAACCTTGAGCCTGAAGGGCCGCGAGTGCGGTAAGGCATTCGTCCAGTTCTGCGGTAAGGGCTTCAATATCAACATAGGCCGCATCAATGGCGTCCAGTACATCCAGATATTCCAACAGTTTGTCGGTATAGTCGTTCATCAATCCATCCAACTGGGCGCTTAAGTCCGCTTCACTGGGGAGATGTTCGGATTTATGGTTTGCCCAGTACTCGTCCATATTTGTGATCATTTCTTCTATCTGGGCTTCGCTGGTAAAGCACCATTGCACGTTGCCAAAGTTGTGAGCGATTCCCCAGGCCTGTCCGGACTCCACTTCAAAACCATCGCAATCCGCGCCGTGTTTTCCTCCGGCGTCTTCAACCATTTTTTCAAATGCGGCTTTTAGAGTGTCCCAGGCTTCCAGTTGTTCGTATACTTCGGCGATTTGTTCATCCAGACTTGTCAGTTCCGCATCCAACGCATCGGCTTGGTTTTCCAGGTCTGCAAGATTTTCCAGAGCTGAGTCCAGTTCCACCGCTATTGTCTCGCAATCGGGACATTCAACTTCCGCGGGGCAGTTTTCGTCCTCGCATCCCTCAAGATCTTCAATCAATCCGGCCAGAATTTCGGCCAGGCTTTCCATATTTACCGATCCGTCATCGTTGTAGTCAGTCAACAGTTCAATCATTTCCGTCCAGATATCCAGCCAATCTTCTGAAATTGCGGGATCCCACGCCTCCGTAAGGAAGGACATATGCTTGAAGAAGTTGAAATTGTCCGGAGCCGGTCCCATCCACATCAGTTCGTTGATTACGCAGTATAGTGTTCCTTCGTAGCTGAATGACGAATAATAGGCGAAAGAGTTGCCGGGGTCGTTACAGATGGGGCCGGTTGCGAGTGTGCCTTCAAGTACGGCGTTTTGCAGACCGTCAACCATCATGGCCGTGTCTCCGCCGTAAGCGGCTTCGGCGCTGGCGTCCAGCAGACTTTCAATTTGTTCTCCGTAAACGTCGATTTCGGCTACGACAGTTTCCATCTGGTCATAGACTGAATCTATTTCCGTCTGAATGGACTGGCACGTAGAACAGGTGGTGGAAGCCTGTTGAGTTGGCGCCACCGGTGTGGCAAGCGCGATAGCGCCTCCCGCGATTGTGAGTACAGCCAAAAACGCTCCGCCCATAATTTTCGCAGAGAGCTTGTGGAAAAATTTCCGCATAATGAAAAGGTTAGGGAAATAAGGATTTTTAACTTGTTAAATATATAACAAAGAAGTCTATTCAACAATAAATTTTTCCAGTTCAGCATCTTTTATGTACATTGCCCTGTAAATATTTTCGCTGATTCCCGCGCGAGTCATTTCGGCTTCGGGGTTGAACATACTGCCTATCTCCTCCAATAGATTTTTTTCTTTGGCGGTGATTATGTAGGGGGCAAACCAGTCGTCCGATAGTACGTCTATATAAACGCCCTCCGCCAAAGTGGCGGGCAGAGTGTATTTTTGTGAATTGACCAGCATTTTAATCGCTTCGGCTTTGTTTACTTCCTGTCCCGGACCGAATGTTCCGTCGGGGTAACCGGATACCCATCCCGATGTTTTCGCGTAGCAGACATAGGGGGCAAACCATTCGTCCGTGACGTCGGGAAAGCAGTTTTTGAATTGATCGGCGTCGGGGGTTACACCCTGTCCGCCCACAAGTATTTTTAGCAGTTCCGCTCTGTTTACGGTGCTGTCGGGGCGGAAAGTTTTGTCGGGGTAGCCGGCAATAACTTGATGTATATATAGGTATTCTATGGCGGTTTGGTTATTGTGGCCGGTGATGTCGGTCAGGTCCATTTCCGTGGATGTTTCGGGAAGGCTTTCCGCTTCTTCATTGATTGGATCTTCCGTCGCGTTTTCCTCCGCTTCCGTCGGTTCTATTTCTTCAATCAGGAATTCAAGCTGGTTGGAATAGAAAAGGCAGTTTTCCTCCGCGTCGAAAGCACATATCCTTACATAGTATTTTCCGGTGTTTAAAAAATAATCCACAGTGTATGTGTCGGTTGAGAGTGAGCGGATTGTATCAAAATAATCATTGGGTCCTTCGGGGAAAGAGGGGTTTTCAAAGAGGCTCCAGAGAATTTTGTAGCCGTTGATTTCGGTGGCGGTGGAAGCGTCCCAGTTAAGTTCAATTGTTTTGCCGTCGGTGGTGCCGCGGAGGGCAATTCCCGTCTCTTCCTGAGCCGTTGCCGTGATTGCGAACGAGCCTATGAGAGCGGTTACTATTAAGGTAGTGGTGATTTTATTTATTGATTTCATGCTGATTGGTTATTGTCTGTATATTTTACATTTTACCAAAAATTTGAAGATGTGCTATTGTTTGCTTTGTTTTTAATCCATTGCTATGAAAAAAAGTCTTTTTTCTGTTTGCGCGGTTTTTTTGATGTTGTTTGGGGTGATGGCGGTTTCGGGCTGTCAAAGTGTGGATGAGGGGGAAAACGTTACTATGGAAACGGATTTGGGGACAATAGAAATTGATGAGACGGGACAGTCCGCCCGTTTGATAGAAGACGTTGCCGAAGTTGCAGCTGTTGCGGAAAATGTTGTGGAGGAGATGCCGGAAGATCTGCCGATTCCCGATAACGCCGAAAGTGTTAATTGGGCGGGAGCGGCCGGGAGCGGTATGCTTTCTTATAAGATAAAAGGCGCGAACTTTGAATCCATATGTGCTAATCAGGTTGATTCATTGCTGGAACAGGGTTGGAGTATGGAAAATGGTGTAGCGGTTGTTGTGAACGATACTTCCACCAATACTTTAAATAATGAAGGAAATATTGTCTCGGTGACTTGTTCGGGGGAAAATGGAAATGCTGAAATTGTTACTGTGACAATGGTTAAAGGACCGCAATAATTATTTGCCATGAAGATACGTCGTTTCCGTGAAGGTGATGCGGAAGGTATCATAAAAATGATCAGTCGGGTGATGTCCGAATTCGGGGAATACTATGACCCCGTGCTTGACCGGGATTTACGTGACATTCCCAAATATTACGGTAAGGGCGGGGCGTTTTGGGTGCTTATCGATGGGGAAAACATTGTTGGTTGTGTTGCGGTGAGCAGGGTGAGTGATGTAATCTGCAAGTTCAGGAGGTTTTATGTTGATAAGGAGTTTCGCGGTATGGGGTGGGGGAGTAAACTGTTTGATTTAAGGATGAAGTTTGCACGCGCAAATGGATATAAGACGGCCTGGATGGTAACGTCCTCCAATCATAAGGATGCGATAACGTTTGTTAAAAAAAAGGGCGCGGGAAGATCAATTAAGAGGCTTTTTCCCACAAAGCGAGCGCAAATGTTCTTTATTTATGACCTTTAATCCGTTGTATGGCTAAAAAAAATGAGGCTCAAAAATTCAACGACAAACATGAAGGAAGAAATCTTCTCAGCGATATTATTCTGGGCGGGCAGGACGGGCTGGTGAATGTTCTGGGCGTGATTCTGGGTGTGGCGGCCGCCACGATTGATACCAGAATTGTGCTGGCGGCCGGTTTCGCGGCGACTTTCGCCGAATCGGTTTCCATGGCGGCTGTTGCCTATACCTCCAAAGTTGCGGAAAGGGATTATTATAAGAGCATGGTGGAGACGGAAAAGCGCGAGATAAAAGAGATTCCCGAATCGGAGAAAGAGGAGATTCGCGAAATCTACAGAAGAAAAGGTTTTAAGGACGATTTGCTGGAAAGAATTGTCCATGTGATAACCTCCGATGAGCAGGTGTGGCTGGAAACGATGATGCGCGACGAACTGGTTTTAACGCCCGTGCACGACAAGCGGCCTCTTGGCGCCGCGTTGATTGTGGGGGTTTCGGCGCTAATTGGTTCGCTGGTGCCGTTGATGCCTTTTGTGGCTTTTTCCATTAGTACCGGTATTTATGTTTCGTTACTGCTTTCGGCGGCGGTTCTTTTTATTGTCGGATTCATAAAGGCTAAAATGACAATCGGCAGTCCGGGGAAAAGCGGTATGCAGATGGTTATCATCGGTGTGTTATCCGCTCTTTCCGGTTATGTGGTCGGTTTGCTATTTAAGGTATAGTTTTTTATACTCTGTACGAATTAATTTTTCATAAAATCAAAATATGGCTTTTCGGAATAAAGGATCCGCAAAAAGAGTTAAAATCCAGGCCGATAAAGTGCAGATTGAAGGAGATGTAAAAATTTCGGAGGCTAAAATCAAGAAAATGGACGGGGTGGTTATTTCTAATTTCCCCGGATATTTTTTGATAGCATGTCTTATTATTTCCGGTCTTTATCTGTTGCATATTTTCAGTCCGTTTATAATGGTTTTGGTTTTGGCGGCGATTTTGGTGACGGTTTTTTACGGAGCATATGAAAAGATACTGGCTTTGGTGCATAATAGGAAGATTCTGGCTGCTTTGATTACCACTTTTTTAATTATTGTGTTAATTGTGGTGCCGTTGTTTGTTTTTGTGGTTTTACTGGGAAGTCAGGCCCGTGATGTATATGTTTACACGGTGGATCAGGTGCGGATTGGTGCGCTGGACTGGCTTATAAAGTGGAGTCCCGGTGGTTTTATTTATGACTCCATGGGTTTTTTAAGAGAGCATCTTCAGGGTTTGATAGATTTTGACAGTATTGATTTAAAGACCAGTATTATGGACCTGGCCAGGACGGTCACTTCCTGGCTGGTGGAGCAGAGTACGGCTCTTTTGAAGGGCTTTTTCTGGATGTTGATAAATTTTGTGGTTTTGGCTTTTTCCATGTTTTTTATGTTTAAAGACGGTGATCTCATTATTGAGCGGATCAAGACTTTAAGTCCGCTTCCCAGTGAACACGAAGAGGAATTGTTCAAAAAGTTTCGTGAAATCAGCAACGCCACTTTATACGGCATTTTCCTGACTGCTGTGGTTCAGGGTACTTTGGGAGGTATAGGATTTGCTATTGCGGGAATTCCAAATGCGCTTTTCTGGGGTACGGCGATTGCGGTGTTTTCGCTGGTGCCGGTTATCGGGACCGCCACAATCTGGTTTCCCGCCGCCATTTTGTTGTTGGCAAGCCAGAGCTGGTTTGGGGGTATCTTCTTGATGGCATGGGGATTTGGAGTTGTCAGCATTGTGGATAATTTTATCAGACCGTATTTAATCAGTGGTAAGACAAAGATGAATCAGCTATTGATGTTTCTGGCCGTTTTTGGGGGGATATTCGCGTTCAATCTGATAGGAGTGATTTTCGGGCCTTTGATTTTGACGTTGTTTTTCGCTTTCCTGCATATTTATGAAACGGAATACGATAAATTATTGCACAGGGGATAAAATTTCTTATTAGACTTTAACGGTTAATTGTTTTGTGTTATAATTTAGGGATTTATTATCCCGTTTTATGGCGCAGGACCAAAATTCAACACAGCCTCTCAAGAAAAAGTCTCTGGTATTCTTTTCCGTCTTTTTTTTGTGTTTGGCTCTTTTGACTGTGGCTGTCTATTATATGCCAAATTTCAGACAGCTATTTTTTGATTCTACGAATTTGCGCCCTTCGGCAAATGAAAACGGTGAAATCAGTGGAAACTTGTTTGCCGATGTTGCAGGAAATCATCCCAACGCTCTGGCGATTACCTATTTAAAAAGCAAGGGTGTGATCAAGGGATATGAGGATGGCAGTTTTAAACCGGATGAGTTGATTACCAGGGGAGAGGTTATGAAACTGGTGGTGGGTGCGCTTCATATTTATCCGCATCATGTCAGTTACAGATATTGTTTTAACGATGTGGGTGATGAATGGTTTGCACCTTATGTTTGTTATGCGAAAGGGAGGGAATGGGTGAGTGGATCCGAGGAGAATAAGTTTTATCCGGAAAGAAATATTACGGGCGCGGAGTTCTTGAAAATTGTAATCCATGCTTATAAAGTGGTTGGTCTGGAAGATCAAAGGGAGGGGGCTCCTTGGTATGAACCTTATGTTAATCTGGCCGATGAAAAAGGATGGATGGGGTCGGTTGATGGAAGCAGTGAATTTGATCCGCAAATGGAATTGACCAGAGCACAACTGGCCGAATTGCTTTTCAGGATAGCCGAAACCGAGCTATCCGTATAAAAATTTTATTCACTTAGGGTCGAGGTTCTTTGGATTTCCGCATCAATGACCTGTTTGTAGTATTCCGCAGTTTGCAGTCCTTCAATCCTGATGTCGTTTACAAAGACGGTGGGGGTGACTTTTATGTTCAGGGGAGTGGCGGTGTCTATGTTTTTTTGGATTGTTTGAAAGTATTTTTGTGACGCATGGCAGGCATCAAATGCGTTCATATCCAACGCAAGGTCCTGAGCAAAATTTTTGAACACAACCTTTGCATCTTCTCTTCCTTCCCAGGTTTTCTGTTCTTCAAATAAAAAGGTGTGCATCGGCCAGAAGTTATCTTGTTCGGCGGCGCAGTATGCGGTCAGGGAGGCATCAATGTTGTTTTTGTATTGTTGAAGGGGGAAGTCTTTAAAGGTGTATCCGATTTGCCCACGTTCTATATATTCCCGCATCAACCCGCTAAATACGTTTTTGTAGTATTCGCGGCAGAACGGGCATTCAAAATCGGTGTATTCCACTATTTGCACTTTTGCTTTTTCGTTTCCCAGAAACGGGGGGGCGATTGAAGCGGGGGCGGTTTCCATCGGTGTGACAGGTGTTTCCACGGGAACGGTTTCCGTTTTGGGAATTAACAGCAAGCCCACCGCAAGCCCCAGAAACAGTCCGGCCAGAAAGAGCAATGTGGAGGCGCTTATTTGTTTAAAGTTTTTCTTTTTCTTCATGAAGATGTTTTTTAGATGCTTCCATATCTTGCCATGGAATTTTGTTTCGTAAAAGGTAAAAAGCTCCTCCGACGGTTAATGCCATCAGTACCCCGATAGAGGGCAATAGTAAGTTGTTTTCTTTTTGAACGGGTTTATTTTCCAAAATTTCATATTTTTTTAATGTAAATTTCGCGGGGTCTTCGGGGTCCGGCTCCAGCAGTAATTTAACTTTTGTGCCAACGAGAAATCCGGCTTTGGCCAGAGGTGCGGCTATGATGTCTTCGCTGAAGAGTATATGCAGATTGTTTTGCGCGGAGTCGGCGGCTTCAAAATAATAAGAGGATTCAAACTGGGGTTCTTTTGTGATTTCCGCGGTAATTTCCAGATAGACCGGGTTTGGTTTTTCGGGGGTGATATCGGCGGTCCAGATCCAGTCGGAAATTTCTTTGTCCTGTTCGGTGATGACGGTTATTTTTGAATAAGATTCTCCGCTGGGGGCGCTTTCATAGCCGATTGAGTCAATCATGGTTTCGGTGAAATCAAAAAGCCGGACTTCGTCTTCGCCGTTGGCAAGTGACAGCTTGGTGTCTTTGCTTTCCAGAACAAGGGTTTCGCCGGCTTTGACAGTGACGGAGGAGGGGATGATATAAGGTTTGCTGCCGTCTTCGGCGTCGTCCAGCGTCCAGTTGCCAAGGTTGATGTCTTCGTCTCCGTTGTTTTGCAGTTCAATCCATTCTTTTTTGGTGTCGGTGCCGTCCGGGTTGGGCATGATTTCCGTGAGGATGATGTTGGGGGAAAGGTTGCCGTTTGCGTATGATGTTTTGGATGATGATTTTTTTGATGAGGAGGGAGCGGCGTTGGGATCCAGTTTTGTGGTTTGGGATGTGTCCAGGTTTGTCAGGGGAGTGTTGACCGGAGTGGATTGAATTGATGCGGGAGCATTTGGGGCGTTGGTTGGAAGGGAGGACACCGAGCCGGTGGAAGCCGTGGGAATTGGATTTATAAGACTTATCGGCACGGCGTTGTAAAAAGTTTCGTCAGTAATGCTTTCAGTTTGGGTTACGGGGGTTGAGACCGGAGAGACGGTGGGGTTTTCCATAGCGGAGGCCAGCTCCGTCTGCGTTGCCCAATCGTTCCGACTGTTGGTGTCGGCGCCCGCGCGCCTTATTAACGACTCGTCGGTTTTCAACGCGGAGCTGGCCGTGCACGAAAAAATGTCCGCAGACTCCCACCCCTCGTTTTCATACAGTTCCGCCATGTCGGAAATTTCGGATGTCGTTGGTGCGTCGCTGGTCCAGCAAATCGCGTCCAGGATATTCATGCCGCCATCGTAAACAATAAACTGTTCGGTGGTGCCGGTCAGTCCGGACCGTGAAGAAAACAGATAGGGAACGGAATCGGTTTGGTCGCTTTTAAAGGTTAAAAGCAGTTCCTGTCCCGAAGCTATTAATATATTGTCATTGATTGTCTTTAAAACCGAATCATCGACAAAGGAGATGTTTTTGATGTTCATCGGCTTGCCGGATGGTGAAAAGTATTTCATTTTCACCCAGTCGGCGGTTGCATTTTTATAGTTTATTTCGGTGATTAGAAATGTAGCCCCCGGTTCGGAAATTGCGGACGGGGTTGCCTCGGTTTCGGTAATTATCTGGGCCGAGGCGGATGCACTTGCCATAAATAGTATGTATAAAACAGAAATTGATTTTTTCCACATATGTTTATTTAAACAGTATGTGGCAAAGATATAGGTTGGACATTAAATTTTTCTAAAAAAATGCTTAAAAATGATCAATTTGACAATATTGACTATAATGATGTTCTCATTTAAGCTTTTTGTGTGAAAAAAATCGGGCTGTATCAATAACACTTTGGTTCAATTTTTTTTTGAAGCTTATCCCAGTAATAATAATGATGCGTTTATACGGATTAAACAGAGGATCAATAAATAGCAGGTTGGGGCCGCGAGAGGGAATAAACCCATATCGGGAGCTTTAATTAAGATTGGATAAATTTATTTTTGATACAGAAGTTAACTTCTAACTTCTTTATTTATATGACATACGTTTACGCACTGCTTGCTCTGATTGTCGGAGCCGGCGCGGGCTATTTTGTCCGCAAGAAACAGGTTGAGGAAAAGAACAAGGACCTAAAGGAAAAGGGGGAGATGCTGGTTCAGCAGGCCAACTCCAAAGCGCAGGAAATAATCTACAAAGCAAAAAACGAGGCTTTGAAGATTATGGATGAAACCAAGACCACGGAAGAGAAAAAACGCGACCAGATGAGGGTTGTGGAAGAAAGGCTGGTCGGCAAGGAAGAGGCTCTGGATAAAAAAATTCATAATCTGGAGGATAGCAGAACGGAGTTGGAAAAGAAGGTTGAACAGGTTAGGGAGCTACGTGAGGAGGTTCAGCGGATTCATGATTTGCAGGCCAAGGAACTGGAAAAAATCAGCGGACTTTCACGCGATGAGGCCAAGGAAATTTTATTGAAACAGGTGGAGGAGGATTCCAAGGAAGAGATTGTACGGCAGATCAAACTGGCCGAGCGAGAACTTAAAGAGCAGTCCAGGGAAAGGGCTAAGTTCATTCTGGCCGACGCCATTCAGAAGTACGCGGCCGAAACGGCCTCCGAATCCACGGCCACGATTGTGAATCTCCCCAGCGATGACATGAAAGGCAGGATCATCGGTCGTGAGGGAAGAAACATTAATACTTTTGAGCAGGCTACGGGTATTGATGTAATTGTAGACGACACGCCGGGATCCATTTTGATTTCCGGTTTTGATCTTGTAAGAAGGTATATGGCCAAGGTGTCGCTGGAGCGTTTGATTTCCGACGGTCGTATTCATCCGGCCAGAATTGAAGAGACGGTGGAAAAGGTTAAAGAGGAGGTTAATGTGATGGTCAAGGAACTTGGCGAAAAGGCCGCGTTTGAAACCGGAGTTTCGGGTCTTCACCCAAATCTGGTCAAACTGCTGGGCCGATTGAAATTCAGAACCAGTTACGGGCAGAACGTATTAAAGCATTCCATGGAGGTTTCTTTCCTGGCGGCTTCGCTGGCGGGGGAGCTGGGTGCGGATGTTTCCATTTGCAGAAAGGCCGGTCTGCTTCATGATATTGGCAAGGCGGTGGATCATGAAATTCAGGGGCCGCACGCGCAGATTGGCAGGGATATAGCCAGAAAATTTGGTTTATCGGAAGAAATTGTTCATGTGATTGAATCGCATGAAGGCGATCCCGAACCGCGAAGCGTGGAGGCAATGGTGGTAGCGGCGGCAAATCAGATTGCGATTGCAAGACCGGGGGCCAACAAAGATAATCTGGAAACGTTTATTAAGAGACTTCAGGACATTGAAGCGATTTCCAATTCGTTCAAGGGTGTGAGTAAATCTTTTGCGGTGCAGGCCGGAAACGAACTTCGCGTGTTTGTGGCACCGGAGGAAATTGATGACCTGGAGGCGACCAAGCTTTCCTACACCATTTCCCGCAAGATAGAAAAAGATCTTCAGTATGCCGGGCAGATTAAAGTCAATGTTGTGCGTGAAACAAGAGTGGAGGAGTTTGCCAGCTAGATGAATTGAATATTTAAAATGTAAGGCCGGATGGAGTTGTTTGTCATCCGGTCTTTTTGTTATGTTGGCACTTGACGCCCGAGTGTGCTAACTGATATTATTTGATTAGCAGTCTGTTTTTAGGAGTGCCAATTAAATATCAAATAAATTTTTATCATTTAATTTAAAATCAATATGACGGAAATGAGCAATTTAAAACTACGTCCACTGCAGGATCATCTGATTGTGGAGGCCGCGGATGAACCGGAAACACATTCTTCCGGGCTGATTATTCCCGATACCGTTTCCAAGGAAAAACCGCAGAAGGGCAAGGTGTTGGCGGCGGGTCCGGGCAGATTTGACGAAGATGGAAAGCGCATGCCGATGGATGTTAAGGTGGGGGACACGGTTTTGTTTACCAAATACGGTCCGACCGAAGTCAAACTGGACGGAAAGGAATATCTGGTGTTAAGCCAATCCGATGTTCTGGCAGTTGTTGAATAATACTGAATCAAATATCTTTTAATTTATTTTTAATATGTCAAAACAGGTAAATTTCGGAGACATTGCCCGTCAGAAAATGATTTCGGGCGTGCAACAGCTTTCGGATGCCGTGCGCATCACTCTGGGCCCCAAAGGGCGCAATGTGGTGATAGACAAGAAATACGGCGCGCCGATGATCACCAACGACGGTGTGACAATCGCCAGGGAAATTGAACTCAAAGACCCTTTTGAAAATATGGGCGCGCAGTTGGTTAAAGAGGTCGCCACAAAAACCAACGACATTGCCGGTGACGGTACAACCACCGCCACGGTTCTGGCCGAAGCGCTGATTCGCGAGGGTTACAGGAATATTACCGCCGGCGCCAATCCGATGTATCTTAAAAAAGGTATGGATCTGGCCGTGAAAAAGCTGGTTGAAGAATTGGATAAAGTGAAAATTGACGTGGGTGATTCAAAGGAACGCGTGGCGCAGGTTGCCACCATTTCCGCCCAGGATGAACAGGTGGGCGCTTTGATTGCCGATATTCTGGAAGAGGTGGGACATGACGGCGTTGTGACGGTGGAGGAATCGCAGACTATGGGTCTGGAAAAAGAGGTTGTGAAAGGTATGAATTTTGATAACGGTTATATTTCCCCTTACATGGTTACGGACGCGGCCAGAATGGAATCCATTTATGAGGATGTGATGATTCTTATTACCGACAAGAAAATTTCTTCGGTGCAGGATATTCTTCCTTTGATTGAAAAACTGGTTCAATCGGGCAAGAAAGAGATGGTTATTATTGCCGAGGATGTTGAAGGCGAAGCTCTGGCGACTTTTGTTTTGAACAAGATTCGCGGGGTGTTCAGCGTGCTGGCGGTTAAGGCTCCGGCATACGGAGACAGGAGAAAAGAAATGTTAAGGGATATTGCCGCTCTTACCGGTGGTAAGGTGATTACGGAAGAGCTCGGTTTGAAACTGGAAAATGCCACTTTGGAGGATTTGGGTGAGGCCAGGAAGGTGATTTCCGACAAGGATAAAACCATTATAGTGGAGGGTAAAGGTAAGAAAGAGGATGTGGATGCAAGAATCTCTGAAATCAAGGTGCATATGGATAAGTCCACTTCGGATTTTGATAAGGAGAAACTGGTGGAACGTATGGCCAAACTGGCCGGCGGTGTGGGTGTGATTAAAGTGGGTGCCGCCACGGAAACGGAACTTAAGGAAAAGAAACACAGGATAGAGGACGCGGTTTCTGCGACCAAGGCCGCCGTGCAGGAAGGGATTGTTCCCGGAGGCGGGGTGGCGCTGTTGCAGGCGGCTCACGTTCTGGACGGTCTTGACGTTGAAGGCGATGTGCTTACCGGAGTTCATATTGTTAAGAACTGTCTTTCCTCGCCTTTGCATCAGATTGCGGAAAATGCAGGCAAGGACGGCGCCGTGATTGTTCACAAAGTTAAAGAACAGAAAAAAGGTGTGGGATATGATGCGGCCAAAGACACTTATGTTGATATGGTGGAGGCCGGAATCATAGATCCCAAAATGGTAACGCGAAGCGCCCTGCAAAACGCCGCTTCCATTGCCGGAATCTTTTTGACAACCGAGGCCGCCATCACAGACATTCCCGAAGAAAAACCCGATATGCCCGCAATGCCGGGCGGAATGGGCGGTATGGGTGGAATGATGTAGGGCACAGGTAAATAATTATTTTCAAAACCGCCTCATTTAAAGGGGCGGTTTTTGATTTTTGTTTTGTATTCATATTGTTCAGGTGGTATATTTATGCGTAGCTATGCAACAGTCAAATTCAAACAGGGGTTCATCCAAAAAGGGCGCTTCTTCCAAAGCTTCCGGGTCTGTGCGCGATTTGAAACCGGCATCCAAAAGGAAGGGCGATTTTACGGTGAAGGAAATTGATCTGGATGACATTCCTTTTGCCGATCCGTTGGATGAGGATTCCGATTTTGAAGTGAACAAGGTGGAAATGGATATTGATTATGAGCCGGCCCGTCCGCCCAGGATGGAGGTTCATGCGGTGAAGGAGGAGGAACCAAAACCGGCTCCGGTTGCCGTTATGGAAAGATTTGACGAGGCTTCGGCCAAAGAATTCATTAAAGTTCGGTTTGGTACTTTTGTTAATCTGATAGCCAATCGCGAACTGGAAGAGGTTTTTGACGCCAACGCCGATCAGCAGATTATTATGAATTCCAATTTACTCACCGAGCTGGCCAGCTCCAAAGACAGACGCGAAGATAAAAAAATTCCGCTGGTTTTTGTGGTTGGTATAGCCATTGGGGTGGTTCTGACTTATATTTTCTTTTCAACGTAATATGGCACGTAAGCTTGCATACAAACGGATACTTTTAAAGCTGTCCGGCGAGGTGCTGGAGGGCGATAAGGGTTTCGGGATTGATTTTGACATGGTGGATAAACTTTGTAAGGAGATTATTGAAGTAAAAAAACTGGGTGCGGAGATTGCGATTGTTGTTGGGGGCGGGAATTTCTGGAGATTCAGGGACTTTAAGGATTCCGGGCTGGATCGGGTGAAATCGGATTACATGGGAATGATGGCGACTGTTATGAACGCTGTTGCTCTGGCGGACGGTTTTAAGAAATTCAAAACGGACGCGCGAGTGCTTTCCGCTCTGGATATTCCGGCTGTGGAAAAATACAATCGCGACAAAGGGCTTGAATATTTAAGCGGGGGAAAGATTGTGATTTGCGCCGGAGGAACGGGCAATCCTTATTTCACCACCGATACGGGGTCTTCTCTGCGGGCGTTGGAATTAAAGTGCGAGGCTTTTTTGAAAGCGACCAAAGTTGATTATGTCTACGATAAGGATCCCATGAAATATAAAGATGCCAAATCTTTCAAGAAAATGAGCTATCTGGATGTGCTAAAAAGGGGACTGGAAGTGATTGATTTAAGCGCGATTGCGCTTTGCCGTGACAACAAACTGCCGGTTGTGGTATTTAATCTTACCAAGAAAGGGAACATCGCGAGAGTTGTAAAGGGGGATAAGGTTGGATCCGTGATTTCCTAAATATTCTTTAACGGACAAAATTATGACCGATGATCTATTAAAACAGGCGCAGACGGAATTTGACCAGGCTTTAAATCATTTAAAAGAGGAATTTTCTCATCTGCAAATCGGGAGGGCTTCGGCTTCTTTGGTTGAAGGTGTGTTGGTGGAGGCTTACGGCACCAAACAGCCGATTAAAGCGATGGCGAGTATTTCCATTCCGGACGCCAAAACTATTCAGATTCAGCCCTGGGACAGAAGTCAGCTGGGTCATATAGAAAAAGCTCTTCAGACTTCCGATTTAAATATCATGCCGGTTAATGACGGTATCACACTTAGAATTATTATGCCGCAGATGACGGAGGAGAGAAGGAAAGATCTTTCCAAAGTGGTTAGCAGATTGGCGGAAGAGGCTCGTATTGCCGTGCGCCACCCCCGGCAGAAAGCTATTGAAAAAGCCAAGGAATTGCAGAAAAGCGGTGAAATTACCGAAGATCAATTAACAGGTTTTGAAAAGCAGTTGCAGGACAGGGTGGACAAGGTAAATAAAGAAATAGAGGAATCATCCAAGGCCAAAGAACAGGATGTTATGACCGTTTAAATTTATTTTCATGGATTTTATTATCACGGCGATTGCGTTTCTGTTAATTTTTTCCATACTTGTTTTGGTGCATGAATGGGGTCATTTTTATGCCGCGCGCAGGTCGGGTATCAAAGTTGAGGAGTTTGGTTTTGGTATGCCCCCCCGCGCCTGGGGTAAGAAAGTGGGGGAGACTATTTATTCTCTTAACTGGATTCCTTTCGGGGGTTTTGTGAGACTTTTGGGCGAGGATGCATCGGATCCAAAAGTACTTGCCAATAAAAGAAGTTTTGCCTCCAAACCGCCACGGGTCAGAATTCTGGTGGTTACCGCGGGGGTGTTGATGAACTTTCTGCTGGCTTATGTTTTATTGACTTTAGGTTTTATTTTTGGGATTCAGCCGCTGATTTTGAGTGTGGACGAAGTGTTTGACCAGTTGGATAAGGGGACCATTCATACTATGGAGGGGGTGGTGGTTAAGGATGTTAAAGATGGGAGTCCGGCGGCAAAAGCGGGGATGCTTAAGGAGGACAGAATTGTGGATGTTAATGGTAAGGAAATTTCCAATGCCGCGCAGATGGTGTCGATTTTTGAAAATGAGAGGAATACGGTTGTTACTGTGGAACGAGCCGGTGCAAGGCAAAGTCTGAATCTGGTTGCGGGGGAGGGGGAGAGTTCCGGTTTTGAGACATATGAAATTTTGTCTCTGCCGAGGGTTGTGGTTTTAAATGTTAAACCCGGGTCGGAAGCCGAAACCGCCGGTTTTATGAAAGGTGATGTTATTATGAAAATTAACGGGAGATTGGTTTATTTTGTTAATGAATACGAAGAAGCTTTAAAGGACAACGGTGATATGGAATTTGAGGTGATGAGGGGAAAAGAGGTTAAGACGCTTAAGGTTAGTGTCGGGGAAGAGAGTATGGTTGTGATCAGCAGTATTTCTCCCGGTTCTCCCGCGGAAGTTGCCGGGATTCGCAAGGGGGATTTGGTGGCCGAGGTTGAGGGGGAAAAGATTATTGTTCCGAGCGACCTTGTGGCTGTTGCCGAAAAAAACATTGGGCAGGCGCTAAATTACGTGGTTATAAGGGATGGCGTGGAGGTATCCATTCCGGTTGAACCTGATGAGAACGGGATGATTGGCGTGGGACTATCGGTTTTAAAATCATATGAACGGGAGCAGTTGAGCGTTTATGCGGCTGATTTTCCGGTGTCCGTGATCAAGATTGATGATGTCAGATATCCTCTATGGGAAGCGCCGGTGGTGGCTTTTAACGAGTCGGTTAAGCTTACTTTTTTGACGGTTGAAATGGCGGGAAGTGTGTTTAAATCGGTGTTTACAAAGCTGACTGTTCCGGAAGGTGTGGCGGGTCCGGTGGGTATTGCACAGCTTACGCATGCTTTTGTGCAGGAGGGATTTTTGTCCGTGGTCAGGTTTGTGGCATTGCTGTCATTAAGTCTAGGTATTATCAATATACTGCCTTTTCCGGCTCTGGACGGAGGCAGGCTGATTTTTATTCTTGTGGAGGTTATTATCGGAAGAAGAATCAGCGCCCGATTTGAAGGGTGGGTGCACGCGATTGGTTTTATGATTCTGATGTTACTCATCATTGCGGTCACTTACAGTGATATATTGCGTCTATTTTGATGGGCGGGAAACTTGTTGTATAAAAATCGGTTGCGGTTGGGAGCAATGTGATTTCAGGTATCATTGAAAGTTTTGGTAAATATTTTTTGGTCACAAAAAAAATCAACAAGTAGTATGAAGACGGGGGGCGCGCCCCAAATAATGGTATATTGTGTCAAGGGGGTGGAGTGCTTGTAGAGGCCAAAAAAAGCGTTTAATATACCCCTGCTTTTTTGGAGAAAAACTATTAGCCGCTGTTAAAGTATGGATCACAAATTCATGTGGGAGACGATACTCACGAGTCTCGCCCCATCAATTGGGAAAGCTTCAATTTTATCTTTTTTTAAGGATTCAATTATAAGCCGGGTTGAAAACGGTGATATGGTGGTGGCTCTTCCCACTCAAATTTCCTGTGATTTTATCCGCACCAGATTTGATGTAAAAATTTATCAGGCCGCCCGGGAAATCGATCCTTCAATTAAGAATCTGATTTTTGAGGTCAAGGGTGTTCTGGCCGATCAGGAACATCCCAATAAGGTTGATTTAAAACTGTTCCGCGAACTTGAGGGTGGGGGAAAATCCGCCAGGAAAGTCCCAAATAAGCAGGAGCTTATTCTGGAGGAGGGGATGCGCAGTAAAATGTTTAATCCCGATTACACTCTGCATAGTTTTATTCCCGGTCAGGAAAACCGTCTGGCTCACGCCGCGTGTATGGCGGTCGCCAACAAGCCGGGTGGAATTTACAATCCACTGTTTTTATACGGGGGCACCGGTCGCGGAAAAACCCATCTTTTGCAGGGGGTCGGCCATGAGCTTTTAAGACATCATCCCGGGAAGAACGTAGTTTATATGACATCGGAAAAGTTCATGAATGAAATCGTTGATGCCATAGGCAAAAAGCATACAAAAACCTTCAAGGAAAAATACAGGAAGGTGGATTGTCTGATTGTGGACGATATCCAGTTTTTTGGAAACAAAGCTTCCACTCAGCAGGAATTTTTTCATACTTTTAATGAACTTTATGACGCGGGAAAACAGATTGTGCTAAGTTCGGACAAGGCTCCCAACGATCTGGACGGCTTGGAGGAGAGGTTAAAGAGCAGATTTAACATGGGAATGGTGGTGGAGGTTCAACTTCCCGATTATGAAACTCGTCTCGCAATACTTAATTCCATGTGTACGGAGGAGCAGGTTTTGGTGGATCCGGAGGTGTTGAAGTTTATCGCTTTCAATGTAAAGACCAATATCAGGGATTTGGAGGGTGTATTAAAGAATGCAATCGCCGAGGCCCAGCTGATGCAGACAACTCCCACCATCAAGTCGGTGGCGGCCAGTATCAGGCGTTGTTGCAGTGATACCGACTTTGATTCGCTTAATGTTGATTCCGGTAATAAAATTTTGGTGGTCAGAAATTCCGAGGATGTTATAGATATAGTTGCCCAGTATTATAAACTTACGAGAAGTGATTTGATCGGTGATGACAGGCGCAAGGAATTTATGATTCCAAGGCAGATTTGTATGTATCTGATAAGGGAAATTTTGGAATATTCCTATGAGACTATCGGAGAGGCTTTCAGCGGACGCAACCATACAACCGTTTTGCACGCCTGCAATAAGATCATATCCGAAATGAGCGCCGATAGCAGGATTACGCGCGATATCAACGCTTTAAAAAAGGAGATCGGCCTTTAAATTCTATTTACAGTAAAAGATAAAATACTCTATATTAAGCATATAATTTTTGTTTAATATATGCGCAGAATACCAAGGCGAAAAAAACCGTTAGACTATTTACTTCCTTTTCTGATTTTGATAAGTGTCGGAGTTATTGCCGTGCTGGGCTTTCAGCTTTTTATGAATTACGGAAAGCAGGGTAAGGCGGATGTGTTTTTTTATGTGGCGGAGGGTAAGGCCAAGGTTCTTCCCTATGGAAATACCGATTGGGACAATGCTTTCAGCGGGACCAAACTGCTTTTGGGCGATTCTTTGAAATCCTCTTTCGGGAGCAAAGTGGTGCTGAGCTTTTTTAACGAAACTTTAATAAGAATGGGGGCGGATACGGCGGTTACTCTTACGGATGTGGAAAAAACCAGTGACCGGGAAACGATTGTGCTCAATCTTGATAACGGACAGCTGTGGTTGAACGGTCAAAAGAGCGCCGGAGTAAGAGAGGCCATTTATGAAGTGAGGACAAAAAATTTAAAGGTGACGGCTACGGGTACGGTGTTTGCGGTGGATAGTGATGTGGAGCAGATTGTGAGGGTTTTTGAAGGTGATGTTAAAGTTGATGTTATGATTCAGGTTGAAGGAAATGAAAGGGTGGCTGATTCGTTTACCGTCGGAGTGGGTCAGCAGTTGTATCTGGATGCGGCCGCTCTCAGGGCTTTTGAAGAAAACAAGAGTCCTTCTCTGCTCAGCGCCGTTGATGATGATTTTAAAACTACTTCCTGGTACAAATGGAATGTCAAAGAGGACAGCGCTCCAACCGATTTCAGCGTGTCCGCTAATACTTCCGTAGATACGGAATTGACAGATGAAGATACCGAAACCGTTGAGGGGGACTCATCCGCGGATGAGTCAAATCCAGACGAAGAGACCGATGCTGACGCGAATGCAGATGAGGCTGATACGGTGAATAATACCGATGAAGAGACTGATGATGAAAACAATCCTGTGAGCACTCCCGAAATTACCGAACCCGTTGATACCATAACGGATGTGGGCAAGCTGGTGATTAAAGGCACGGTTGGTTCAAATGTGACGAAAGTTGTTGTGGAAAGCGAAGTTAACGGTAAATCGGACTCATATGTTTTAAGTCAGTTTAAAGAAGGGGATTCGGTCTGGAGCTACAATGTCTCCGAAACTTTCGGAAACATTGCTTCCGGGGATAATACTTACAGGGTTTACGCATATGATAAAGACGGGAACAAGAGCAGTGCAGCAAGAATCATTATCACCTATGAAAAGGACAAGGTGGAGGTGTCGGGTGATTTGGCGGCGCCAAAAGTGCTTACCTATAACGGAAGCGAATCTTCCACGGTCAGTACGGACACTGTTACGATTTCCGGGTCTGTGGGCGGGGCGGAAAAAGTTGTGGTTAACGGATACACTCTTTCCAGATTTACGGCGGGCGCTTCAACATGGTCGTATGTGGCCTCCGAGTCGCTGGGCAACCTTAAATCCGGTGAAAACTCCTATACGGTTTACGCGGTGGATCCCGACGGCAACAAGTCGGAGACGGTTTCCTTTACTGTTACATATAACAAAACCGGGGCCGATACTTCCGCCGATGAGGAGGTAATCGATTCAAACGCCACAACCGATACAACGGAGGAAACCACTGAAACCACGCCGGCAACCACCGAACCCGTCGTCGAAGAAACACCCGCGGAAACGGAGGTTCCTTTCGGATTCTAAAAGTCTCTACAGATATTTCCTTTTGTTGGCGTTATGTTCGTCGTTGGAGCTGGCGTAAATCACTTCGCCCGTGTCCAGTGTTGTAAGATAGTACCAATAGGGGCTGTTTTCGGGGTATAGGGTGCCAATGATGCTTTTGATTCCGGGGTTGCATATTGGGCCGGGGGGAAGCCCCGCATTTTTGCGGGTGTTATAAGGAGTGTCCTCCTGCAGGTCATTGTAATCAATGGTCCGGTCATCCTTTAAATACAGCAGTGTGGCATCGGCTCCAATCAGCCAGCCCTCGTCCAGTCTTTTCCAAAGGATTCCGGCGACAATGGGAATGTCCTTGTCCGTACGCACCTCTTTTTCCACAATTGAAGCCATGATGATAATTTCCTGCAGGCTTCTTCCCTGGTCTTTGTCAATTTCATCCGCAAGCCTGTTTTGGAAGTTGTTCAGCATCAGCTGAATGAGGTTTTCATTATAATAATTTAGCGGATCAATAAAGTACGTATCGGGGAACAAATATCCCTCCAGAGGATGAATCAGCCCGGCTTGCGCGTCTTTATCCAGAAAAGGATATTTGTCCCAGTCTTCAAAATTGTTCACCGCGGCTGAAAATTCTCCGGGGTTTATAAGGTCGGTAGTTACAAGGGTGTTGTCTATATCTGCGACAGTGTGGCCCTCAAGTATGGTGATTACGGTTTCGCTGTTCTGGGCGTTGGTGATAGTTTCGACAACCTGCGGAATGGTCATGCTTCTTTGTATGGCGAATCTTCCCGCTATGATGTTTCTGTCGGTTTGAGTTTGTTTGGCGTAACTTTTTAAAGCGTCGGCATTTAAGATCAAATCTTTGTCCTCCAGATTTTGGGCCACCTGGCTAAGGCTTTCACCTTTTGCGATTATAAATGTAATTTTTTCGCTGTCTGTGGGATCAACCGGATTTTCAATAAAATATTGGTATTGGGAATATCTATACCAGCCGAAAGCGGCTCCGATTAAAATAATAATGAGCAGGTATTTAAGAAATCCCGATCGTTTGCCGGATTTTCTTCTGGAATAGCTGTGGGAAGATTTCACGGTGTTTTTGGTGAATGGATGATTTGGTATCGGCGGATGGGAATTTACATACCCGGAAAGCCCAGGTTGCCCATAACGTCTTTCATTTCTTCGGCGGCCACCTGTTGAGATTTTTTGATGCCCTTGTTAAGGCATTTTACCAATATCTCACAAAGTTTTTTGCCGTTTGAAAGGGCTGAATCTGGAATATTGATGCTTAAAACCTCCTGTTCGCCGTCAATAACAACTGTTACTCCGTCAACTTCCGCTTCTATATGGGTATTTTTGAGATCTTTTTTGATTTGTTTGGCTTTTTTCTGCAGGGCATACATGTCTTTGGCTTTTTGAAGCATATTTTTTGAGTTTTAATGGATTTCCTATTGATATTAGATAAGGCGATTTTGAACGTCAATAAAAAATATTGCGTAGTGAATAGGTTTAATGTAATCTTTCGTTGCATTTTTTGACGAAAACACTATGGAAAAGGTTACACTTGAAGTACAAACGCGAGAACTTAAGGCCGTTGCTGACGCTTTACGCTCTCAAAAACTTATTCCCGCCGTATTTTACGGCAAAGGGGAGAAAAATATCCACCTTCAGGTGGATTATCAGACGTTCAGAAGGCTTTATATTAACAGCGGAAGCCAGCTGATTGATCTGGTGATAGATGGAAAGACCAACAAGAAGGCGTTGGTTCATGATATGCAGTATGATCCGCTGACCGGGAAAATAACGCATATTGACTTCCTTCGTGTAAGTCTTAAAGAGGCAGTAACGACCGAAGTGGAGATTGAACTTACCGGTATTGCACCGGCTGTTAAGGATCTGGGAGGAGTTTTGAACCAGATTAAGCATGCTGTGGAGATTAAATGTCTTCCGACGGATATTCCAAAGGTTATTGAGGTTGATATATCGGGTCTGGCCGAATTTAATTCCGCTATTCACGTTAAGGATCTTGTTGTTCCAAAAGAGGTGACTGTGCTGGATGTGCCGGATGACGTGGTGGTGATTGTGAACGCTCCGAGAGTTGAAGAAGAGGAAGCTCCGGTTGCGGAGGTTGCAGTTGAAGGTGCTGTCGCTCCCGCCGAAGGTGGAGCTGAAGCTCCGGCAGAAGAGAAGAAGGAGGAGTAAATTTATATATGTCAAAAAGGCCGTGGCTTATAAACCGCGGCCTTTTTAGTATTATCAGTTGACCAGCTTCTCCAGCATTTTTCGCATCAGGTCCTCTTTGGAAGGTTCGGAGGCGCTATTTGAAGGCCGGTTGAAGGAATCGGATGAGTCCGCGCATTGCAGGATAAGGTCCAGTTCGTTGCCCAGATTAAGGGGGCTGGGGATTTTATCCAGAGGCCAGGATATTTTTTGGCCGGTGGTCGGGTCCTCCAGAATAAGGCAGTTGGAATCAATAGCCGAAGCTATTACTTTTCGGTTTGAAGTATTGTCCGATTGTTTGTCACCGCTTTCCATTGTTTCTTTTTGTTATTTGTGGAGGCGGGCCGGTGGCCCGCCTCGGAGATTTTTCATTACATGATCATCAGTCCGGCCAATATCGGCGCGATGATAAGCGCAATTGTATTGATAACTTTAATGAGCGCGTTTAATGCGGGGCCGGCGGTGTCTTTGTAGGGGTCACCCACTGTGTCTCCAACAACAGCGGCTTTGTGGGCTTCGGAGCCTTTTCCTCCAAAATGACCGGACTCAATGTATTTCTTGGCGTTGTCCCAAGCTCCGCCACCGGTTGTCATGGACAAGGCCAGCAGGAATCCGGAAATAATCACACCCGCAAGAAGTCCTCCAAGTGCGATGGGCCCCAGCAGGAATCCTACGATAATGGGGGCAAGTACGGCCAGTAGTCCGGGGAAGATCATTTCTTTAAGGGCGGCTTTGGTTACAATATCAACACAACGTCCGTAGTCGGGTTTCTGTTTGCCCGTCATAATGCCTTTTCTTGTTCTAAACTGGTAACGAACCTCTTCCACCACTTTGTATGCGGTTTTGCCAACTGATTCCATGCAGGATGCGGAAAACAGAAAGGGCAGAAGTCCTCCCAAGAACAGTCCGATAATAACGCGGTAGTCGGTCAGGCTGAACAGGAACTCTTCGCCGGGGGCGTTTAAGGTCAATTCTTCGGTGTAGGCCTGGAAAAGCACCAGGGCGGCCAGAGCGGCGGAGCCGATGGCGTAGCCTTTTGTGACGGCCTTTGTGGTGTTGCCGACTGCGTCCAGAGCGTCGGTGTTTTTTCTTACTTCTTCGGGTAAATTTGTCATTTCGGCTATGCCTCCCGCGTTATCCGTAATGGGGCCGTATGAATCCGTGGCGATAACCATTCCGGTTGTGGATAGCATGGCCACTGCGGCGATTGCAATACCGTAAATACCGTTTCCGACCACAGAATGTTCTCCAAAGAAATATGCCAGGAAGATGGCGCCGACAATCAGAAGTACGGGCATCAATGTGCTTTCCAATCCCACGGCCAGTCCGGTGATTATGTTGGTTCCGGCTCCGGTTTGAGAAGACTTGGCGATTTTTTTAACGGGATTGTAATCGGTTGATGTGTAGTATTCGGTAATAATGTTGATGAAAAGCGTAACACCCAGACCAACCAGAGTGGCGTAAAAGATGTTTATGTCTCCGATGAACAGTTGAGTGGCAAAGTAAAAGCCGATGGCGGAAAGAACACCCGTAACGATCATTCCTTTATATAGGGCTTTCATGATTTTTCTGCTTCTGCCCAGTTTGATAAAGAAAGTTCCGATGATGGTGGCCACTACTGCGATTGCCCCCAGCATAAGCGGATATTCAATTCCCTGTTTGCCGAATTCGGCGGTGAAAGTGGAAGCGGCAAGCATCATGGCCGCGATTAAAGTTACTGCGTAAGTTTCAAAAAGATCGGCTCCCATTCCTGCGCAGTCGCCTACATTGTCACCCACGTTATCGGCTATAACGGCCGGATTTCTGGGGTCGTCCTCGGGAATGTTCTGTTCAACTTTACCCACGAGGTCGGCTCCCACATCGGCGGCTTTGGTAAAAATACCTCCTCCCACACGGGCAAAGAGTGAAACCAGAGAGGCTCCGAAACCAAAACCGATAAGCAGTTTGGGTACGTTCCCGACTGGAATGTTCAGTATGTATGCAAAAATATAATAGAAACCGGCCACTCCCAAAAGTGACAATCCCACCACAGCCAGACCGGTGACGGATCCACCTTTGAATGCCACGGAAAGCGCTTCCTGCAGGCTTGTTTTGGCGGCCTGGGCTGTGCGCACGTTTGCTCTCACAGAAACGCTCATACCTATATATCCGGCCAGCGCGGAAAAAGAGGCGCCGACTATGAATCCGATTGCCGTAAGAATGCCGTCGTTATAATTGCCGGCCGGCAGAGCGAATGCCATTATGATAAATAGTATCACCGTGAAGACGGCGATAGTCAGAGTTTGTCTGTTCAGGTATGCGGTTGCGCCCTCCTGAATTGCTTTGGCGATGTCCGTCATTTGTTTGTCGCCGCTGTCTTTTTTTAATACGGCAACAATCAAATATCCGGCGTAAATAAGCGCCAGAACGCTGATGCCCATGGCGATGACAGGCGCGTTATTTTGTAACAATGATAAAAATTCCTGCATAATCAATCAAATAAAGGGGTAAAAACTGTATCCAGGGAGGTATTTTAGTTAAGTATTTGCTTTTTATAAACTGTTTTTTTGTATATTGATTTGATTCCGCGGCCTTTTTATGGTTTGTAATAGTGTTTGCTTTTGGGCGCCGTTTCAATATAATATTTTTGATTATAATAAGTATTTTTTAATATTTTTTCACTATGGAACAGCATAAAGGGGCAAAGGAAGGGTCCAAGGATCCTTCAATGGAGATACCTAAAATAGATATGAAGGATGTTGATTTCGGAGGGGCTTTTAAACAGTTTGTGGAAATTTTGAAGCTTAACAAGAAGGCGATTGAGTCCGTTGCCGGCAATGCCAAGGGTGGGGCCGCCGCGGTTGTTTTTCTTGTTGCCGGTGCGATTGCCGCTCCTTTGGGTTCTTTGATTTTCGGATATAAATTTATGAATGTTGTTTACAGACCCGAAATTGTACATGTTTTGATTCAGGCTGTGCTTGCGGCTGCGATGGCTGTTGCCGTTATTTTTGTAACGACAATTGTGGCCAATAAACTGTTTAAAGGGAAAGGTTCGTTTGCGGACTACTTTAGAGTGATGGGTCTGGCCTATGGCTTGAATGTATTGGTTTTGGCCGGTTATGCCGTTCCCTCGCTGGCTCCGCTGATTGGACTGGTTGTGGGGGTATGGGGGCTTGTTATTACTTTTTATGCTCTGCAGTTAATATTTAAGCTGGATAATACAAATGTTATTCTGACAATTATCGTCACTATTGTGGCGATGGTGGTTTTGTCCGGCATTGTGGCATCTTTGGGCTATGGGGCGGCTTATTCCAGTGTTGATTTGTCCGGTCTTTCGATGCGCTATTAAATTTTTTTGTTTGATCTGAAAGGGACCCCGCCGAGGCGGGGTCTTTTTGTGTTCTTATCGGCTTATTCTTGCTTTTAAAAGCCCTTTTTTTGTGGTATAATAGTTTGAATAAAACCATATATGGCCGATAATCAAAAAACAGGAGACAGCGGAGGGCTTTTGGATGCCGGCAAAAGTGCCGATAATTTAAAGGATGAAGTTGTGAAGAAGAAAAAACGCCGCAGGAGAAGGCCATCAAGGCGGGTTATTGATGAAACAAAAAAAATCACGGAGGCAAAATTGGATGATTTGAAGAAGGTGGCTGTGGTGGGGAGTGGAGAGTCAACTAATGTAGCGGGCGATGGGACGCGGACGGATATGACGGGAGTGGGTGAAGAGGTGGTGGCCAAGAAAAAAAAGAGGCGCAGAAGAAAAAAGAAACCTGCTGGGGAATTTGTTCCTCCAACGCCGTCCGTGGAAGAACCGGCGCGGGAGGTTTCTGAATCCGCCAATCGGGATGATCAGATTATTGACCGTGATGAAGATTCCGGGGCGGGGCGTACATTGGCCGAAGAGCCTTTGGTTGAACAACCGTCGGAGGAAGAGGTCCCGGTGGTGGAGCCTATGACCGAAGATCCGCTTGTGGTTGAACCTATGGCCGAAGAGGCACCTTTGGAAGAACCGCCGGTTGAGGAACCGTTGGTGGAAGAAGCGCCTTTGGAAGAACCGCCGGTTGAGGAACCGTTGGTGGAAGAAGCGCCTGTGGAAGAACCGTCGGCCGAAGAACCGTTGGTCGAAGAGCCTCCTGTGGAGGAACTGTTGGCCGAGGAAGAACCCCGGGTTGTATATGATTATCAGGAGACTCCGAGAGAGGGAGAAAATGTTCAGGTTTATCCATTGTCGGCAACATCATCCGACGATCAATCCGAACAGGAAGTAATAGAACCTGATTCAATTATCGAACCTGTGGACAAACCGGCTCCAAAAGAGAGTTGGGCGGAATTGATGGAGCGAAGCAAGAAACAATATGAACAGGAGCACACCGGAGAAGAACAGCTTGGCGATGAACAAAGTGGTGAGGAGGCGGAAGTAAGTGAAGCTGAATCGGAAGTGTCCTCCGTTGCCGAGGATCTTGAAGAAAACGATTTGGATGCGGAATTTGTGGAAAAGCCGAGTAGCGATGACGCGGAATTGCTGGGTGAAAAAAAATCTCCGTTGGATGCCGTGGCGAATGTTATGAAACAGGCGGGACATGTCTTCTTTTCCGTATTTAATTTACGAATTATTATCTGGCTGGTGGTGTCGGTGGGGTTGATTTGGGGTGGTTTCTGGGCTTATGGCCAAAGATATCATGAAACGATAATTAATATTTTTTCGGGTAAGGAAAAGCTTCCGGAAATTATTCTGGATTTAACCGATCCCGCGGTTTTGGTGGAAAATGGTATTCAGAGCGCTCTGGTTTTTGGATCCAATGCCGGAACGCAGAAGGATTATATTCCCGAAGAGATATGGCTGGCCGGCTATTTTGGAACCTTGTCCGAGCCGAAAGAGACGGGGGAAACCGGCATTTCCGCCGCGACATACTTTGGCGAGCTGATGGATGAAAAATCGATTGTGAATATGTTTGTTGAATTTGTTGAGGTTCTGCAAAAAATGCAGAATCTTTACAATGTTGATGTTTACGCTCTTTTGGATAGAACCTCGGAAAGGGAAGATGCTTTCTCGGAGTATCTTGAGGATCTTACCGACGTGAGAGATGAGGCGAATAATAAGTATGCAATTTTGAAAATCAATATTGACGAGCTGAAGGTCTCTTATAACAGTCTGGGACCGGATAAAGACAAATTTGAAGAGGACTTTTTTGTGTCTATGGAAAGTCTTGAACCCGAAAAAAGCGACTATCTGCTGAAAGCGTTCGTGGACGCATCCCAGAAGCAGGTTGCTCTTAAGGCGCGAGTGGCGGCGCTGGAACAGCTGGCTGTTTATTATGAGAATGCTTTTACAAAGCTGGAAAGACGTATCAGCGCGGTTGAGCAAAACCGCGAAGCTCTTGTACGAGGCATCCGGGTGGTGGAGGTTCCGGGTGCGGGAATTGATTTGATTATCAAGGCCGAAGCTGAATAAATGGCACTTGTTATTTTTGGCATTTGTATTTATAATCAGCTATCTATAGGGTGTGGTTGTTTTAGCTTTATGCAAACTTTTGAGGATTTCATAAATAAAGCGGTGGATTTAAAACCCGATTTGGACAGGGATCGTCTGCGTGTCGCTTTTGAATATGCCGATAAAATCAACAGGGAAAGATATAGATTGTCGGGTGATCCGTACATTACTCATGTGCTTTCGGTTCTTGATATTCTGCTGTCGCTGAATCCGGACGAAGATACTCTGATTGCCGCCATGCTGCACGGATATGCAAAATCAGGCAACAGTAGCCCGGAGGAAATCAGAGAGTTGTTTGGAGAAAATGTTTTGTTTCTGGTGGAGGCGGTTGAGAGTCTTAAAGCCATAAAGTCCAGGGATGAAAATACGGAGGCCGAAAGTTTAAGAGGGATGTTTGTTACTATGGCCAAAGATTTGCGTGTTCTGATGATCAAACTGGCGGATAGACTTCACAATATGCAGACAATTGAATTTCAGTCCGCGGTCAAGCAGAAACAAGTTGCGCGCGAGACAATGGATATTTTTGTCCCCATTTCGGCGAGGCTGGGTATCTACAACATGAAGAGCAGGTTGGAGGATTTATCATTTAAAACGCTTTATCCAAAACAATATAATCATGTAAAGGATGATCTGGATGAATATGTGCAGGAAAAGGAAAAAGTGATGGATTATATGAAGAACGAGCTTGAGTTGTACCTGCAAAGTCACGGGATTGATGCCAAGGTGGAGGGAAGAATCAAAAATCTTTACAGTATTTACAGAAAACTTAAGATTAAAAGTCAGACCACTTTGAATGATTTGCACGATGTTCTGGCCATGCGTGTGATTTTGCCGAACAGAACGGATGCGGAGGGTGCGGAAGTAAGCGAGCATCTTTACAGTGTGCTTGGTTTGATTCACAGAAAGTGGACACCCATCACCTACAGATTTAAAGATTATGTGGCTGTGCCAAAGCCAAACGGTTATCAGAGCCTGCATACCGCGGTGATGGGTTTGTCTTCAAATGCCTCCCATGCGACGGAAATACAGTTGCGCACGGAAAAAATGCATTCGGAGGCGGAGTTCGGGGTGGCATCCCACTGGATTTATGATGATACCAAGAAGACTGCGGGTAGGGATAAAAGGAATATTTATTCCGTTGAAGAGCTTAGCAGAAGTGCCGCGCCGGCTAAAAAATATGTTGAATGGATAAACACCGTTTCAAAAATACAGGAGGATATGAAGGGGGGAAAAGATTTGATAGAGGCCCTTAAGATTGATGTTTTCACCGACCGGATTTTTGTAATGACACCTTCGGGTGATGTTAAAGATTTGCCCAAAGGGGCCACTCCCGTGGATTTTGCTTTTGCGGTTCATACGGATGTGGGGAACCGATGTCAGTTGGCCAAGGTTAACGGGGCGGTTGTGCCATTGAATTATTCTTTGCAGAACGGAGAGGTTGTGGAAATTATCACTGCCAACAAAATTGAACCCAAACCGGCATGGCTTGCTTTTGTTAAAACGGCTCAGGCCAAAACCAAAATACGTTCTTATCTGCGGTCATTGGACAAGGAAAAAAGTTTTAAAGACGGGAAGGATATTCTAAATACATTTTTGGCAAAAATCGGCAAGCCTTTTCTTGATGATGATCTATCCATTTTTCGTGCATACGGGGGGCAGAAGCTTTCCATGAAAGAACGGGTTGGTTTGGTGGAGGAGGTGGGTATAGGAGCCAAACTCCCGGCCGCTGTATTGCGCAGTGTGTTTGGAGCGGAATTTTCCATGAGAGACAGGAGAGCGCGTGCCGTGGTGAGGCCGTCTGTGAAATTTTCCATTCCGGATAAGAAAAACGGCAACTGCAGGGATGACGAAATTTTTATCGCGGGGGAAAGAGGGTTGCCTTATCGTTTTGCCAATTGCTGCAAACCGCGGGTGGGGATGCCGATTGTAGGCTACATTACACGGGATCATAGCGTGACTATTCATCTGCAGAAATGCAAGCACCTTAAGAATGCCCGCGAAGACAGAATTTTGGAGGCCAAGTGGGGAATGGAGCGTGAAAAATTCAAATTTCCTATTAAGCTGAATCTGGTTTCGCGTCATCGGCTGGGATTGATCCGCGATATTGCCGAGGTTGTGACAAAAATGAATGTTAATATACTATCTTTTTCGGATGCCGAAGAAAAAGGTGAAGTTTTTGAAAGGAATATGGTGCTGGAAATTACCGATAACAGCCAGCTTCAGGAAATTATGGAAAAGCTGAATCGTATCAGGAATGTGATTGACGTGAAGAGGTCAGATTAATATTTGTCCGGCGATTTTTTCCGATTTCAGTTCAAGGTTGATATAGGAGTGGAGCAGGGTGTCGCTGATATTTTTTAATTTCAGGCGTTCGCTTTGGGATAGATTGATTTTTTGTATCTGAGGATAGGAGGCCGTTGTTATGTAGTTGAGGAGTTTGATTATGTTGAAGGGTATTTCTTCTTTCATTCCGGGAAACGGCGTGCATTGATGGCAGGTTAGGTGTCCGTCCGGATCCATAAAGATGATGTCGTCTTCGGTCCACTTGTGATGACATTCTCCGCATTCTGAGATCTCCGGAAGTGATCCGGCGGCGTTTAACAGCTTGATTTTAAAACTGTCCATAATCAGCTCGTGTCTGCCTTTTTCCAAAGAGGATATTGTTCCGAGCAGTAAAAGGAAGAGGTCTTCTCCGTGGCCGTCCGAAGGTGTCATCCGGTAAAAAATTTCGGAAATGATGAAAGTGAACATGGACAGATGAAGGTCGTCTTTCAGAAATTTAAATGAATTTACGCACTGGCATTGTGTGAGTGTGTGTTTATTGCCGTTGGTATAAACCGTAAAGTCGCAAATGTTAAGAGTTTCCAGGTGTCCGCCAAAATGACTGTTGATTTTTCTGGCGCCTTTGGCGGATGCTTCAAATTTGCCCAAAGGAGGGGAATAAATAGTGACGATCTGGTCGCTTTCGCCGATATTCCGTTTGCGCAGGACTATGCCCCGGATACTTTGGTTTCTCATTGTGTCAGTTCAGGATGAGTTTGCCTTTGATGTATTGCTCGGCCGCGGAAAAACTGCTGATGACGGCCAGTACGACTGCGATGATAAGTTCGGATATTATTACTCTTTGCAGGTTCAGGGTGGAATAATATTCCCACAGGTTTGAGGATTCCAGTTGGATGGATTGTCCCAGCCCAAAGAGGATGATGAAGCTTAAAAGTACCGCAAAAACGGCATATAGCAATCCTTCAAAAACAAAGGGCAGGCGGATGAAATTGGGCGTCGCCCCCACCAGACGCATAATGTGGATTTCCTGACGGCGGTTGAAGATGGTCAGCTGGATGGCGTTAACGACTATCAATGTTCCTCCAAGAATAAATACAAACACCACCCAGAAAATAATCTGTTTAACAAATTTGCTGATGTTTTCAAGGTTTTTCGCCACGGATGAAAGAATAACGTTTTCCCCTCCAACTTCATCGCTGACATAATTTTGCAGAAGGGGTTTGTAGCGGTCTTCGCTTAACAGTTCCTGGATGCGCAGGTGATCCTCGGCGCTTCCGGTGGTGATGCTGATTGATGGAGGCAGGGGATTTCTGATATCAAACTTTTTAAGGAATTCGGCGGTCTCCGGATGAGTTTTGGCAACTATTTCAAGAGCCTCTTCTTTTGATGTGTATTTCACTTCTTTAACTCCGCCGATTTTTTTAAGAGCATCGGTCAGCTGGCCGGCATCGTAAAAAGATGTGTCGTCCCGAAGGTAAATCACTATATCCACGCGTTCGCTTAATGACTGGAGTGCCTGATTTCCGATGAATTGAATACCCAGAATGATATTGAAAATCACCAGAATTATGGCCATGACCAGAATGGTGGCGAAGGAAAGAAATTTGTTTCTCCAGAAGTTTTTCATTCCCAGATTCAAACCTCTAAAGAAGGCGATTAAGAAGTTTCCGTGGCGGTCGTTGATTTTTAGTTTTTTTACCTGGCTCATTGGTTGTAGTTAAGTTCGCGGGACGGTATGACGGCTTCCTCTCCGTTAAGGTCTTCCTCTTTTTGTCTTCTGATCAGCGAGGATTTGTACACCTGGGGAAAGTGAGCCTCCAACCGGTGAATTTGGGTGTCCATTTTAAGGTCTATCAGGGTTTTCTTGAGTGTCTGGGTGAATACGTATTGGTCGTATCCGAGGGCGATGATGTCGGGGCGGTATTTGCGAAGGACTTTGTGTTTATCCTTATGATAACCCAATATTACTTTGTCCGCCACTCCTTTTGATTTTACTTTATTCAGTCTTTTTCTTTCGTTGTTGGCCGGTTCCTCACCTTTAATCTGGCGCACGGTTTTGTCACGGGCGATTACCACTATCAGAAAATCCCCAAGCTCTTTTGCCCGGCTTAGAAAATGGTGATGGCCGTCGTGGAAAAAATCGAAAGTGCCGAATGCCATTACCAGTTTTTTTTCTCCGTTATTCCGTTTTTGGTCTTTTTCCATGGGGTTTATAGTTCGGACAGGGATACTTTGTCCGGAATGAGGAGGTTAATATAGATTAAAAGGATAAAAATGAGAAGCGAAATTACAATGAGTCCGATGCCCAGCGGTTTTCTGCTTTTTTCCGGGGTGTTCAGGTAAATGCCGGAGGCGGCATAAATCACGGCGGTCATGGCGAAAGGTATATCAAGGCTTCTGTTTAGGATGAAACTGATTTCTTTAAGGTATCCGTTGCTGAACATCAGTCCCGAAACAATATGTGTGATGCCCAGTGCAACGAAAAGAACCAGCGCCACTTTTTTGATGTTTTCAATTGTTTTCATGCGTTTTCGGGAATAGTCCGTACAAGTATAAATCCGTAGTACTTGAGTATCAAGCTGTTTCTGTTGTAAACTCAGTCCGAACCATTTTAATTAACGATTTTGCCGATGCTTTCCAAGGAACAAGTGAAACATGTCGCCAAACTGGCCAGACTGGATCTTACGGATGACGAGGCGGCGCGTTTTGCCGGGCAGTTGAGTGATGTTTTGAGTTATATGGAGATTTTGGAGGAAGTGGATACCGATGGTGTGGAGCCGACTTCTCAGGTTACCGGGCTGACCAATGTGACCAGAAAAGATAAGGTGGAAAAGTGGTGTAAGCGAGATGAGCTTTTGGCCGCGACGGAACTTCCCGTGGAAATCAACCAGATTAAAGTGAAACCGGTAATAACCAATAATTAATTTTCGGATGTTGGAAAAAATGACTATTGAAGGAATTGCCGGGGGGTTTAAGGAAAAAAAGTTTTCCGCCGTGGAATTGGCGGAGGATTATCTGAATCGCGCGGAAAAGTTGAATCCGATTTTGAACGCTTATGTACTTTTGACAAGGGAAGATGCGATGAAAAAGGCCAAAGAGGCGGATAAAAAACTTGCCGGGGGCGGGAAAAACTCACCGCTTTTGGGTGTGCCCGCGGCTCTTAAGGATATTTTTAATACGAAGGGAACAAGAACTACCTGCTGTTCAAAAATCATCAGGGAATTTGTTCCGCCTTATAATGCCACGGTTGTGGACAGGCTCGAAAAGGCGGGGATGGTGATGACCGGAAAAACCAATATGGATGAATTTGCCTGTGGGGCTTCCACGGAACATTCCAGTTTTGGGGTGACCAAAAATCCGTGGGATACCGATACTGTGGCGGGTGGGTCATCGGGTGGTTCGGCGGCGGCGGTGTCCGCCGACATGTGTGTTTATTCTTTGGGTACGGATACGGGCGGTTCCATTCGCCAGCCGGCATCGCTTTGCGGAGTGGTGGGGCTAAAGGTTACGTACGGAAGAGTTTCCAGAAGCGGTGTCACGGCTTTCGCGTCTTCGTGGGATACTGTGGGGCCGATAGCAAAAACGGTCACGGACGCGGCATTGATTCTTAATGAAATTGCCGGGCACGATGATCGAGATTCAACAACTCCCGATGTTAAAGTTCCGGATTATACAAAAAAACTCGGTGAACCGGTGAAAGGTTTGAAAATCGGAATTCCCAAAGAGTATTTTGGCGAGGGGCTGGAGCCGGAGGTGAAAAAAGTTATTATGGACGCGGTTAACGAGTACGAAAAAATGGGGGCTTCGGTAAAAGAAATCAGTCTTCCTTATACAAAATATGGTGTAGCTGTTTATTACATCGCATCGCCGGCCGAGCTTTCGGCCAATCTGGCGCGTTTTGACGGAATTCGTTTTGGGTCCAAGCCGTCGGGCGAGGTTAAGGATATGATTGATTATTATTATAAAACACGCAGTGAGGGGTTTGGTGATGAAATCAAAAGAAGAATTATGATGGGAACTTATGTTTTGTCTGCAGGATATTACGATGCGTATTATAAAAAGGCGCAAAGGGTGAGAACTTTAATCAGGGAGGATTTTAACAAAGCGTTTAAGGATGTAGATGTTTTGATGGCGCCGGTTTCTCCTTTTCCCGCGTTTAAAATCGGGGAGAAAAAGGATGATCCGCTTTCCATGTATCTGGCCGATGTGTTTACCATTCCCGTCAGTTGCGCGGGTGTGCCGGCGTTGAGTCTGCCGTGTGGATTTACATCAAAAAAACTGCCTGTGGGTTTGCAGATTATCGGTCCGCAGTGGAGTGAGGACGAACTTTTAAAGATCGGCTATGCATATGAAAGGGAGAAGGAGTGGCACAAAATGTCACCTTCTTTATAGTAATTGAAACGTTGAACTTTTTTCCACGTTGTAGTTTAATGATGAGAGCATTATTTACATATATTAATTCTTTATATTCTTAATCTTTTTTCTTATGAAAAAATTTCTGATATATGCGGCCATGGTTGCCGTTTTTATGTCCGTTGGGGTGCTAAGGGTGGCGGCTTTGATGCCGATTTTTGAACCCGTTATTGTTCCCCTGGATTGTACCGTTCTTGGAACATGCGCGGTTTATGTTGACGATAAAGCTAATCCGTCCGTAACGCCCGCCGGCACCAAAACCGACTGGTTTGAATCAATCACGGATGCCGTGGCTAAAGTTAAAACCGATGCCGACTATAATACGATTATAATCGCGCAGGGAAATTACAGTTTAAACGGTACTCCCGAGGCTATGCCTTTTGAATTCAGCGATGCCGATACGTGGGGAACCTCCAAAGGTGTTTATATTTACGGTGGATATGCCGAGGGTTTTGCCACCAGGGATGCGGATACTTACAGAACGGTGATTGATGGTAACGATGCGGTGGAAAATGTTTTTAAGGTTGAAAATCTTAACGGTAAAATCAGCGGAATTGAATTCACTAATGTGACAGGAAGCGGTTCGGCGCCGGTTTATGTAAAAAATACCGGAGCGACTTCATATAATTTTACGGTTGAATATAACAAATTTTATGGAAATCAGCTGGGACTCGGAGCTCACTCCATGATTGTTGAACTTTCCGGTTCCAACAAAGCTTCGGTTTACGGAAATGAAATTACGGACAACGTGGGGGGAGGATTGAATTCTTCCGCTTCATTTGTGGGTGATGTTGATGTTTACAATAATGTTTTTTCGGGGAACACCGCAATGACGGGCGCGGGATGCAGTGGAGCCACAGTGTATAACAACTATTTTCTGGATAATACGGTGAACCAGGTTGTCAACGCTTACGGCAATTGTAATTTGTATAACAACACTTTTGCCGGAAACACCATTAACGCCGGTGCCACCTATGCGGCGGTTTTGATGAGCGCGAGTACAAATAAAGTTGCCAACAATCTGATTGCCGATAATGCGGGTAATCAGCCGTTTGTTCATTCTGCCGGGGACACATCGGTTTTTGAGTATAATGCCATGAATGGAAACGGAACGGATCCGGATGAAGCCTCTCTGACTGATGGCAATCTTCTTTGCGACCCTTTGTTTACAGGTTCCAATTACTCCAATCCGGACAACATGACTTTGGGTGAAGGTTCGGAATGTATTGATAAAGGTAAAGTGATTTCTGTGGTGACGGATGATTATTTTGATACTGCAAGGCCTTTGGATGGAGATGGTGCCGGCGGGGCGCAATATGATCCGGGTGCGTTTGAGGCGCCCGCTTATACGGTTCCCGATCCTACAACCGGTCCGGTTGTTTCCGGTCTGGGAGTCAGTCCGACCACTTTTTCACCGAACAGCGATGGAGTGCAGGATGAAACAACAATTGCTTTTAACATCAGTGATAATGCCGATGTTACCGTGACGGTTTTGAATTCCAGTGATGTTGAACTCAAAAAACTGATGAACAGCGAGCCTAAATCCGCCGGTTCCCATCTGTTAACATGGGATGGCAAGAATGCTTTGAACCAGGTGGTGGAGGACGGAACTTACACAGTGCGCGTGTATGTTTCCAATGCAATCGGCAACGACACCGAAGAAGTGAATGTTGTTGTGGATACGGATGTTTCCGACCAGTGCGCGGGTTACACAGATGTTCCCGCCGGCCATTCCAGTTGTGACGCCATTGAGTATTTGCAGAGCATCGGGGCCATGACAGGTAATCCGGACGGTACTTTTGCCCCCGACGAATCTTTGCAGAGAGATCAGGTGGCGAAAATTGTTCTGGAGACTTTCGGTCTGTTTGACGGGGCGGAGGACTACTGTGACGGTACCGATCCTTTTCCGGATGTTGCAGAATCGGATTGGGCTTATCAATATATCTGCCGCGGTGTTGAACTTGGAATGATTACGGGTTACGAAGCCGGTGCGGATGAAGGGTACTACAGACCGGAGAGAGCGGTTAATCGTGTTGAGTTTCTTGCTCTGACGTTAAGAAATTTGAGCGACACCATGCCAAGCAACAACAGCACTTCATATAATGATGTTGCGGCGGGCCAATGGTTTAGCGGGTACGCAAAATATTCTTACGATAACGGTCTGTTTACGGGGGCTAATCTTTATCCTTCGCAATATACCAAGAGGTCGGAGGTTGCCGATGTGATTTACGAATTACATACTTTGGGCAAGATTTAGATTTGATTTGATTTTGAAAACATCCGGTTTCCCGTTTTGGGAGCCGGATGTTTTTTTGTGAGGGGAGGCGCCGATATTAAAACAGCTGGATTTGTTCTTTGTTGTTTAGCATTGAGGATCTGGGGGGTTCGGGTTCGCGCGGGGGTTCTTCAAGGTCTTCGGGGAGGGTTTCGGCGATGGTGGGGGCGGTGGATTCTTGGGGGGGTGTTTCTGTTTCGGTGACTGCGATGGGTTCTTCGGTGGTTTCCATCTCTGTGCTTTCAGTCGGTATCGGCTCGGGGGGCGTTTTGGTTTCTTCCGTGGTTTCCATTTCCACGCTTTCCGTCGGTACCGGTTCGGGGGCTGTTTCCGCCGTTGATTCCGTTTCGGGTGGCGTCGGTTCCGGCATTGATTCTTCCCCGGGTTCGGGCGCAGGTTCTGTCACCTCATCCAATACTTTTTTGCCGATGATGTCCGATGCTTTTAATCCGTTTAAAGGGGAATGCTCGCGGACATGTTCCGTGGTGCCGAGACTGAATTCCCAGACCATGCCAAAAATGGCTCGCTGTGTGTTGGCGATTTCGGGGCTTTCAATAATCATTCCAATCAGTTCATCCTTAAAAGAAATGATGGCCACTTTGTCGTCATATATGCAGATTTCGTTGGAAAAATTGAATTTGTCTTTGGATATCAAGCGAATTTCGCGGTTGTAGCCGGTGTTTGCCTCCACCACTTTGCGGCCGTAATCGTCATCCAAAGTGATCCCCCGCAGGAAAATATTTTTTTCCGCTCTTTTGGCAACATAATCCTGATCGTAAGTGGGCCAGTGTATACGGATTTCTTCTGAATCCCCGTAGTTAAGGATTTCGGTTTTGCTGGTGAGAGTGTCTTCGTAAATATGGCGAATGCCTTCCAATCCTTCAAAATATCTTACTCTGGGATGAACCGTTTCGCCCGTGAGTCTCTGCAGTTCGGGGAGAACCTCTTTAAGTTCACCCACTTTGCGCTGAAAGTCCGTAACCAGAACGTCTGGGTCTGTGGCCGTGAAGTACTTTACTTTTGCGCGTGTGAAAGAGCTGATAAGCCCTTTTTTTGTGAGTTTTTCTATGATGTCATAGGTGGTGACGCGGTTGATTTTGGCTTTTCCCGCGATTTTGGAAACGGGATTTGAGCCGATTTCCAACGTTGCCAGGTAGACTTTTGCCTCTTTGGAGTTTAAACCCAGATTTTCAAGTACTTTTGAAAGCATGGCTGTGAAGGGTTATTTTGATAACGGGCGATATACTATCATAACCGGTAACCCTTTATGAATATTTTTTACATTTTAAATTGACTTCCCTGTCAATTTATTTTTGTTGTCGGTTTTTTCTACAGTCTGCAAATCCTACTCTCTAAATTGAGCATCGGAGTGTCACGGGCGGTTATGTAGTGTAAGGGCGACAGTACTTTTTTGCCTTAAATAAGCTGTTGATTGTGTGGACAAGCGCGGGTAAGTTTTGAATCGTTTTTCAATTTTATTTCTTAACAAAAAATTTTTCCATGTACACAAAGCTGCCCGAAAAACCCACCAAAAAGATGATTCTTGATCTGGCCAAAAAGGAGCATGTGGAGTTTGTGAATATTCAGTTTACGGATTTGTACGGAGTGGTTAAGGCGATTACGGTTCCCGTGGATAAGCTGGAATCAATCATTGACGGAAATGTCTGGTTTGACGGGTCTTCCATTTCGGGTTTTACCAGGATTTGCGAAAGCGATATGTTTTTAAAGCCCGATTTGAGCACGTTTGCGGTTTTGCCCTGGACAAAAAACGGCGGGTCCACCGCCAGGATTATCGGAGATGTTTATATGCCGGACGGATCGCCTTTTGAGGGGGATCCCCGTTATATTTTGAAAAAGATTTTAAAAGAGGCGAAAAGCATGGGTTATGATATTTATCTGGGGCCCGAGCTGGAATTTTTTCTGTTTGAGAGGGATGAGAATGGGGTTTTAAGGTTGTTGCCTCATGACAGAGCGGGCTATTTTGATCAGACAACGGATAAGGCCGCGGATGTCAGAAGGGAGATGTCTCACAATATGAGGGCGATGGGGCTGGATGTGGAAGCCTTGCATCATGAGGTGGCGGAGGGTCAGCATGAGATTGATATCAAATATACGGATGCTCTTTCCATGGCGGATCAGGCGATTACTTTGAGATGGGTGGTTAAGGAAACGGCGGCCAGGTTCGGTCTGCACGCCACTTTTATGCCCAAGCCGGTTTACGGTATTAACGGTTCGGGTATGCATGTGCATCAGAGTTTGTTTAAAGGCGGTAAAAACATGTTCTTTTCCGAAACCGATAAGAAATATCATCTTTCCACACTGGCGAGGCAATATATGGCGGGACAGCTTAAGCATGTGCGCGAAATGAACGCTGTGATTAATCCCACGGTTAATTCGTATAAGAGGCTGGTTCCCGGATACGAGGCTCCGGTTTATATCGCCTGGGCGGCCAAGAACCGATCCGCTTTAATCAGGATTCCTCGTTATACGGAGGGTAATGTTTCGGCCACCCGTTGCGAGTTAAGGTGTCCGGATCCGTCGTGCAATCCTTACCTGGCTTTTGCGGCGATGATTGGCGCGGGTCTGGCCGGAATCAAAGGCAAATACAAACTTGTTGATGCGGTTGAAGAGAATATTTATCACTTTTCGGACGCGGAATTGGATAGAAAGGGGATTGGGCGGCTGGTGGGGTCTTTGGGTGAGGCACTGGAAGAGTTTGAAAAGAGTGATCTTATGCGAAATGTTTTCGGACAACATACATTCAAGGAATATCTGGCGGCCAAGCATTCCGAATGGGATAGCTTTAGATTAAGCGTTTCCGGGTGGGAAAGGGATCGGTATATGGAAATTTATTAACGCGCGGGGGACGCGCAGAAGTCGGCGATGATTTTTTCAAGTGACAACCGCAGTTCGGACTGATCTTCGGTTGTCATTTTGATTTTGCCGGTTTTGATGGCAATATCAATCTCCAGCAGTTTTTGATAGATTTGTTCCAGTGACTGCGGAGTGAAATTTTTGCACTGATCAATGGCTTTGGAAACCGCGAAGGGGTGTTTTTTTAGTCTTTTGATGATTGCCGGTTTCTGCATGTTTTTACCAAGGCAATCTTTTACCTGAATCAGGGTTCTAAAGTGGCCGCCGATTGTGAAGATGGAGGGGATAAGGTTGGCGCCGCTGTCTATCAGTTTTTTTAAGGATTGAAGCGATTCTTTGCGTTTTTTTAGCCCCAGATTGTCGGTGAGAATAAAGATGGTTGTTTCTATGTTGGGGCTGGCCAGGGTGTTTACGTCGTTGATGGTTATTTCACGGCCGTTTGTGTTGATAATCAGCTTTTCTATTTCCTGGCTCATCTGCCAAAGGTCGGGGCCGACGGTTTGGGCAAGGTGTCCGGCTGTTCTTGAGGATATTACTCCACCTTTTTTTTGGGTTTCGGATACTATCCATCCAACCAGGTGGTGTTCGTCCGGCGGGGAAAAATCCATTACCTGTCCGTGTTTTTTGAGTGTTTTGAAAAGCAGTGTTCTTTGGTCGGCTTTGTTTCTTTCAATAAATACAACCACGCAGTGATCGGGGACTTCTTCCAGTTTTTCGGCGATTAACCTTAGTTCTTCCGCGGGTGCATGGGCAAACGCGTTTCCAACCATAATGAATTTTTTTTCGCTCAAAAAGGGGAGTGTGTTTACCGCTTCCATGAATCCACCTGCTGTCAGAGTTTCCCCTTCCAGGATTTCGGTGTTCAGGTCTCCGTACTTTTTTTCAAACTCCTCCCGCCAGTGAAGGGCTTTTTTGCCCGACGTGTAGCTGTCCTCGCCGTGGAAAAGGTAGATGTTTTGCATTGTGAGTCTTGGTTCCGGGAAGCAAATGTTATCATCGTGTTTAAGATTTCACCAGTTTTTTCTATGTTTTAAAAACACCCGCCGGTTTATGGACGGGTGTTTTTATGGATTGATGAATTTTTATCTGGCCACTTCGGTCTGGGTCAGGTTCAGTACGTCGCGCAGGCCGGGGGGTGTGTTTAGGATGATGCGCTGGTCAAAGCGGATTACCACACCACCTTCTCCGGATATCGGATCGCCGGCGTATCTGCGGTTGCCGAACAGCGGATCTATATCTCCGTAAAGGGAGCCGGTTACTTTTAATGTATCAAAAGAATCCATTTCAAAGTCGGCTTGCGTGCCGGAAAAGAATCTTCCTGATCTTTGTCTGTAGCCGTCTGCGGACTTGTCGCCTTCCTGTACAAAGAACACTCCGGCGATTTCGGTGACGGTTGGGTCTATATAAACACTGCCGTTTAAGACAATGAAAGCCAGTGAAGCGGTGTCGCGGACCGTGCAGTTAGCATCAGGACAATTTCCGTATGTGATGTTTTTCTCAATGATCAGGTCGCCGTCTTCAATGATGAAGGTTTTGGCGCCCTGGCCGTCGTTTAATGTATCAATTGTTGCCATTGTCAGATCACCACCTTGGATATGGTATACGCTGTTATCTTGAATTCTTTGCTCTTGGAATGAAATGATTTTCTGATCGTTGTTAACATCCGCGCCCCATCTGGACAGTCTGGTTTTGTTTTCGTCAATACTGTTGGTAATGAAGGTCTGCTTCCAGGCTTCTCCTGTGGGCAGACGCACTTCGCAGATTTGTCCGGATAGTCTGGGTACAACGTCCTGTCCGTAAATGTTTAACAGTTCGGCGGGTAGATCTCCGGCCAATCCGGCCGTGCATAGTTCGTGGCTGACAGTAAAGATTTCCGTATCTCCCTGACCGGTGGATCCCAGTTCCGTTGGTTTTGGCAGTCCCGGCGTAATTACTATTCCCGGGCTGGAAGATATTTCCGAGCATTGTTGGATATCAATTCCGTAACTCAAATCCCTCTCCAAAAAGATGTCTCCGGCCGCCTGTGTAAGGATATACTGGCAGAAGATCTGGATTTCTATATCGTTGGAACGGATTCTTAAATCTTCCGGGAACGTGATGTGTGCGCTTGATCGGTTTCTGTATTTTTCTTCACAGACTATGCCGTCTTTACAGATGTCCTTGCCTCCGTTGTACTCGGGGTTTAGCGCGCTTTCCACTGTGGCGGAGTACTGGATTGAAACGGCTCCGCTGACTTTTACCAGTTCAATGCCGTCTGAGTCGCCAAGGTCTCCGTTGTAACAGTGTTCGGGTTCCTCATCTTCTTCCAGATCCGAATCACTGCAGGATTCAAGTTCTCCGAATCCATCTTCAAAGACTTTGTATGTTTCATCATATTTTATTACACCCGGTACCGGTTTTCCTTCGGCGTCCACCGGCAGAATCTCCGCGATTATAAATCCATCTCCGCTGATTGTATCGGTAATTACAGCGGTTGTTTCCCCTTCGGGGGTGAAGACCAGTTTGTACCAGACTTCCGTGCGATCCTGAGGAATGGTGACGGTTTTATTGGTCCAGTTATCGTCTTTTGATTTTATACTAACCCATTTTTCCAGTTTGTATTCGGGAGGGGTTTCGTCTGGAATGTATTCGTCGCTACAAACTTCTTCGTAGCCGATTGCCTCAACGGATATTTCGTCGTCTTTGGTTGCCTCTATGCAGAGTTCGTTGGAAGGCTGCCCTTCGGTGCCGTTTTTGCCCCAGATAAAGTTGCCTTCGTGGTCGGTGCCGATACAGACAAGTCCGTCGTACGGCCATCTTAAGTAAAGATAAGTGCATTCGTCTTTGTCTTCTCTTTCGGGGATTTGGATGGATTCGCTACAGAATCCGAAATCCTGGCTTACGTCTCCGTAGGCTCTTGTTACAGCCGCTTCCACTCGTCCGGAAGAATTGGCGGGGGAGTGGTTGAAGTAATTGGCGAATCCGGATGAGGGAACATTTTTTCTCAATTCAAATGTGGAATTGTTGCTGAATGTGCCGTTTTGTCCGGACCAGGCAACGTCTACGTTGTAGGTTATTCCATTGCTAAAGTAAGCTTTTCCTATGTAGTTGGTTCTGGTGCCCCGGTTAATTGAGTTTGGAGTTAAGTCCAGATTTACGCAGTAAGGTTTTCTGGGGGGCGGTGTTTTTGGAACTGTATATTGGTACATACAGTCAATCACTCCGTCATGGGGGACGGCTTCCACTCTAAAAGAGTCTCCGCCGTTCGGTCCGGCGTAATAAATGTATTCGCATTCGGCGGGTGCCGTGAATGACTGGTTGGCGACTGCAGGAGGTTGCGGACAATAGCCGGGAACGCTCATGTTCAGTAGCACGCTGGACGGACCAAGGACATATCCTCCCGCGCCGTTTTCACTCCATCTAACTATTGTAATCGGAGTACCGTCCTCCCTAACGGGAGAGGCTTTGAGTCTTGTTGATGAATCGGTCTTTAAGTTTGGGTTGGTGTTTGATAGATTAAGATTTAAACAAATGTTTTCTTCGCCGGAATCTTTTACCACAAACGAATCATTACAAATGGCGATGTTTTCCAGTTTGTTTTCCGGGTCAACAGCCTGCACGGTTACGCGTGTTCCGTCTGCGGCTCCGTTTAAGTTTACCGGGTCGGCATAATTTGTTGTGGTTACCCGTGTGCCGAAATTAGAATCAGTGGCGTATAATTCTCCGGTTCCCGTCACTTCCCAATCAAAATTCAAATCGGCTTCGTATTCTTGCGGGTCGGTTGCCACCTGTACCCAGAGTCCGTCTATCGGATCTTCCAATTGCACCTGGTCGCCCACATCCACTGCATTTGGTCCGCGAACGATTCTGGCATCAAGACATTTATCGCCGCCTTCTTCGTCGGGCGGGATTTGCAGAGAGGCTTTGCAGAACGGATACAGCGTTTTATCTTTGCCGTATGCCTGCACCGAAATCCAGGTTCCTGCGGTTCCTCCCGTAAAATGGGTTTTGTTGTCTTTGATTTCCCAGTATGGATTGGCCAAATCTCCGGCTCCTAAAAAGTCTTCAAACAGACCGTACACTTTTGGAAGTAATCCTCCAATTCCCGGTAAAGGTACTTTGTTAAAATCCGCCTGGAGGGAGGGAGAGGTTATCGGCACCATATTTGAAGCTTTCATCGGAATCTGCGCGAGCAGATTGGTTTGAGTGTTTTGTGGTAATAAATCCGGATCGATTTTGGATGTTTCCGGCGTTATTTCCATTGGTTGCATGTTATCCACCGAATCACCAACTATTTGCAGATTGCCGGGGGCGCTTGGGGCGCTCGGCGCCTGGTTACTTGATGTCCAGTAATAATCCAGAGGAAAAGGTTTGGTCTGATCCTTGAATTTAGGGGTGACCGTGAAAGGTACCGGGGTTAGCGGTTCGGCCTTATTGGGGCTGATTTCCAGGTCTATACATGTGTTTTCCTCAACCTCTTTTGGAATGATTATTAAGGCCTGACAGTTGTTGCCAACGTAGGCTTCCGGCGCGTAAACGTCGGGCGCGGCCGGATCTACACCCTGAACGATGATTAGAGTTCCTTCGGGGCCGCCGGTGTAGTAGGATGAGCGGTCGTCGCCTATGATGTTTCCTCCGTCAACAAAAGGGTTTTTGCCTGATGACGGGTTGGTCTGGAATTGAGTGATGGAATCAAAAAATTTGCCGTAATTGACAATGTAGGGGACAAGGTTGCCGGTTATTCCGGTTGCCGACTGGGTGATTTGCGATGACATGGAACTTGAGGGGGAGGCTACGGCCGCAAAAAGCATGCGAGACAGGTTGGCCTGAACAGGAGTGTTGCCTCCGGGTAATTGTACTTTAGATGATTCGGGAGTCGAACCAATACCCATATCTCCCCAATTAATTGTGAACTCTTTGGCGTTCCAGCGGTAATCCAAAGGCACGGGGTCGTTGGAAAAGCTGGGCAGAACGTTAAACGATGCGCCTTTTTCGGGGACGTATTCATATGAACCATCACCGATTTTCTTTAGTTCGCCGGGTCCGGAAAGTTCCAGTCCGGTGCAGTAGGAGGATGGTGGGGGGGTTTTGACCGGTTTCCAAATGGTACTTACCGTTCCAATATTGACATAATAGTAAGTTGCGTATTTGTCTGTTATTGCATTGTAGACTTGTTTTACTTGAGGCACGGGATTGTAATTTGCCGGACTAAAGACTTCCCAAGCGCTTCCGTTGTTTGCCTGGGAAAGTTTGCTTTTTGGTAGTCCTAAATCAAGAATCAAAATTTTTGATGTTGTGGTCGCGGTCCAAAGTTGTTTAATGTTTGTAAAGTCTTTTGGAATCATCCACACATACATTTCAAAAGTTCGGCACTCTGCGTTGATGTTGTTTGTGTCGCAGGTAAATATTTGAGGATTGTTTCCAAGATCGACACTGGGATTTAGGCCCACTCTTTGAGGACGTTTGTAGGGATCATCCACTCCAAAGCTCCAGGTTATTTTCACTTCGTTGGAGCTTACATCCCGTTTGATTGTTGTTCCGCCGAATAAATTTGGATCTTTAGCTCCGTTAACGCATCTTGAGAATTTACCCTTGATTGAATTCGGATCATTTATGTCTCCTGGCTGGTTTGCAAAAGTGGGACAAACGAGAGTTGCGACATCCGTATATGTGTTTGTGATTGCATCATTTTCTAGTGTAATTTCAAACTCCGCGATTAAAGACTTATAAATGTAGTTTGCGTCTTCCTCACTAGTGTTGTGGTAAAAATGATGATGAGTGGCCAGATGAGTAATTTCGTTGTCATCTGCGGCTTTTTGTGGAAGAACGTACAGTGTTTCCGCATCTGTCTGGGATATGGGATTATGAGTATACGGGTAGGGGGCGTGGTCTTTACATTGTGTTTCTGTAAATTCCTTCACGTATAAAGAAGGATTGGAATTGGCAACTCCAGTGGGATTAAATGGAACCAATTTTTCCACGCAGGCGGGTCCCGGATGAGGAGGACCGACTTTTGCCGCTGCTGTTTGTCCCGATAACAGGACCATCAGCAGTAAACCGATTGTGAGTGCAATTTTTGTTTTCATTTTTATTTTTTAAATTGTTTGTGGAAGTTCTGTTTCGGTACCTGTCGTGGAATCCGATAGGTCCGTTGTGGAAGGTCTGTTCATGTCCGTACCTTCGTTTTGTTGGCAACCCAATAATGAGAATGTCGATAAAATCAAAAGTGTGATTGCAGCTGCTATTGATAATTTTTTCATTTTTTTAAGTTTATTGAATTTTATACATCTCCTGGGAGAGCATCGTTGCCTCCGGGCGCGGGATTATCGCTTAAGATAGGTGCCACCAATCTTGCTTTGTCAGCCTGTTCAATTACAGTTTTTGCATTTGGATCCAATTGGAAGTTGGGATGCTCAACATGGCTGTCGGCACTGGGTTCTCCAGTGGGTTCTCCTCCTCCCGGTGGTGGGGGGGGCGGTGGTGGGGGGGGCGGTGGTTCGTCGGTAACTTTTACCGCGAATCCAACGTCAATCTTATATAAGGTGGAAGGTTGTGTGATTCCGCCCACTTCCGCCGATGTTGTTGAGCGGCCGTAACCCGCGTATCCGGCGAAGTTTTGTTCGGGGGCGTTTGGTATTTTTACTTTTGCACCGATTCTTTCTTTTACCCACATGGTGTAGTTTTTGCATCTTTCATAAAGTCCGTCTTTAACATCCATTTCCAGTGTGAATGAAAAATTTTCGTTAAAAGGGGAGTTAACCTCTTTCTGTCCGGCCATTTGGGCGTCGCGGATTGTTCTTAATATGGAGTTGAACGCGGTTAATGCATCCAGTTTTTTCTGTCCTTCGGGCATGCCCAGCGCCAATTCTCCCATCATGGTGTCATCGTTTTTCATGATTTCCGCAATTGTGTATCTGTATTCCGGATTCGCGCCAAACATCAGTCCGCTTTCGGGCTTTTGCATCAGGGCGAATACCTGCAATGTGAGAGGTGAATTTTTGAATTCTTTGAGTTTGGCGGTGTCCAGCTGTCTAATGTCCGGAAGAGGAGAGAGTCCGTCTACTGCCAGTTTTACCAAATCGGCCAGCTCCTGCGGAGCGTCGGGAGGGGGCAGTCTTAACGCTTCGCCCTCGGGCATTAAGTGCAGATTGTAAAGAGGGTCGGCCACTTCGGAGGTCATGCCGGCGTCTCGCATTCCTTCCACTCCCATGGTGGCGGCCAATGACATGTAGCGGTCAACTTGCGCCACATTGATTTTGTTTGCATTACTTTCAATATCCACCTTTAAGGCACGGCTGATGGCGAAGTCGGCGAGTGCTTTGGGTGTGCTCTTTATTCTTAGAGGATCATCTTCGTCCGGGTGGTTTTTGTGGTTTCTTTCAATTTGATTTTTGAACTGTCTTTCCAGTCCCTGACGAGTGTAATTGAGCCTTTCTTTGAGGGCGCGTTGTCTTTGTTCGGGTGTGGTTCCTTTAAGAGGACTGAAGCTTAAGTTGGTCAGATGGTTGAGAGTTTTCTGCAGTTCAATTGCAGTGAGCGGCTCGGCTTCGGGATTTTCTTTTGTCCATTCGGCCAGTACGGCTTTGATAAGTTCCGGGTTTTTGTCGTCAAGCATCATGTGATTGGTGCTTAACTGTCTGTATTTCAGGGCAAACCGGCCGCTTTTGCCGTCTGTACCCATGATTTTTTCGGCAAAATCTTTGAGTTGTTTTTCTTTCTCCGGAGTGACGGGTTGTCTTTCCAGTGTTTCCAAAGTTCGTTTATCCCAAACTGATCCTTCTCCGAACAGTTGTTTCTCCAGGTCATCGTTTTTGAATGCCATCGGGTCTTCCGTTGTGCCGAATTGACTTTCATTAACCTGTTGCATTTGTTGCGGTCTGGTAATGTCCGTTCCGAATCTGTCTGGGCCTGATGCGGTCTGCCAATCTAGGTTGCCGGAAGATACGCCTCTGGCATGGAGAACTTTTGCGGAGCCGTTATAAATATCGGTGGGCGTTTCATGCGGGTCGGCACTGACTGTAATTAAGGTGTGTGTAATTTTGCCCTCTTTGGGGAAAGGGTATCTAAAATCACTGCGTCTGATTGTCAGAGTGTTATTTTGGCTGAATGCCGAATTGATATAAAGTTTTCCTCCTTCCAGAACAATACCTTCGTTGGCCAGGGTGGAGGACATGGCGATTTCATAATTCGTATCGCCGTTTTTGTTGGCTATGATCAGTTCAAAACGTTTTTTAGCCGTATCATATTTAACGGTCAGGCCTAGTGGCTTGTAGATTCTGTTTAATTCTGTTTCCAGATCTTTTGCGTCCGCCATTTCTTTCTTTTCGCGGGGTTTTTCGGCCGGTTGTCCGGAAGACGGCATTGTTACAGCGAAGGTGCCGTCGGGGAGACGGAGTGCCGCGCCGCTGGCAATGATTATTTTTTCTTCCGCTTCGGGTATTTTTTCACCTTTTTTAAGTCTTTCAAGTATCTGGAAGCTTTGTTCCAGCGATGTTTCCTGTTGCATGGATTCGTAGCTCTTGGATGAACGAAGTGTCACTTCTTTACTGCTGTAGTCCACAAAATTGGGCGCCCATATAAAGATTAAACGGTTGCTGGAGCAGTCGTAACCGATACCGAATGTGTGCCCGGAGTCGGCCTGTGAAGGATCATAATTTTGCAGGACGGTAAGTCTTAAATCATCTCTGATGGCCTTGTAATCCGCTATCACTTTGGCTTCCCCGATTTTATTGAGCACGTCTTTGGTTGTGGAGTTTGCCGGCATGTCTTTGATTTTTTCCGCGTTGCGGATGATGATCATTCTTGCGATATGCGAATTATTCGAGATGTCGTCCATGCTTGGTGTTTCTTTTTCCAGTCCGAAAACTTTTTGCGCGTCCTCCCACATGTGTTCCTGTCTGTATTCGTGTTCCGGTTTGTAGCTGAACAGGGCGGTGGGTATGGGGATTGGTGCTCCTCCGATTGTGGCTACAGCCACGCCCACTCTTGTTTCATGGTTAAAGCGGTCTCCACCCCAATCTGTATTTACTGTGCCTCCAAGTGCGCCGAAAAGACCTCCGTTAATGACGTTTACGCCTCCGCCCACTCCGAATGTCAGGCTGAAACGACCCCATTTAGGGGTGGAATATCCGGCGCCCACTCCCACGCCCAATCCCAGTTGACTGACTCCTATACCTGTCCCCAAATGGATGGTTCCGCCGTCTCCAAGTGGTAGGTCAATTCCTGTTCCTACTCCCAGGCCAACTGTTCCCGTTGTTAAGTCAAATCCCAAAGCGAACATCAAAGGGAAAATTTTCTGGTCAAAAGTCTGCTCCAAATTTTCCGGCGGTTTTTTTCCCGCCTGTTCATATGACTTTCTAATTGATTCCAGTGCTTTGGCTCGTCCCTTCGGATCATTTTTGAATTCCTCTCTTAATTTATTAAGCTGTTTTTCAATGTCGCGTTCTTTCATGCTTTCTCTGTCTTTCAGCTCAATGATAAGTCCGTGGCGAATAAGTTCCTGTAACGTTTCCGCTTTTTTAGGATCCTGTAGGTCAGCCGCGGTGAGGTTGGTAATTGCCTTGGCGTTAACTTTGCCCGGAAGAGGTGATAAATTTCCCCCAAGAATACCTTCTATTCTTTTTATTTCTTCCGTCGTTCCACCTTTTACTTCATCCAGTTCTTTGTCGTCGTGGGTTTCTTTGTAGGCCAGGCTGGTAAGATTGCTAAGGCCCTTGGTGGCCAGCGCGGCAAAAACCTGTAAAGCTTTTTGTTCGTTATAATTGCCGTTTTCATCTATTGCCCCTCTCTCCATTAATATCTCCCGTAACGCAGCGTCGGCGAAGTCGGCGGACATAACGGTATGAAGTTTGCTTTCGGGGGGCAGAATCCTTGTTTCTTCCATTACATCATGCCAGGTGGTTTCGCGCATGCCGAGTTCATTCATCGCGTCCAGAAATTCTTCCTTGATCACTGGATCATGTTCTTCCAGATTACTGCCTTTATAGGCGTTATATTTTGTTTCATTTTGATCATTTTTATATGTCACACCATAATTGAAAGCATATTCCTTTATTGTAGCTGTCACCGGTTTGTAATCGGGTGAAAGGATCTTGAGTCTGATATACTTTCCCTTACCTTCGGGATTTGCTGTTGTCGGATATATTATTGTGGCTGTTGTTCCGGGCGGGAGTGATCGCAGGTAATGACCGGTGGCGTTGGCTAGGTCTTCATCGTATTCAACTAGTGTATCTTTCATGTATTCATAGGTAAATCCTGTTTCCATTTTCATGGCTTCGGGATTGGTTACACCCATGGCAAACCTATGCAGGGGAGTGGCGCTTTTTCTTTGTAAATCTTTTGATGTGGCTTCAAAGGTTTTTTCGGATTCAACTTTTTTCGCTTCCGCACTGTTGTAGCTCAGGTTGCTGATGGCCTGCATCACATTGTGTGATCCGGCTAAGACGTTGTTATACCATTCCACAATGTCACGTCTTCCCTTAAGCGCCGCTTTCGGTGAACCGTCTTCATTAAAAAGTTCTTTGTATGTTGAAAGAATATGGTCTCTGCCGTCGGTGAAGGTTCCCGATTCGGCTGCGGGTTGTACGGCATTCAGAAACCAGCTGGAGATACCGGCGCGCCAGGTCTTTTTGTTGGCGGCCCAATCACGTTTGTCGCTATCATCCTCCATGACCGCGTCCATATCGGGGCGTCCGTCAAAAGCCATCAGTAGGTGATCCGCGTCGTAGTTTTCGCTTTGGTCATAACCCTCATCATCCTTATAAGGGGTTTTGCTGGGGTAATTAAAAATGCCGATGATTCCGTCATCATCAACTGTTACATAATAGGTGTAATTATTAAGGGTGACGATCATGGTTGCCTGGTCCTCGCTTGAAGATATCAGTTTGCAATCGGCTCCCGGCAGTGTTCCGATGGATGCGGCAAACCCGCGTGCCAATGTGAGAGTGTATTGAAAATCTTCCTGGTTTTCTCTGGCTTTATTGGAATATTTTTCGATTACTGATGTGTCTTTCAATAGCGAAGGTGCTTTTTGAACCTGTTTTTGCTGTGCCTGCGTGAGCATATCCGTTCTCAAAGCCCATGAGGGCATCCTTAAAGGATTGACTTTGTTTTCACCAAGTCCCTCAATCAAATCTTCAAAATCTATGTAATTATCCGAACCGTGAGCAATGGCACCGCGGATGGCTTTTCTTATCTGGTCCGGATCTTTTAAATGGGGAAAGCTGGAAGTTATTGCCAGTTTAAGTTCGGGCATACCTGTTACAGTTGCCGGATTCTGCCAGGCGTCCAGCCAAAGTCTTTCGTTGTCAATCAGATCCAGGATTGATTTATCAATTTCATAATCTTTGTTTGATTCTGCGGCTTCGCGTCCTGTAGCAACGTCCTGCGTAAATGCGTTTTTATGTCTTTCTGATTTTTCTTTTGTCGATTTCTCTTTTCTTGCGTTGGCTTCCGCAATTTTTTTATCAACTTCTGTGGGGGTTGCCGGAGGTGTGGCGGGGGGCGTCATGTCTATAGCCACGCCATCGCCGGCGCCGAATTTGAACATTTCTCCCTGGGCGTCTTTGAATAAGAATGTCCACTTATTATCCACCTTTTCAATGCTTACTTTGGTGCAGGGACCACGAGAAGGAGTGTCAGAGGTTTTAGCACGTAATACTTGTGTCCAGAATGTTGTAAAATTTACTGCGGTAAACTCGGGTTTGGCTTTTTGCAGTTCCCGATAACCTTCTTCCATCCGAAGCAACATGTCATTCGCTTCTATCGTGGGGTTGGTGTTTTCTGCAAGTTTAATGGCTACTTCTTGAGGATCGGGGTTATATTCAGATTCAAATTTTTTGTTATTTTTTAGGTTCTCATCAAGTAGTTGACCAAACGGTTTTGTTCGTTCTTTTGCTTTTTCTTTGGCTTCCGGGCCTTTTTCGGCTCCGGCGCCTGGTGCTCCGCCGGCGAATTTTGCCATTCTTTTTTCTTCGAACAGGTTGAGTGCGCCGATTGGGGCGCCGGCGCCAAGGTGCGCCGCGATGATTTGTTTTAGCATTTTTTGCATGGTATCAAAATTATGATGGTAATGAGGGAAGATCCGGGTGCGATGACCTTAAGTCGTTTAATAAGTCTGCCAGCGCGGTTTTGGTATCCGCCATCGCGGTTTCGCGGTTTTCCGCGTACTCACGGTCCACGGGAAGTTCGGCCGAATAACCGCCGACGTTAAAAAAATCGTCTATGTTGATTTTATTTTCCTTTCCGCTGAAGAAGTTTAAAAATCCCTGAATTATTGCCACAGTGTCGCAATTTTGGGCTTTTACGTGTTTCCAGAGTTCATCCATTGTTTTTCCGGGTGCCAGATGGTTTACCAGTGAATCGTGGATTCGTTTGGCGTATTCCTGTTGCTGGGTTTCGTCTCCCGGGAAGGCCTCTTTGGCAAGGTTGATGAATACTTTCTCCGCTTCATAATCAAATTTGGACATGGCGTCCACGCCTCGCCATTTTTCCGTTTGTTCGGGTTCACCGGTGGGTTTTTCCGCTCCGGATCCCGCTCCCGGGCCTGCGCCGTTAACAAGAACCAGGCGTTTTTCGGCCGTTGAAAGGTCGTCGTAAACGGCATGGTATTTGTTTTGTTTTGTCATTTTGTTTTTATCTTTATTTTTAGAATCTGTTAATTATAGCAAAAAGGGGCCGGCGCGTCAAACTTGCAAGGAGGGTTTTTGAAAGGTAGATTGAGGGTGGAATTTTTTCAGCATTTTTTATGAAACTTCCGGTTATTATCGTCAATTTTAAGACTTATTCCGGGGCTGTGGGTCAGGGGGCTTTTGAATTGGCTAAGATTCTTGCGAAAGTGGCGCGGGAAAAGGATGTCAGTATTGCCGTTGCGGTGCAGGCGGTGGACTTAAGAATGATCGCTTCGGAGGTTGATATTCCGGTTTTGGCCCAGCATTTTGATTTTGCGAAGGAGGGTCCTTTTACGGGGCATTTGACGCCTTATGCTTTAAAGTCCGCGGGGGCTTTCGGTTCTCTGCTTAATCATTCCGAAAAAAGGCTTTCTCTGGATGATATTGAAGAGTCGCTGGATCTGGCCAGAAGTCTGGGTCTTTTTACAGTAGCCTGTGCGGATACGGCATATACGGGCAGTGCGCTGGTGGCTCTAAATCCCGATCTGGTCGCTGTGGAGCCGCCGGAACTTATTGGCGGTGATGTTTCGGTTTGTACGGTCAATCCTCAGCTGATTAGTGATGCCGTGAATATGATCGGTAAGGGAAGGGTGCTGGTGGGCGCCGGAGTGAAAACCAAATATGATGTGCAGACGGCTATACATTATGGTGCGAGCGGGGTTCTGGTGGCATCCGGTATTACGCGCGCTCTGGATCCGGAAAAGGCTCTGCATGATATGGTGGACGGGCTTAAGTACCCTTACAAACCGCGGGATTGAGAAAAGATCACGGATGGAATATAATCCCGGTGATTATATAAAATAATTATTTCTTAATAAAAAATCCATGCAGGTAACGATTCACGAAAAAAATCTGACTTTGAATGACGGACAGAAAGACTACATTACAAAAAAAGTTGAGCATTTGGCCAATTTTGAAGAAAGAATCGACGACGAATCAACCAAAGTGAAAGTGGAGGTGGAGACGAATAAAATGAAGACAACCAATAAAAATGTGAGCGTTCAGGTGACGATGTATGTGCCGAATTCGGTTATCCGCGCGGAGGTTAAAGCCGTTACTGTGGAGGAGGGGATTGATTTGTGCGAGGATAAACTGAAGAAACAGATTGAAAGATATAAGACCAAAAAAAATCGCAGGGATGTTAAGGGGCAGTGGATTCCATCATCAACTCTGGAACAGATCAGCGCGACTCAGGGTGAAGAAGCCGAAGTTGTGTCTCCGACCAAGCGCAAGAAGTTTGATCTTGATCCTATGCATGAAGAAGAGGCTATTGAACAGCTGGAGCTTTTGGGACATGATTTTTACGCGTTTATGAACAGGGATAATAACAGGGTTAATGTGGTTTACAGGCGCGAAGACGGTACGTACGGTCTTCTGGATTTTGGCAACAAAGATGAAGAGGCGTCCGCTTAACATTAAAAATTTTCTTATATGTTCCTGGAGGTTCTTTTTGCAGGGGCCGCGGTGGCGTATTTTGTCTTTGCTTTGTGGAGGATGGAGTGGGCGTTAACCGCGTTTCCTTTATTGATTCCGTTTTATTTGGTTAAGGCAACCTTTTTCGGTATCCCTTTCACTTTGCCGGAGGTTGTTATTTACGCTTTGGTGGCCGCGGCGCTTGTTGATTTTGCCAAGAACAATCTGATGCCCTCATCCATTTTCAGTTCCGTTTTCGGGTCTATGAGTTCGGTGGTTTTGCGAAGGGAAAGCTTTTTGAAGAAATACGGCGATTTGTTATTACCGCTGGCGGTTTTTGTTTTGGGTGCGTTTGTCGCGCTGGTGGCCGTGGAGGGCAAAATTGTTTTTTTTGACGGGCAGGTTTTTGAAGGAATGAGGACTGCTTTGGGTATTCTTAAAGGATGGATAATCGCGCCGGTTTTGTTTTTAATTGTATATTTGGCTCGTATTCCGAATAACAATAGATTGCTGGATACGTTGAATGTATACGGATTTTCGGCGGTGGCACTGGCTGTGTGGGCGCTTTTTCAGGTATCCACGGACGGTTACGTTACTCCCGACGCCCGCGCATCGGGGCCTTTTGAGTCCGCCAATTATCTGGCTTTGTATATCGTTCCGGCGCTGATTTATATGATGATCCGGATTAAGGATATTGTTCTGCCTCTTCGCGCCGAGGAAAAAAAATCGTTTATCGGTTCTTTTTTCGGCCGGGGTGATATTAAAGAAAAGCATCCGGAGATTTCTCTTTTTATTCTGGCTTTTTTACTGCTTTTTTTGGCTTTGCTGGCTTCCAAATCGTATACCGGCATGATTGCGGCGATGGGCGGCGCTTTGTTTTATTTCGGTCTTGAATTTTTGGAGTTTAAAAGCAGAAATGAGCAGTCTTTGAATCCGTGGAAGTTTTTGGCCGGTTTTCTTTTTTTTACGGTTGTCATGATTGGTGTGATTTATGTGATTGATCCGGGCAAGTGGCAGGCGATGTTCCGGTTTGACGAAAGAAATTCATCCAGTGTAAGGATGGAGGTTTATACTGTTTCGGCGGGATTGATTGGCGAAAACTGGCTTACGGGAATCGGTCCGGGGCAGTACGAGGCGATGTATAAACTTCACGCCGAAAGGTTGCTGGGGCGAGAGCCTTATGAACTTAACATGCTTCATCCCCACAATTTGTTTTTTGCGGTTTGGTTGAATACGGGTATTCTTGGTTTTTTGGGTTTTGTCGCCATATTGGTTATTGCGTTTAAGCGTTGTGCTTTCAATTTTAAAAAGTTTGTTTCCTCAAAAATCAACAGTGCTCCAAAACTTAGGGTTTTGGGGACGGCCATTTTGACCGGCATATTGATTTACGGACTTTTTGATACGCCTTTTTTTAAAAACGATCTGTCCATCTTATTCTGGATTGTTATAGCTATTATTTTCGCGGCCGACCATGAAGAAAAATCCTCCACGTAAAGTTGTTTTGAAAGGAAAGGTTGTTAAAGGAAACAGGATTGGCGGGAAAATCGGTTCACCCACGATCAATCTTGAGGGTGAATTTGATCTTGAATACGGGATTTATGCCTGCAGGGTTTTTACATCCCGGGGGGAATATCTGGGGGCGATGCATTACGGGCCCAGACTGACTCTGAATGAGCAAAAACCGGTGATGGAGATTTGTCTGCTGGATTTTGAGGGTGATTTATATGGTGAAACCGTGAGTGTGGAAGTGTATAATAGAATTCGCGACGTGAAGAAATTCGCGGGGCTGAAGGAATTGAGCCGGCGGATTCAAAAAGATATTGAATTTATCAGAAAAAATTATGCTTAAATATTTAAAGAGTAAAATTGCGGATACCAATCCACTTCGGCTTTTTTATCATAAAATTGTGGCCGTGGCGGCAAATCTGTATTTCCGTTTTCCATCCAGATATTTGAATGTTATAGCGGTGACGGGGACCAAAGGCAAAACCACCACCACCAATCTGATAGCCGGTATTCTAACGGAGGCCGGTTATAAAACGGGGATGACTTCCACGATTAAATTTCAGGTGGGTGACAGGCAGTGGGCGAATGTGACCAAAATTACCACGCTGGGGCCTTTTACTTTGCAGAAATTGCTTAGGGAGATGGTGAATGAAAGATGTACGCATGCCGTTATAGAAGTGTCCTCCCACGCGATTTTGCAGAACAGGATTTGGGGCATGAATATTGATACCGCTGTTTTTACCAACATAGGAGAGGATCATCTGGATTATCACGGCGGGTTTGATAATTATCTGCGGGCCAAGGGGCTGATTTTTGACAGGTTGAACAGGTCCAACAGGAAGGCGCGTATTCAGAAAGTAGCCATTCTTAATAAGGATGATGTTCATTTTAATTATTTTGATCAGTTTCTGGCGGATAGGAAATATTTGTTCGGGATGGGAGGGGGGACGGTTTTTTGTACGGACATGCATCTTACACCGGGCGGGTCCACTTTTACTTTGCATGTTCCCAATGACAATGCCGATGTGAAGTTTAATCTCCCGGGTGAGTTTAATGTTTATAACGCACTGGCGGCGGCGGCGGTGGGGCTGGCGAATAATATTAATGTTAAAACTTTAAAGGACGCGCTGGAAAAGGCTTCTGTGATTCCCGGTCGGTTTGAGAGTATTGAGTGTGGGCAGAAGTATAATATTGTGGTTGATTACGCGCATACGGTTGAGTCTTTGGAGAGTCTGCTTGCTTTGTATAAAGGGCTTACGCGCGGTAGGTTGTTCACCGTTTTTGGTGCGACCGGCGGTGGCAGGGATAAGGGTAAAAGGCCCAAGATGGGGGCGGCCGCGGATAAGAACTCCGATTATGTTATTGTGACGGATGATGATCCTTACGAGGAAAATGAGTGGAAAATCATTGAGGACGTGTCTAAGGGGATTTCCAGGGTTGAAGGGGATAATTTTTGGAAAATTCCGAATCGGGAGGAGGCGATTAAACTGGCTTTGACGCTGGCCAGAGAGGGGGATACGGTTGTGGTTGCGGGCAAGGGGGCCGAAGAAATTCAGATGGTTCACGGAAAGGCGATCCCCTGGGATGACAGACAGGTGATTCGCAATCTTTTGGGGAGAGAGATGCGCATTGAAATCAAACCCGGAAAGTTTGAAACCAAGGAAAACGTATATCTGGAAAGTTAAATTATGAACGGATTTTTGTTGTTGGATAAACCCAAGGGAATTACATCCTTTTTTTGTATTAAAAAGTTGAGGTGGCTTTTGAATACCAAGAAAATGGGGTTTGCCGGGACGCTGGATCCGCTGGCGACGGGGCTGATGATTATGGCGGTTGGGGAGGCGACCAAGATGATTCCTTTTTTGGAGGGGTCGGACAAGGTGTATGAGGTAAAAATTAGGTTGGGCAGGGTTTCCACCACTTATGATGGGGAGGGGGAGATTTCGGATTATAAGGGGAGTGGGAGTGCGAAGCGGGCGGCGGGAGCGAGGCCGGCGAGGGGGCGGATTGAGGAGATTTTGGAGGCGGATTTTGCGGGGGAGCGTGAACAGGTGCCGCCCGCTTACAGCGCAATATGGGTGGACGGCAAACGCGCATACGATCTGGCGCGAAAGAATATGGAGTTTAAACTGAAAAGTAGAAAGGTTAATTTTTATGAGCTTAAAATCAAATCGTATGCCTGGCCTCACTTATCGGTAAAAGTGCATTGTTCCGTGGGAACTTACATACGCAGTTTTGCCCATGATCTGGGCGTGATTCTCGGCTGTGGAGGTTATGTGGAGGAGCTTCGCAGGGTGAAACACGGAGAGTATTCGGTCAAAAATGCGGTCAAGCTTGATGATTTGAATCAACTGAATGTTGCGGGACATCTGCTCCGGCCGGAGGAAATGTTTAAGTCTTTTTCAAGGATGGAACTGACGCGCGCGCAATTGGACGTCTTGAATAACGGTGGTTTTATAGAAAACAAGCCCGGATATGTGAAAGGGCCGATTCTGGCGATGTTTGAAGGTGTCTGTACCGGTGTTTTGGAGTTACATAAAAATCAACTTAAGTATTGGCGAAAGTTGTTGGTTTTGTGAGCCCGCGTCTCAGCTTGTTGACCGTGGGGGCGGGTGCGTTTAAAATGCCCCTGATATGGGAATTGAGACATTTATTTTGCCGGCTGTGTTCGCTTTTGGACTGACTTTTTGTCTGGTCCTGGCGGCTTTAAAATTGTTTCCGAAATGGGGTCTGATGGACAGGCCGGAAAAGTACGGGCTTAAAAGGAAACCGATTCCTTACTATGGCGGCGCGGCGATATTTGTGGGATTTACTGTTTCCGTTTTGCTGTTTGTAAAGATGGACGCGACCCTGGCGGGTTTTTTGGCGGCGGGGGCGTTGATTGCCGTGATCAGCTTTATTGATGATTATCGCGGGCTTAGTCCCGTTCTGCGTTTATTTGTGCAAATATTGGCGGCTCTGACGCTGGTGGCGGTGGGTGTGGGTATTCAATCCATTTCCAATCCGCTAGGTGATCCGCTGATTCTTGATCAATGGAAAATCGCACTGACATTGGACCAGGTATATCAGATTTCGGTTTTGGGTGCTTTGTTTACGGTTGTATGGGTGGTTTTGATAGTTAATACAATGAATTTTTTGGATGGGCTGAACGGGCTTTCCAGTGGTGTTGCTGTGATTGCGGCTTTTTCTTTGTTTTTGTTGAGCGTTCGTCCCGGCATTCATTATGACATTGTTTCGCAAATACCAGTGGCGACGATGAGTATCATTCTATTTTCATGCGCTCTGGCTTTTTGGATATTTGATTTTTATCCGGCAAAAATTTTGATGGGGGATACTGGAAGCATGTTTTTGGGCTTTGTACTGGCCACTCTGGCGATATTTTCGGGTGGGAAAATCGCCACCGCTTTTCTGGTTATGGGATTTCCTTTGTTGGACGCCGTCTGGGTGGTTCTGCGCAGGGTTTTTTCCGGAAAATCACCGATGAAAGGTGATAGAAAACATCTTCATCACCGGCTTTTGGAAATCGGTCTTTCCGACAGGAAGGCATTGATGCTGATATATGCTCTTTGCGCGGTTTTTGGGGGTATTGCCGTGTTTCTGGAAGGCAGGCAGAAGCTTTATGCGATTATTGTGATGGTGGTTTTTATGATTTTGATGGGTGGTGCCGCCGTTTGGCTTGGGAAAAGCAAAAAAGTCCGGAATTAAGGGCTTGCTTTTAAAGGGTCAATAGGGTTATAAAAAGTTGCTTGTATTTAATGTTCCGAAATAAATATGCAGGATGCTGTTCAGGAGATTAAAGACAGGATTGCCATTGAGGATCTGGTGGGGCAGTATGTCCAGCTTAAAAAAGTGGGGCATAATTTGAAGGGTCTTTGTCCTTTCCACAGCGAAAAAACACCCAGTTTCATTGTAAGTCCGGAAAGGCAGATTGCCTATTGTTTCGGGTGTAATAAGGGCGGTGATGTTTTTACATTTATTCAGGAGGTTGAGGGTGTGGACTTTAATGACGCTTTAAAGCTTCTTGCCGAAAGAGCGGGTATAAAACTGGAAACGCGTACCGATTTCAAACCGGCCGTGAGTGGCGGGCAGAAGGAGGAACTGTTTAGAATGTACGATATTACCGCTGTTTTTTATGAACAGAATCTTTGGGAGACTCATGAAGGCGAAAAGGTTTTGAAATATTTGTATTCGCGGGGGCTCACCGAAGACACTGTCAGAAATTTCAAAATCGGGTTTGCGCCGGATTCTTACGAAAAGACTTATAAATATCTGATCGGGAAGGGTTTTTCTAAAAAGACAATGGTCGCGGGTGGCTTGGCTATAACAAGAGAAACTACTGTTGATAAAGTTTACGACAGGTTCAGACAGAGGCTTATGTTTCCTATTCCGGATGGGATGGGAAGGGTGGTTGCTTTTGGCGGAAGGGCTTTGAGCCCGGAACAGGATCCCAAATATATGAATTCTCCGGAAACGGCCATTTATCATAAAAGTAACGTTCTTTACGGATTTTATAAGGCCAAGCCGAAGATCAAAGAAAAGAGTGAGGCGGTGATTGTGGAGGGCTATTTTGATGTGATTGCCTCTCATCAGGCCGGGGTGAAAAACGCTGTTGCTCCCTGTGGAACGGCTCTGGCTTCTTCCCAGCTTCGTTTGCTTAAGCCGTTCGCCGAAAATCTGGTGCTGGCTTTTGATATGGATCTGGCCGGTCAGGAGGCGGCAAACAGGGCTTATGAAATTTCGCAGGAGTTTGCTTTTAATGTGCGGGTTGCGACCATGCCGGAGGGCAAAGATCCCGCCGACTATGCCCGTGAACACGGGTCCGATTTGCTTACCGTGATTGATAAGGCGGTTCCTTTTGGTGATTATTTATATGAAAAAACGATTAAAGCCTACGGTTCAGATACTTCCGCGGCCAAAAAAAGAATTTTGAAGGATTTTATGCCTCATCTGATGCAGATGCAGAGTAATATTGAAAAAGATGAATACGTTCGCAGGCTGGCAATGGATTTGGATTTGAAGGAGGTGCAGATTTACGATGAAATAAAGAATTTTCGCCTTCCGGGTTATCATCCGGCGCGGTCGAGAAATGATAATGGAACCAAAGATGTTTTGAAAACAAAGTCGCGTTCCGCGGAGGAAACGTTGATGGGCTTGCTGTTGCAGTTTCCAAGGGTCGGTAATTTATTTACGGGAAAAATCGGTGAAGATTTCTTTTCTGATGATTTAAAAGCTATTTACAAGGCTTTCCTTCATCATTATAATAGCGTCAGCCCTGCCTCCGACAAGGGTTTTGTAAGTGTATTACCGCATGAATTAAAGGAAAATGCAGCTTTGATAACCCTTTATGCGGAAGAAAAATACGGTGAAATCAGCGAGGATACGGTGGAAAAGGAAATGGCGGTGCTAGTTGAAAATGTTCAGAGAACAAGGGTGAACGCCGTGAGGGGGGAATTAAAAAGGAGGCTTATGGTGGCGGAAAAAGATGGTAATCGGCAGCTTTGTGAGGAGTTACTTACGGAGCTTAATAAATTATACGAAAATTCATCAGCATAATATGGCCCAAACCAGAAAATTTATCACCCAGCCTTCAGATGACAGGCTGGCACAGTTTCCGCCCGCGGTGAGGGATCTTGTTAAGAAAGGACATGAACATGGGTTTGTCACTCATCAGGAGCTTTTAAAGGCGATGCCCAATGTGGAGGATGACTTGTTGATTCTGGATGAGCTTTACGCTCTTTTTCTGGATCTGGGTATTGAGGTTATAGACAGCAAAGATACCTTTGTGCTCAAGCCGGATATGACCGAAAAAGAGGCGGAGGAGGCGGCAAAAATAGAGGAAAAAGTAAAAAAACCGGTTGCACAGGTGGAACTGCGCGAGATTGCCAACGACTCAATCAGGCTTTATTTGTGTGAAATCGGCAAGGTGTCGCTTTTAACCGCCAAAGAAGAGGTGGATCTGGCCAGGCGTATTAAGAAGGGTGACCAGACTGCCAAAAAACAGCTTGCAGAGGCCAATTTGAGACTGGTTGTAAGTATCGCCAAGAAATATATCGGCAGGGGACTATCATTTTTGGATCTTATTCAGGAGGGAAATATCGGACTTTTTCGGGCGGTGGAAAAATTTGATCCGGACAGGGGATTCAAGTTTTCAACTTATGCCACTTGGTGGATACGTCAGGCTATCACCCGCGCGATTGCGGATCAGGCCAGGACAATCCGTATTCCCGTCCACATGGTTGAAACCATCAATAAGCTTACTCATGCGCAGAGGCGTCTGGTGCAGGAACTGGGACGCGAGCCTTTGGTGGAGGAGTTGGCCGCAGAAATGGATATGGACGAGAAAAAAGTCAGACATATTTTAAAAATTTCACAGGATATTGTATCGTTGGAGGCTCCCGTTGGGACCGAGGAAGACAGCAAACTGGGTGACTTTATTGAGGATGACGAGGCGCAATCGCCTTTGGAGGCCACAAACCGCCAGCTGGTGAAAGAAAATATTCATGAAATGTTGCAGTATCTTTCCCCTCGCGAAAGAAAAATCATTGAAATGAGATTCGGGTTGAATGACGGAGTGGGCCATACTCTGGAGGAAGTAGGCCATGAATTTGGTGTGACAAGAGAAAGGATCAGACAAATTGAAGCCAAAGTTCTTCAGAAAATGAAGGAGCATCCCACCAGCGTGAAAATACGCAGTTCGTAGGGGTTTTCAGATTTAATAAATCATTAATTATTACCAATCATGCCAAAGAAAAAGGATACTTCAGCAACGGTAATTCCGGCAGCTGTTCAGCCTGATGAAAGCAAAGTCACACTTGTTACCAAAGACGGTCTGGCCAAGCTAAGGGAAGAGCTGGATTATTTGCATGGTGTTAAGAGGAAGGAAGTTGCGGAGAGACTGAAAGAGGCCATTTCCTATGGTGATCTTTCCGAAAACTCGGAGTATGAGGAGGCTAAAAATGAACAGGCGTTTGTTGAGGGAAGGATTGTGGAACTGGAGGAAAAAGTTAAATATGCCCGTATTATTGAGGAAAAACAACATGTTGCCACTGTTCAGCTGGGTACCAAGGTGGTAATTAGAAATGTGGCATCAAAAAAGGCGGATCCGGAGGAGTTTATTATTGTGGGTTCCACGGAGGCCAATCCTTTGGAGCACAGGATATCCAACGAATCGCCGGTTGGCGGAGCTTTGCTGGACAAAAAGAAGGGTGACATTGTTAAGGTTGAAATCCCGGACGGTGTGGTGGAATATGAAATTATGCAACTGGAATAAATGCCTAAAAATGTCGGGAGTTTGGCGATAAGGATTTTTTCAATCTTTCTTTTTGCGGCCGTTGCGGGCGTCACGCTTTTTTTTGCATATGGCTACAGATATGATCTTGAGGAGAGGGTCGTGCAGAAGACCAGCATTATTGATATAACGTCCAGGGTAAATGAGGTTGATGTTTTTATGGACGGTGAAAAGGTTGGGGAATCGCTTCCTTATCAGATTAAGGGGGTTTTGCCGGGTTTTCATACCGTGACGCTTAAGAAGGAGGGTTTTTTGCCTTGGGAGAGGCGGGTGCCGGTAAAAGAGGATATTGTAACCATTGTTTATAATGCTCTGCCGGTTCCGACTTCTTTGGATGATTATTGGTTTGAGGCTGCGGAATTTCGCGAGGGGGAGGGTTTGTATTACGCGGATGATTATGTTTTGTCTTTTTTGCCGGGGGAAAAGGCTATGAATATTGTTAAGCTGTTTCCAAACGGGAATGTGGTTTCCGATGAAATCAGTCTGTATCGCGAGGATTTTGCTCCTTATGATTTGTTTCCAGAAGAAAAATTTTTGATACGATTTGAAGATTCTTTGGGCGTTCGTGATTTTGATTTGTTTGCGTTTGTAAGTTTTTCCGATCGGGAGTTTAAGCTTTTTGCCCTTCCAAAAGGGACGGAACGGATTCGGGTTGAAGCCGGTTCTAAGTATGTGTTTTTTTTGAACGGGGGTAATTTGTATTCGGTGCCTTTCGGGAGTTTGGACGAAGACGGATATGAGGATTTGGAGGAGTTTTTGATGGCCGAAGATGTGGCGCAGTTTGATACCGATTATCGTGGCAACGTTTTTTATCTGTCTTCCGGCATGCTTTATAGAAAGTGGTATAACGGTGATGGGGAGGCTCTGATGGATGAGTGTCCCGATTGCTATGAAAATATGGCCATTCACGTACAGGGAGGTGTTGTGACGATGGTTTTGAGGGGGGTGGAGGGTGACCGGAAGTTGTTTGTGGTGGACAGGGGCGGTTTAAAGATATTGACCACGGATTTATTGGGATTTCCTTATGTAAACGGTAGAAATGAAATTATTTATGCCGACGGCGGCGGGCGTGTTTTTGTTTATGATACGGAGAAAAAACAAAAGCTGTTTGCCGGGCGGGATGAGGATGGTTTTGAAATTGCGGGATGGTTTGGCGATGACGGTCATTATCTGGTTAAAAAAGGCGATGAGTTGTATATGTATGATATTTTCGGGGTTGATCCGGTAAAAATCATGTCCGGATTTGATGCGGAAAGAAGCATGGTTCGGGGGAGAACGCTTTATACCGTCAAAGAGGGCAAATTGTATTCGCTCTATTTTGACGAAGCCTATACGAAATAATCGTCCCGGACGGATTTATTTCTTCTTTTTCTTGGGTATATACTTGTTTTGTTCCAATCTTTTTTCGCGGCGGTTTTTTTCTTCGGGGTATTTTTTGTAAAAGGTCATGATTACCGCGTAAATAACATATGCCGATGAAATCAGCAGTATGTACATCATGAATCTCATGGAAAAGAACGGAACGTTGTTGTATCTGATAAACAAATACATGGCCAGGAGCACCGCCAGAATCACAAATTTTGTGGGATAATTGCGGAACAGTTTTTTAAACGCTTTGTCTTCTTTGTGCTTGGTGGCATAGAAATAAATACCGAATGTGAGCAGGAAAAAAACCAGAATCAATGCGCCTATTGCGTAGTAATATTCAAATGCTCTACCGGGGTTGGGAGAGAAGAAATACAGGATAATCTGATTGAAAGTGTTCATGAATTATTCGTTAAGTTTTAGATTTTAATCTTGATTTGATGTTAGGTGCGTAGAAGAGAATAGCGCTTATAATTATGCCAAGTAAAGCGAAAATTTGGGCTTCTCTCATGCCCATAAAGTAGTGGCTTTCATCACCGCGCAGAAATTCTTCCAGAAAGCGGCAGGCCGAGTAGCCTCCCAGTGCTAGGATTGCTATTTTTCCATCTTCTTTACCGATTTTTTGGCTGAAAAGTTGAATGAGAATGAAGGTCAGCAGTCCGCAGTAAATTGCCGCGTATATTTGTACGGGATGAATGGGGACGGCATATATTGAACTTTCAATTGTTACTCCCCAGGGCATGCTTGTTTCACGGCCGTAATTTCGTCCGTCCAGAAAAGCCCCGATGTTGCTGATGGTAATGGCTCCAAGAGCACTTGTTAAAAGCACATCCATCCATCTTTTTACGTTTTCTTTTTCTTTGTGGGCGAAAAAAGCCAGAGTAAGACTCACTCCCAAAATTCCGCCCCATGGTGAAAGACCTTTATCCCAGATGTAAAAAATCTGCAATATGCTGGTTGTGGTTAATTCGGAAAAAAAGATGTGCCAGTTGCTTATTACAAATACTATTCTGGCCATGATCAGTCCGCCAAAGAATATTACCAGGCTGTGGTCGGCGATGAATTTTAGGGAAAGCCGGCATTTTTTGATCAGTTTGTTCATGATCAGTAGCGCCGCAAAGAATCCCACCGCTACAAAAATCCACAGTGAATAAAATGTTACAGGCCCGATTTCAAGCAGAAGGGGATACATGAGTAATTCAGAAGTTAAAGTAAATCAGAAAAGCTCCTATTAGAAAAACCGGGGGAATGGCCACAGTGGCTGCGGCGCTGTGTTTAAAGATGTTCAGTTTCAGGCTCAGGGCGCTGTGGAATAAAAACAGGGTGGCAAGGAAGTACTTTAAAAATGCGGAGCGGTAGATATAGAAAAAATAAGGGACTTCCGTGAGTCCGAAATTTTTTGAAACTGCGTAAATGGATGCGAAATAGTAGATAAGGTAGAAGGCCAGAAGCCAGCCGGTAAACCCGTACAGCTCCTTGAGGATTTTGTCGCCGACCGTCTCCTTTCCTTCCGCTCTCATTAAGGCTTTAACCCTGCGAATTTCCTCTTTAAGCAGTTTCTTGTATTTTTTGCGGTCCTGCCAAAGGCGTTTGATGCTGTTGATAGTTTCTTTTTTATATTCGGGAGAGGGGCCATGGAAATAAAGACTGACAAATTCTTTTATTTGGATGTTTAGAGTTGATATTTTACGTTTCAATTCCAGAATTTCCGGGGTTTCAAGATTAGCCCCGATTAAGAAGGCGACGATGTGTCCCAGAAATTTATCCAGCGGTTTGGGGTTTTCCACCTCGCGAATGTGTGTGTTGTACCATTTTCTTAAAGATTCGGTGATGTTAACATCCCCCTGCGATTTGGTTTTTTTTAACTGCATCATGATGCCCTGCGCCTCTACGATGATTTTGGTTTTTTCCATCATCCTTTCTTTTTCCTGCAGAAGAATTTCCTCTTTTTGCAGGTAGGTGAGCAGGTCTTCCGCTTCTTTGCGGATATATTCAAGGTTGGTGCTGTTTCGGATGCGGAGAATTTTTTCCACATGTTCTTTGATTTTTACTTTTGACTCCGGTTTTATGATTTTTTCGTATTCGTTTAAAATTCCCGTGATTTTATCCAGCAGGAATTGGATCTGGTTTTTTAACTGGATCTGTTTTTCTTCAAATTCCTTCAGATCTTTTTCATCGGTGGTGACTTTTCTGTTTTTTTGAGTTTCATCCTCGTATTTTGAGTAAAATTCGGACGAGCCTTTGGCACGTTCTTTTTCTTTTTTTGCCTCCGGCAGGGAGTTGTCAATAATGTATTCAACAGCAAGCGAATACTCGGTAATAAGCCTTACAAATGCGCTGTAGGCGTCTTCGGACTGGATGGTTCCGACCACTCTTTTAGCATTTTTGTCGGTGGCGGCGAATTCAAAAGTTGGAACTTGTGATTGTCCTTCGGCGGCGGTTTCTTCCGGAATCTCCTCCATGGAGAGTATGGAAAATCCCAGCTCGTTAAGTTCTTTGCGTGCACCGGCTTCATCGGGTGCCGCAATTGTCCCCTGAAGGCTTTTATTGTCGGGATTGATTACCGTGTATTTGTATTTTGGCATGGCTATTTCTTATTTTTGTGCCGATAGCCGGCCTTGATAAATCCGCTGAATAAAGGGTGCGGGCTCAATGGCCTGGATAGAAATTCGGGATGGAACTGACAGCCCACCATAAAGGGATGGTCGCGGAGTTCCACAATTTCCACAAGGTCTCCTTTCGGGAAAATGCCCGAAGTTATAAGTCCGCCCTTCTCCAACTGATCGCGGTATTTGTTATTATATTCGTATCTGTGGCGGTGTCGTTCATCAATCATCTCTTTATTATACATTTCATATGTTTTGGTGCCTTTGGTGATTTTGCACGGGTAGGCTCCCAGTCTTAAAGTTCCTCCTTTGTCTTTTTCCTTGTATTGTCCGGGCATAAACAGAATCACATAATATTTGGAGGAGACTTTGCCTTCCTCATCAAATTCTTCCGAGGTGTATTTATTGTCTTTAAATAAATGTCTGGCAAACTCTATGGTCATGATTTGCATTCCCAGACACAACCCCAGATAGGGTTTTTCGTTTTCGCGGCAGTATTTTGCGGCCATGATTTTGCCTTCTGTGCCGCGGATTCCGAATCCTCCCGGTACTATTATGCCGTCCGCGTCTTCAACCATTTCCCAGGCGGCCGGGTCTTTGTTTTCCAGTTTTTCACTGTCCACCCAGGTCAGGCTTAATTCCAGTTTCTGGTGGTAACAGGCGATTTTTAATGATTCAATCACACTCAAATAGGAATCGTCCAGTCCGGTGTATTTGCCCACGAGCGCGATTTTAATTGGTTCCCGTTTGGCGTTGATTTTTTCCACCAGTTCCTCCCAGTCTTTAATTTTGGGTTTGATTTCCCCCAGTTTTAATCTTCTTCCGATTTTCTGAGCCACATCGTTTTCCTGATATTTCAAAGGAACCTCGTAAATGGAAGAGATTGTGGGGGCGGGGATAACGTGGTTCTCATCCACATCGCAGAACATGGCTATTTTTTTGAGCAGTTCTTTTTTAATCGGGAAGTCGGCACGGGCCAGAATAAAGTCGGGTTGGATACCCGTTGCCCGCAGTTCGCGCACGGATGCCTGAGTGGGTTTTGTTTTTAACTCTTTTGATCCCATCAGATAGGGGAGCAGAGTAAGGTGGACAAAGAGTGTGTTGTCGTAGCCCAGGTCGTTGCGCAGTTGTCTTAGGGCTTCAAGGAATGGCAATCCTTCTATGTCTCCGGTGGTACCGCCGATTTCCGCGAGTACTATATCTGCGCCGGTTTTTTTGCCGGCATCGGTGATTCTCTTTTTGATGGCGTTGGTGATGTGGGGAATGATTTGGATGGTTCCCCCAAGGTATGTGCCTTTTCGTTCCGAAGCCAGTACTTCGGTATAGATTTTACCGGTTGATACCGATGAATACTGGTTTAGGTTCTCGCCGATAAATCTTTCATAATGCCCCAGATCCAGGTCTGTTTCCGCACCGTCATCCAATACAAAAACCTCACCGTGCTGAAAGGGGCTCATGGTGCCCGGATCCACGTTTAAATAGGGGTCAAGCTTCATTGTGAAGACCTTGAACCCGGAGGCTTTGAGGAGAGCACCGATCGAGGCAGTTGCAATGCCTTTACCTAAAGATGAACAGACTCCGCCTGTTACAAATATGTATTTGGTCTCCCTCATGAACGGTGTAAACTTTATGTCAATTATTTGAAGTTCAGGCCGGTGAGTTTTTTAACGTCGGCCATCACTTTTTGGGTTTCCTTTCTTGCCTTTATTGCTCCTTCTTTCAGTACCCGTTCAACATATCCCAAATCATTCATAAGTTCAATTCTTTTTTGACGATACGGACCGAATTCGTCAAGCAGTTTTTGGAATAGGATTTTTTTTGCTTCGCCGTATCCAAAACCACCCGTGCGATATTTGTTTGCCAGATCGGTCAGTTCGGATTTGGATGCGAAGTGGGAATATAATTTGAAAACGGCACATGATTTGGGGTCTTTGGGTTCTTCAAGAGGGGTGGAGTCGGTTTTTACGCTCATGACCTGTTTTTTGAGTTCGGGTTCCGGAGCGAAAAAGTTAATCACGTTGCCGTAACTTTTGCTCATTTTGTGTTCGCCGTCGGTGCCGATTACATAACCGGTTTCATCGGGAATATGAGGGGAGGGCAGTTTGAATGTTTCGCCAAAGGTGCTGTTGAATTTTTCCGCTATGTCGCGGGCTATTTCCACGTGCTGTTTCTGGTCTTTGCCCACGGGCACAAGGTCGGGATTATATAAAAGAATGTCGGCCGCCATTAAAACCGGGTAGGTGAAAAGTCCGGCGGTTGAGTCTTTCATGCCTTTGGCCACGGCGTCTTTATAGGCGTGGGCGCGCTCCAAAAGTCCCATGGGGGTGATACAACTAAAGATCCAGGCCAGTTCGCTGTGTTCGGGGACTTCGCTCTGTCGGAAGAAGATTGTTTTTTCGGGGTTTAACCCCAGAGCCAGATAATCAATGGCGATTTCGCGTGTCATTTCTCTCATTTTATCGGCATCCCGGACGGTTGTAAGAGCGTGCAGGTCGGCAATGAATATGATTGTTTCAAAGCTGTCCTGCATTTCTATGTGGTTTTTCATCGCACCCAGGTAGTTGCCCAGGTGGGGAGTGCCGCTTGATTGTATGCCGGAAAGAATTCTTTTCATGTTTTAGAGTTTAGTTAATTTGCGGCCGCCAGACAAGAGCTTACAACGTGGATGCGGGATCCACGTCTATTATCAGGTCCCGCAGGTCGGCCGGGGGCAGTTGTTTTAGAATTTTGGAGGGATTTTTGCCTGTTAAAAGAATGTGCCATCTGTAAACGCCGTTTAGTCTGGGGATGAGCGCGGGGTAGGTGTTTACGGCGATGGCGGGTGGGGAGTCGGTTTTTGCGGCGGCTTTGTTGATTTGCGATTCCAGCATGTCGGCGATTTTTTCCGTTCTTTGTAAGCATTTTTTGCCGTTTTGGTCTTTGATTGTGATTTTAACCAGACTGCTGAAAGGCGGTTGATTCAGTTCCTTTCTGATTTTGATCTCCTGCTCAAAGAATCCGATGAAGTCGTGGCGGGCCGCGGCCTTTATCGCATAGTGGTTGGGCAGGTAGGTTTGTATTACGGCTTCGCCCGCCGTTTCTCTACCAGCACGGCCCGCCACCTGCGTAATCAACTGAAAAGTCTGTTCCCCGCTTCTAAAATCGGGAAGAGTCAGGCCCATGTCGGCAAGCACGATTCCCACCAGGTTAACCTTGGGCAGGTGCAGTCCGATGGCGATCATTTGAGTGCCGACCAGAATGTCGGCTTTGCCGTTTTTGAAAGTTTCAAAGATATTTTTAAAACTGTCTCGTTGTTGCGTGGTGTCGCGGTCGGCACGGATCACTCTTGCCAGCGGATACATTTTTCTAAGTTCCTCCTCCACCCGCTGGGTTCCCAGTCCGATGTATTTGATGTACGGGCTTTGGCAGACGGGACAGCTTAGCGGAACTTTATCAATCAATCCGCAGTGGTGACAGATAAGTCTTTCGGCGTTATAAGTGTTTCCTTCAACCGAGAACTTTTTGTGATAGGTCATGGGGATGTCGCATTTGCCGCAGTTGTAAACAAAACCGCATACCCGGCAGATCACCGCCGAAGCGGCTCCTCTCCTGTTTAAAAATAAAATGGCCTGCTCGTTTTCTTTAAGACGGGCAGTAAGCAGATCCTGCAGTTCCGTCCCGAAAATGGAAAAATTTTTCTTTAAAATCTCTTTTCTTAAATCCACAATGCGGGTGTGGGGCAGAGAAATGCCTTTTTGCGGACGCTCGGATAAATGCAGATGTTCAAATTCTCCCGTTTTGGCCGCATGATAGCTTTCTATGGAAGGGGTGGCGCTTCCCATTAGAATTTTTATATCCAGCAGGTTTGCCATTTCCCGCGCCACTGTAACGGTGTGGTAACGCGGCGCCTGATCCTGTTTATATGAGTGGTCGTGTTCTTCGTCAATCATGATACATCCCAAATTTTTAAAAGGGGCGAAAAGCGAAGATCTGGATCCGATGACGATTTTGGTGTGTCCGCGGGCAATACTCTGCCAGGCCTCCTCTTTTTGTTTTAGCGTAAGACGGCTGTGAATGACGCGCGTCTGTTCGTGAAAATGGTCCTCAAAGCGTTTTTGCATTTGCGGTGAGAGCGAAATTTCCGGTATTAGAATCAAAACCTGTTTGTTCAGTTTGAGTGCGTCCTCCACAATGTGAAGGTATATTTCTGTCTTTCCCGAACCGGTGATCCCGTGCAGCAGCGATACTTTCTTTTTTGTTTCGCGGTATTGTTTAAGCGTTTTTTGCTGGTCGGCGCTAAGTTGATGTCTGAATTTGAGTGTAAAAGGGTCGTCCGAAACGTCGGGCGCGGATTCTTTTAGCCCTCTTTTTTTACGTACGATGGAAACGGGTACAAACAGGCGCAAAACTTTAAATTTGGGGCAAAAGTAATAATCCGCCATCCAATCAAGCAGGGTCATCTGCCAGTTTTCCAGATGGGGCGCGTTTTCCACGATTTTATTGATTTCGCGGGTTTTATATTCCGGTTTATCGTTGTGGATGCGGTAAATCACTCCTTTAACCGGACGGTTTCTTAAAGGCACTTCCACAATCATTCCGGTTTTGTATTCTCCGGTTTGCGGCAGTGAATAAGTCAGGGTGTCTTTTTCCGGACCCACTTTTTGAAAAAGCAGTACTTCGGTGTATTTCGGTTGTTCGCTCACTTCTTTTTTTTATTGTTTAGACGTGTTTTCTTAATTGTTTCATTGATGTTGTCGCAGATTTCTTGCGGATCTATGCCGTGGATCGCGGCCCCCTCCTCTATGCTTTCCCAAGCGGCTCCGTGGCATCCCACACAATGGATACCCATCTCGCGCATAACCTGTCCGGCTTCGGGATAAGCCATAATCACATCACCAATAACCATATCCGGGGTGATTTCAATTATTTGGCCTTTTTTTAGCTTGATTTCGGTTTGGGGATGAATGATTTCCATAGCCGGTTTTTGTTTGTTTTTAGCTGATTTTTTGGGTTCTGGCATGGGTGTTTTTTTAAGTGTTTTTATTCTACAAGGTTGAAGGTTAAAATGGCGGTTTTCTGTATTGACAAGTTTAGTTAAATATGTTATAAAGACCTCCATTAAATAAATCAATGTATAAAGATTCAAACATGCAGCAGGGACCTTATGAAAAGGCCATGGCGATATTAAAAGCGGCCATGGAAAAGCGGTATGTTTTTTTGACTGAAACTTTTATCAAGGAGGGCCCAGACAAGCTTAAGGAAATAATGGCTTATGATAATGAAAAGGATTGGGTGGAAATGTTTGATTATCTGGTTTCAAAACAGGGTGTGCTAAAGAAAACGGTTATGAACTATATGGAATTTTTCACGGGTCTTGTGGAAAGCAAAGGTCCGAAGGCTCTGCGAAAGGTTTTTAAGATTGAAGATGCAAAATATGACACCGATTTTGAGGAAATTTTTGATCTGGCGGCGATTTCAACCGGAGCTCTTTATAAATATGTAAATGTGAATAGGGTTGAACTGGCCGGTCTTGTTCAGAGCGGAAATGCCGCTTCTTTGCGAAACGATCTTGGGATCAAAAGTCACAAATATGATGGTCTGTGGTTTGAAGTACTGGATTTGCTGATGAAGTCCGTATGCGACGAATATTGTTCCGATCGTGATATTAACCACGGGCTTAATGCGCTTTGCATGCTTATGAACAACACCCGACAGCAAAGATCTCTGCGTTCTTATGCGAAAATGTGGGAATACGCGGAAAAGAACTAATCTATTTTTTCGCTTAGTTTGATTTTGAAGAAGTGATCCCGGTCGGTGCCGTCTTTATGGACGATGCGGATGTGGTAGGCTTCGTAGCGATCCGGCAGGTATTTATAATGGCAGAGATCTATGACGTTTGTGTCTTTGCCCAGTCTTTCATTGTTAAGGTGATTGTCGCTGTCTTCACGTTCGCTATGTTCAATTTCGTCATATTGTTCGGCCGTAAGGTCCTCCCATTCCGTACTGCGCTGATTGTAAATGGCTTTCAGGCTGTCCCAATATTCATCAATTGTTTCCGCCTGTATGTATTCTCCCGACATAATTGAAGGGTTACGATATGGTGCCCCCGGAGGGAATCGAACCCCCATCACTGGTTCCGAAGACCAGTGCTTTATCCGTTAAGCTACGGAGGCGTGTATATGTTTATACCAGTTGAAATCCTTTGCTGTTTTTTTTCTGTGACAGTTTGCGCATCTTATGTCGCATTTAAGAAGTTCTTTTTTGACAGTCGAAATGGGATAATTTTTTTTTATGATTGTTGATATCGCCATGAGTTTATCATCTCTATGGTCAAATTCCAATACGACCGGGTTTTTTTCACCACAGTCAATGCACATTTTATCATTAAGGTATTCGTAGAGAAATTTTTTTATTGATGTTCTTTGAGTTTGGTTTCTTTTTCTGGCTTTTTCCAAATAATACTTTTTGTTTTTCTCATAGTGTTTTTTGATTGCATTTCGGGAACATACTTTGCAGCTACTCTGTAGCTTATTCAGCTTTTTATTGCGGAAATTAAATTCGCTTTCGGTTTTGCTTATGTTGCATTTGGAACATTTTTTCATGTATTAAGCATAACTCAAGAATACTTCGGAGTCTATGTTGGGATTCGAAGTATTTTTGAGGATTGATTGAATTTATTTTAGTTGTTTTTTATTGCGGATGCGGGACTGCCAGTCAACAAGTAGGGGGGTGGCGATAAATATCGAAGAATAAGTTCCGGCAACGATACCTACAATCAAAGAAAGGACGAAGAACTTGATGCTGTCCGCTCCAAATAGAAAGAGTGTAAGCAGGACCAATAAAGTGGAGAAAGATGTATTAATCGATCTGGCCATGGTTTCGTTAAGGGCCTGATTGGCAATGTCCGTAAAGGTTTCCTCGCGTTTCTGGTACTTCAGTTTTTCGCGGATTCTGTCGAATACCACAATGGTGTCGTGAACGGAGAAGCCAAGTACGGTAAGCATGGCGGTGATAAACAGGGCGTCCACTTCCACGTTAAGGAAGATGCCAAGATAAATGTAAACGCCAAGCATTATGGCAAGATCGTGAATCAGGGCCACAATTGCGGTAAGACCGAATCTCCATTTGCCGATGTATTTGGGTATTCTGCGGAACGCCAGTGCAATGTACAGAACAATCATAATGGAGGCTATGATAACCGCCAGAATCGCTCTGGATTGAAGACTTTCGCCGACGGTGGCGCCGACGGTGGAGAAGCGGGTTTCTTCAAATTCCCCCAATTCCTTTTTAAGTTCAATTATCAGAAAGTCGTGTGCTTCGGCGCTGATGTGAGGGGTTTTGATGATAAAACCCTCTTCACTGGGTACAATCTTTGATTTGGATAAATCCAATACTTCTTTTTCGGCTGTCAGTGCTGGGGTTTTGGAGGCCAGAGGTTCAATTGTTTCTCCGGAATTGTCTGTTGCGGTTTCGTCCGATGTCGGAGGAACCGGATTTTCCAGTTCGGTAACTTTTTGTTCATGGGCTCCGGCCAGTTTTTCGTTAACCGTCGGCTGGCTCTTTTCCAGTGCGGCCATAATTTTTGCAGAATCGGTCTGTTCAGTGAATTTCATTTCCATCAGTGTGCCTCCCGTGAAATCAAGACCCAGTCTCAAGCCGAAAATCGGCAGACCTATCAATGTGAGCAGAATCAAAGCGGAGGATAATACATAACTGATTTTTCGCATTCCGACAATCGGCAAAAGTTTGCCGGTTTTTTTCTTGGTGCCTCCGAATAACCAAAGGTTTTTTGCCAGCTTGGTGTTAACCGTTGCTTCCAGAAATGTTTTAGTGATCGTGATGGCGGTAAACATGGAGACCAGAATACCGGCGGCCAGGTTAAATGCGAATCCCTGAATGATTGAACTGCCGAAGTAGAAAAGAATGGCGCAGGTGATGAGCGATGCAAAGTTTGAGTCGCGGATACTGCTCCATGCTCTTTCAAATCCCACTTCAATGGCGGCCCCAAGCGATCTGCCGTCTCTAAGCTCTTCTTTGATACGTTCAAAAATCAGAATGTTGGCGTCAACGGCCATACCGATTGAAAGTACCACACCGGCTATACCGGCGAGCGTGAGCACAATCGGGGTTGCCAGCACAAAAGTCAGGAAGAAAAGCACGAAACATGCCAATACCGCGGAAATGGATTTTTCCACTCCGGATTCACGGCTTTTTAATATGTTTAGAATCAATATCACAAACAGCACCACCGAAATCAGCAGGGCCGCCATAATGGGCATGGATACTTTGATCATGAACAGCAGTATGGACGCATAAATTCCGAGAGCCAATGAGGCAATAATTCCCGGCAGTCTGTAGTAAAGGATCATGAAGATGATAACCAGCAGAAGTCCCCAGAAGCCCGCATTTACGCTGTTTTCAAGAGCGTTTTGGCCAAGTGTCGCTCCGATTGTATACTGTCCGGCCAGAGTGATGGGCGCGGCGATTTTTCCCGTGTTCAGGTTTTCCGCCAGATTGTTTGCTTCATCAAGAGTGAACTGTCCGGTAATTTGTGCCTGGCCGCCGGCGATCACTTCGTTGACGTTGGGGTAGGAAATCAATTCTCCACCGACAAATATTGCTATCGGTTTTCCAATGTTTTTTCTGGTCAGATCTTCAAACATTTTGGCTCCCTCCCCGTCAAACTGGATTGACACGTAGGGGCTCATGGTCGGTGTGAATTCCACATCGGCGCGCGTAAAATGGCGTCCGTCCAGTCCGGTCGCCTGCCAGGGATCCGGGGTGGCGGAAAAGGCCACGTCTATGTATTTTATTTGCGGTTCTGTCTTGGTTTCGGTTCTGGCCTCCGCAATTTCATCCGCTTTGATTATATGGAATCCGAATGGGCTTTTAACGATTTCGGAAATTTCCCCGACGTTTTTAAAAGCAACCGCCGCGTTTTCAAATTCTTTAACATATTTTTCTCCGCCGGCACTAACAGGTTCATCCAACACTCCTCCTTTTTCGCGGGAGCCGGGGTCGTCCGAATATTCTTTGGCCAGTTCGGCAAAATTGCCGCCTCCTTTAACCTTGGCAAGTGCTTCTTCCGCTCTGGCTTTTGCTTCATCTTCCGTGCGGGTAATGGCGGCGTCAACCCCCTCGACATCTTTATATGAAACCAGAATATGGCTGACAGCCACTTCGCGCGGGTATTCGGTGGTGCGGTCGTAGTTTCTCTTTTCCGTGACTTTTATTAAGTGGAACGATTTTGGTCCGGGAACCAGGTTACCGCTTGCATCAACAGTGTAACTGCTTGCGTCTTCAATAAGTTCGCTGGAAGTTTGTCCGGCTTCAAGCGCAAATAATTTCTCTGTCAGGGCAAAAGGCGCCTCATCTTTATAAATAAAATCCGCGCTTTCATTAAAATAGACTTTTCCCGGATTGGCCTGCGCTTCCTCCTGTCCCAAAACTTTCAAATCCCCGCCGGCCGTTACCGTGTTCAGGAATTCTTGTGCCTGCACTTTAACTTTTGCCTCCAGTTCCGGGTCTTCTTGTTGTTCTTTCAGTTCTTTGAATTCAAGTTGCACCACTTTTCCCACTTTCGCTTTTGCCTCTTCCAGATCCTTGATACCCGCGAGTTCAACAATAATGTGCTTTTCATCACCGAAATCGGATGTGTAAATATTCGGTTCGGAGACGCCAAGGCTGTTTACTCTTTTGTTTATGACTTCAAGATTTCCGTTAATAACCGCAGTTTTCTGATCCTCGGGCACGTTGCGCAAATCTATTTTGTAATCAAGTTGGGCTCCTCCCTGCAAATCCAGGCCAAGGTGAATTTTGGAGTTGGTGATTTCCTGCGGGGTGAAGGGAATGAGTTGCTTTTGAGTATCCGCCGGCAGGTCAAAAAATCCCAAAAAAAGAACAGCCAAAATTATAATTCCTATGTGGAGAAACTTTCTATTTTTCATGGTATGTGAAGGGGATAAAGATTTTTAAATTGTTATTTTTGATTAAGCGATTGCCTGTGGAGCTCTGAATCAAGCTCTTCGTGGTTGCCTTTGTCTGGTCTGCCATAGTCATCTTCAATTCGTACCACGTCTTCCAGTTCGGAGGTGGAAACCTCAAAAATCTGTGAGTCTTCCAGCCCTTCAATGCGGTGGACAGTATAGGGGAAGATATCGTATTTGTCACCAGGATTTAATACCACCTGTTGCATGTTTTCGGGATCCTTGCCCACATGCAGGATTACCTTGCCGGTCATCAAATACTGGGTTTCGGTTTTTTTTTCGTGGTATTGAAGGGATAAACGTTTGCCTTTTTTAACCTCAAGGATTTTTCCCGCGTATCCGGCAATGTCTGCGAACCAGATTTCCCGTCCCCAGGGTTTTTCTTTTATTTTTACAGGTGTTTGTTCCATTTTCGTTTTCAGGTTAAGTTTTTGTACTTAGTGGTTTTAAGCTTTTCCACAAGCTTTTTTACGTCCTGACTGCGGTCTTTGCGGCACACCAGTAGGGCATCTTTTGTGTCCACAATCACCAAATTATCCACTCCGATTGTGGCTATAAGTTTGTTTGGATTACCATAAATGAGCGTGTTGGAGCTGTCAATTCCCAGATGCGCAGCCTTGACAAGATTACCTTTTTTATTTCTTGGTAGCTCCTCCATGATGGATTCCCAGGTTCCGACATCGCTCCATCCCAGTTCAGCGGGGATTATCCGTACAACTTTCGGATCGACTTTTTCCATGATTCCGTAATCTATGGAAATTTTGTCGCAGAGGGGATAGTGCTTTTCTATTGTTTTTGACTCGTTTTTTGTGCCTAAGGCTTTTTTGATCGCGGAAAGATGTTTGTAGGTGTTCGGTTGGTGGGTTTTGTAGTAATTCAGGATTGTACCCGCTTTCCAGACGTAGTAACCCGTATTCCAGAGGTATTTGTATGATTGTAAAAATTTTCTGGCTTTTTCGTAAGTGGGTTTTTCGGTGAATCCTTCAAAAGAATAGATTTCGGTGTCTCCGATTTCTTTTAACGGTTTGCCGATTTTTACATAACCAAGATTGACGTTGGGAAATTTGGCTTTTACTTCAATGATATTGAGAGTGTTTTCTTTTAGGGCGATTTTCTCCGCGATTTTAAGTTTTTCCACGAACTCGGTTTTGTTCTGAATCAGGTGGTCGGCGTATATTATGCTCATCACTTCATTGGGATTTATTTTGGCCACATAGAGCGCGGCCAGTCCGATACATGGTGCTGTGTCACGCAGGGCCGGTTCCACAATGATATTTTTTAAAGGTATTTTGTAGGGGCGGCTTTGTTTTATAACTATGTCCTTATATTCCCCGTTGGTGGATATATAAATGTCCGCGGGTTTTAGAAATCCGATTCTTTCTATGGTTTCCTGAAGCATGGTTTTGTTGCCGGTCAGTTTCTGGAACTGCTTGGGCGTGCTTTTTCTGCTCAGGGGCCAAAGTCTTGAGCCGGTGCCTCCGGCAAGTATTACCGCTTTCATGATAAGAGTGATTTAGATGTCATTTCCTTGGGTTTCTTTATTCCCATGATTGCCAGTACGGTGGGGGCGATATTCTTTAGTCCGCCTTTTCTTTGCAGTTTTGCTTTTTTGTATTTATCCGAAACGACTATAAATGGTACGGGATTTGTGGTGTGCGACGGGCAGGCTTCTTTGGTTTTTTCATAAATCATATATTCGGCATTGCCGTGATCCGCGGTGATTAACAGATGGTATCCATTTTTGAGGGTTTTTTGGGAAATTTTCCCGATACATTCATCCATAGTTTCGCAGGCTTTTACTGTGGCTTCCAAATTTCCGGAGTGGCCCACAAGATCGCCGTTGGCAAAATTCTGAATGATAAAATCATAATTTTTATCCAGTTCTTTTAGCACGCGGGTGGTTATTTCTTTGGCGCCCATTTCCGGTTTCATGTCATAGGAGGGGACTTTTGGTGAGTCTATCATGATTCTTTTTTCCTTTTTGTAGGATTTTTCATCCTGACCGTTAAAAAAGAAGGTCACGTGCGCGTATTTTTCGGTTTCGGCTATATGGAGTTGTGATTTTTTTGCGGCTTCAAGTATTTTGGGAAGATTGGTTTTTACCGACGGGGCGGGGAAAACCACGGGTGCTTTTTCCGAATACTCCCCGAAGACCGTTAGGTTCGGGTTGATTTTCTTGGCCGGTTTAAAGCCGATTTTTTCTTCGCCGGTAAAACAGTATGTTAACTGTCTTGGCCGGTCGGTGCGGAAATTAAAAAAAATAACCGGGTCTTTGTCTTTAATCAATCCGTCTTTCTCCAAAATAACGGGCTTAATATAATAATCCGTTTCCGCCCCTCCCTTGTATGCGTTTTTAATCGCCGTCAGCGGCTCCTTTTCCACTGTGCCTTTTCCCAGCGTTAGTAAATCGAATGCCACGCGGGCCCTGTCCCAGTTGTTGTCGCGGTCCATGGCATAATATCTGCCGATAATTGTGGCAATCCGGCATGTGGATTTTCCCTCGTTCAGTTTAAGTTTTCTAATCCTTGCCTGAATTTGTTTGATGAATTTGTCGGCCGATTTTTCGGGGACGTCGCGTCCGTCCGTAATGGCGTGAATGTATATGGTTTTGACTTTCAGCTTTTTTGCCATCTCCATCAAAGCAAAAAGGTGGTTCACGTGCGAATGAACGCCCTCGTCCGAAATCATACCCAAAAGATGCAGTGGCTTTTCTTTTTGGACGGCCGTCTTAATGGCTTTTAAAAGAATTTTGTTTCGGAAGAATTTCTTGGATTTTATGCTTTGATTGATTTCTTCGTAGGCCTGATAAACAATCTTACCCGCGCCAATCGTGTAGTGGCCCACTTCGGAATTGCCCATGGCACCGGCGGGCAGACCCACTTCGTTACCGGAGGCTTTAAGAAGAGTATGCGGATAATTTTTTTCCAAATTCCGGTAGTTGGGCATGCGCGCTTTTTCCACGGCGTTTCCTTTGTATTTTTTACCCTTGCCGAAACCGTCTAAAATCATCAGGTAAACTTTTTCTTTTTTCATAAAATTTAGAAATATATGCCCTGAAGATACCAGGCGATGATTTCATTACCAAAAAAAATGCAGAGAAACGCCGCCAGTACCATAAAAGGTCCGAAGGGCACTGCCGATTTTAATTCGGTTTTTTTCATGACCAGCAGCGGGATTGAGGTCATGGCACCTATTAAATAGCTTAGAACCACAAATATAAGGAATTTTTCCCAGCCCAGTATCAGGGCGATGGCGATTGCCAGATACAAGTCCCCCTCGCCCAGCCATTTGCCTTTTGACACCAGAATCTGTCCGCCAAAAATCAACAGTGCCGCGGCAACCGCGATCAAAGCGTTGATGATGTCGGGGGTGCCCATCAGGAGAGTGCCAATGGCGGCTACGGCAAGCAGAGGAAATAAAAACAAGTCGGGGATTTTTTTTGTCTGTAAATCATAAAAGAAAATCCCGACAAAAAAGCAGCCGTATGTAGCGTAAAAAATAAATTGAACGAGCATTTGCAGATCGGGGATGGGGGTGCCGTCAAGCAGCCAAATGACAAACGGGAATTTTAGGAATGTGGAGAGAACAACAAGTCCGGTAATTAGTTCCAGGAAGAAATAGTAAGGGGAAATGCTTTTTTTACAGTGGCGGCATTTTCCTCTCAGCATCACATAACTTGCTATCGGAACCATATCCACAATAACCAGTTTTTTCTTACATTTCGGGCAGTAGGATTGACCGAACACTATGCCTTTTTTCCCGTTTTGTACGCGGTAAAGAACCACGCTTAAAAAACTTCCGATGCTTGCGCCGAAAAGAAAAATCAAAATCAATATTAAAGTGTTGGCCATGTTTTTATGGGTTTAGTGTGTCAGCTTTTAAGTTAGAATAATCAATATTTTCCGATTTGCCAATGATATTGTTGTATCTTTCGGCGGCCACTTCGCTTATTGAATTGCCGTTGCCCAGCTTGTAAGCTTCGTTGTAATAACCCAGCGCACCGGCGGGGTCCCCCTGTTGTTCCATCAGGAGGCCGTAATTAAGATAAACGGCGTCTAGCTTGGGGTTAATGGCGTGTGCTTTATCCAACAGGGTTCTGGCGTCATTCAGTCTGTTCATGGAAATTGAAGCCCATCCCAGCAGATTGTAACTCATGGCTTCGTCGGGGTGGGCGGCCACGGCTTTGTTGGCAAGCGCTATCGCTTTTTCGGGCTGATTCAGCCGGTCAATATAAATCCATATCGGCTTAACATAATAGTAAACATCCTGGTCGTATAATCCCACCACGTCTTCAAAATTATCGGCCGATTTCTGATATTCTTTCATCTGCAGGTAAATTTCGGCAAGCTTCTGGTTTACCTGCACGACAGGTTCGTAACCGTTTTTCTTGGCCAGTTCAAAAGCGCTCACCGCTTTTTCCGGATTGTTCAGTCCGTAGTAAGCCATGCCCAAAAAGAAAGCGGTCTGTGGTTTTTCCGGATCAAGTTTTCTGGCCTCCTCCAGCGCGTCAACCGCTTCGTTGAATTTTTCCTGACTAAGATAAGAATATCCCAAAATGATCCAGGCGTCGCGGTAATCTTTTTTTAGGCGAAGCACCTCAAACAGCATTGGAATGGCGATGTCATATTCGCCGGCGTTTACACAGCTTCTGGCCAGAAGGGTGATTAAATGAATGTCCATTCCCCCCTGGCTTGAATCAAATTCATCATAGGCGGCAAGAAAATTGCGCGCATATTCGCTGATTTCGGGGTTGGTGTTGATGCCTATAACTTCGTTTAGAAGAGTCTTGGCTTTACCGTGATCCTTTTGATAGGCCGTCAATAAAGCCTGATAAAATTTGGATTCCTGGTTGTGAATTGTCAGTTCGTCAAAAAGCAGTTTCGCTTCATCAATTTTTCTTTCGGCTATCAGGGTCCGTCCAAGATAAATTGTTGCCGTAAGATTGTCGGAATCTATTTTAAGCGCCTCCTGAAAATTGAGTTTGGCTTTGATGTAATCTTTTTCACTGAAGTGGATAATTCCTATCTGGATAAGGGGGGCCGGATTTAAAGGGCTGACCTTATAGGCGGATTCGTATTCGGAGATGGCAAGGGAATGGTAGTTTTGGTCAAAAAGCAATTTTCCGCGGTTCATGTATTCCGTGTAAGACTTTGTTCTGGCCACTTTGTCGCCTTCGGCGCTTTCCTGTAAAAAGTCCGGAAGTTGTGGGGTGTCTCCAGTCGTACCGGTTTCCACCGGTGTTTTGTTTTCTATAAAGGGGCCTCCGGGGTTGAACGGGAAGATTTCAAAAACGTAGAGTACCAGCCCCAGGAACAGGACAATTATGAAAGCCATTAAGGTTGAGAGGATCTGTTTCATAAAAAAATTATTGTGCTTCCATGCGCTTGTTGAATTGTACTACATTTGAGTGGCAGATTGCCACAGCTAATGCGTCGGCGGCGTCATCGGGGCGGGGGATTTCCACCATATTCAGAATTACCTTGACCATGCGCTGTACCTGCTTTTTGTCCGCTCTGCCGTATCCGCAGACCGCATCTTTTATCTGGCAGGGCTTATATTCGTGGATTTCACAGCCTTCTTCCGCCAATTTTTGCATTATCGCTCCGCGGGCGTGGGCCACGGTCATCGCGGTTTTGACATTTTTGCTGAAAAACAGTTCCTCTATGGCGATTGTATCTGGTTTCCACAAATTCACTATTTCATTCAGGTCGTTGCCGATCTGCCGGAGTCTTTCGGGGAGGGCATCTTGTTTGGGTGTTTCAATACAGCCGTAATCCAGCAGTTTCAGGTTGCCGTCGGTGCAGTTGATTACGCCGAAACCGGTTGTGGCGGTGCCCGGATCCAGTCCCAAAATGATCATGTACTGAGTTTAAGGGTTTATTTGATTATATAAACCTTATTTGTCCGTGTCCATGATCAGGGTCGAAATGGTTTTTTCGTTGTTGCTGGCGTTGGAAATTATTACAACTTTATCGTTCTTTTTTACCAGTTTGTTTTTTAGCAGTAGCTGTTTAACCGCGGTTTCCGGTCTGGAAAGGCTGAATTTTTTGATGAATACTTGTTTTATTCCCCATACCAGTTGAAGTTGTTTGCGGACTTTTTCGTTTTGCGTGATGGCAATTATTGGTATGAATATCCGGTGTTTTGATATGTGCTGAGCCGTGAATCCGGAATATGTGATTGCAACAATCAGTTTTGCATTGATGTCGGATGCCAGTTTGGCTGCGCTGGCGCAGGTGGCGTAAGATACGGGGAATTTTCCCGTAAACAGCCTGTTTGGTAAAAAATGCCGGTGTTTTTGAATATCTTTTTCCGTAAGAGCTGCAACTTTTGCCATTATTTTTACAGCCTCAACCGGAAATTTACCTACAGCGCTTTCGTTGGATAACATTATGGCGTCGGTATTATCTATTACTGCGTTGGCGATATCGCTGACTTCGGCGCGCGTCGGTCGGGGGTTTTCTATCATTGACTGAAGCATTTCGGTGGCGGTGATTACCGGTTTGCCGTGGATGTTGGCCAGGTGGATCATTTTTTTCTGAATCAGCGGAACTTTTTCGGGTGAAATTTCAACACCCATGTCTCCGCGCGCCACCATCACCCCGTCGGCCTCTTTGATGATTTTTTCCAGGTTATCAACGGCTTCGTGTCTTTCAACCTTGGCGATGATTTTGGCCTGTCCGTGTTTTTGGCGGATCAGATCACGCAGTTGTTCTATGTTTTTGTTGTCTTTTACGAATGACATGGCAACAAAATCAACGTTGTTTTGCAGTCCAAAGATCAAATCTTTTTTATCTTTTGGAGTTACCGGATTGGCGCTGATTGAAGCGGTTGGAACGTTGATTCCCTTCCTGCTGAAAACCTGCCCCCCCGTGATCACTTTGCAGACAATGTCTTTGTTTTGCACCTTGATTACCTGCAGTTCAATCATTCCGTCGTTAATCAATATGCGGTCTCCCGCGCCCACATCGCTGTACAGTTTTTTATATTGAACGGGGATTTCTTTGTCGGTTCCGGTGATATTTTTTGTTGTCAGAGTTACCGTTCCCCCGTTTTTCAGCATCACTCCTTTTTCGGGCATTTCGCCCACTCTGATTTTAGGGCCCTGCAAATCCTGCAAAATGGCGATGGGGATGCCCAGTTCTTTTTCCACCGCGCGAATGTTTGAAATGATTTGTCTGAATTCCTTATATGTACCGTGCGAGAAATTAAGTCTTGCCACATTCATTCCCGCGCGGACCATTTTTTTAAGGACCGCCTTTTTTTCGGAAGCGGGTCCTATTGTAGCGACGATTTTGGTGCGTTTGTTGATCATTTTTTCTTTGATTCGGTTGGGGTTGATTCCAGATGTTGAATCATGTCTTCAAGTTCTTTGATTTCCCGGTTTTCCCTGTGCAGGTTTATTTCTTCAAGTTTTTTCCGGAGCTTGGTTGAGCTGTCGGAGATCTCTTTTTTTAGTTCTACAAGACCTTTATCCAATTCCTGTTTCTGTTCACCATATATTTTTTTGCGCGTTTCTTTATCGTTTTCGGGCACATTTTTCAGCTGGTTCGCAGTTTTTTCGGCAATGTCGTCGCAATGCTTATTAAAAGCGTTTTGCAGATGTAGAAGGTAATCCCGGTGGGCGGTGATGGCTTGTTCGTATTGTTGTTCAAGTGTCGGATCCGCGTTGGTCATTTGTGTTTATTTATAATTGATAATCAATTTATTATATCAAAAAAACGGCCTTATATAAAGGAGATGTGAAGAGGGGACGGATTCTACTTAACTGTGACGCTCTTTGCCAGGTTGCGGGGCATGTCCGGATCGTTTTGGCGGAGTACGGCAAGCTGGTAAGCCAGAAGTTGAATCGGAATGATGTTGACGATAGGGGATGTCACTCCGGCGTCGGGTACTTTGATCCAAAAATCAAAAACATTTTCGTTCTGGGGTGCAACACCAATGATGTATCCGCCGCGGGCTTTGATTTCCTGCGCGTTGTTCAAAATATCCATGCGGGTTTCGTCGTTGGCCACCAGTGCGATGCAGGGGGTTCCTTTGCTTATTAAGGCGATCGGGCCATGTTTGAGTTCTCCTCCGGCAAATCCCTCCGCGTGGATGTAGGATACTTCCTGTAGTTTGATTGCGGATTCCAGCGCCATCGGGAAATTAACAGCTTTGCCGATAACATACATGCTTTCAAAATCTTTGATTTTGTTGGCCAGTTCGTTGATATGGTCCACGTAACGCGGATTTAGCATGTCGTTAATTTGTCCGGCGGTTTCAATCAATAGTCTTTTGCCCTCCTGCAGTTGGTCGACGCAGGCATAAGCCAGCATGGTCAATATAGCGATCTGTGAGGTTGTAGCTTTGGTGGATGCGACAGCTTTTTCCGGGCCGGCCTTGATATGGATTGTGTAGTCGGACATGCGGTCCATGGTGGATCCCTCCACGTTTACAATGGAAAGTATTTTGGCCCCTTTTTGTTTGGCGACTTCTATCGCTTCCAGAGTGTCGGCGGTTTCGCCGCTTTGGGAGACGGCCACAACCAGACTGCGTTCTTTTAGAAAATCCTGATAGCTGGGGAATTCGGATCCCACCACCACGTTCACGTGTCGTTTGGCAACTTTGGAAAAAATGTATGATGCCGCGTGGCAGACTTTGCCCGCCGTTCCGCATCCGATGAAAAAAGTTCCAAAAGCCTCTTTAATGGCTTTGGCAATGTGGTTGATATCGTCGTCCTTCTGGTTTATGGCTCTGTAAAGGGATTCTTTCTGCTCCATAATTTCCTTGATCATGAAGTGTTTAAAATCTCCTTTTTCCGCACTTTCGGCCTGCCATTCTATTTCAACAATTCTTTTTTCAATTTCTTTTCCGGAGGTCAAATTGTAAAAATGGGGTTTTTCGTTGATTACAACCATCTCATTGTCGTCTATGTACATCACGTTCCGCGTGTATTCCAGGAATGCGGGAATATCCGAAGCCACAAAGTGCTCTTTTTCGCCGACCCCGATAATCAAAGGTGATCCTCTTCTGGCCGCCACAATTCTGTGATCATCGGCGCTTATTGCCAGGATGGCGTATCTTCCTTTTAATTCTTTAAGTGCTTCTTTGACAGCTTCCGGGAAGTCTTTTCCCTCGGAATGTTCCGCAATCAGGTGAACGATGGTTTCGGTGTCGGTTTCGGATTTAAATTCATATCCTTTGGCTTGCAGTTTTTCTCTTAATTCCAGAAAATTTTCTATTATCCCGTTATGCACCACGGCGAATTTATTTTTATTGTCGGTATGAGGGTGGGCGTTTGATTCGGTTACGCCGCCGTGTGTGGCCCATCTTGAATGTCCGATGGCCAGAGTGGCCGGCGCGAATTGTATTTCATTAAGATTGAATTGACCGATTTTACCCACTTTTTTAAAAGTCCGGATGTGCGAATTTTCGGTAAATGCAATACCCCATGAATCGTATCCGCGGTATTCAAGCTTTTTTAAGCCGTTAATTACAATTTCAGCGGCATTATCTTTTGGACCCGAGTATGCAAATATTCCACACATGCTAATAAAGGTGATTAATTCAGGGCAATAAGTTTTGCTGCGTTGGGATTGTGAAAGATGAAGGTGTCTATCAGTTTATCAACTGACTCTTTTTTCTTTAAATATATAGTCCACATTATTCCTTTTTCCATTCCCGCAATTTCTTTGTTGTCAAAATGGGTTTCCAGTTTTGACATTACCGTTTTGCCGGCAAAATTTTCCAGATCGCGAACAAAATATTCAAATCCGCGGTGATCGTTTTTTTCCGTTTTTTCGTGAAGGTCGCTATGATTTTTTTCGTACAAATATTCTTTGGTTCCAATAATGATATGCGGTATTTCTTTGTTCAGATTGACTATTTCGCCGCTTTCTATCAGTTTTATAGCTGTCTTCTTTAAATCTTTTTTATCTCTGCAGGATATTCCGTAATAGATTTTTCTTTTTAATTTAAGATTTTTAAAACCGCGGTTTTTCATGGCGTTTTCAATTGTGCGTTCTTCGTTGTCCGTGATAATCAATTCCACTTGTATTTCAATATCGGGCTTGTTTTTCTGTTTTTCAACATTGTCTCCCAAAACCGATATCTCCACTTTGGGTTTGTTCTTTACAGGAATGGTTTTGTACTTTCCTTTAAGATAAGCCGCAATGGAATCAAATACGGGTTGTCCGGAAACTTCGGTTCTTTCCGGATGCGGCATCAAAGACATAACGTTGCCCCGGGGGTTGCATACACCCGCCAGATTGTAGACGGCGCCGTTGGGGTTTACCGGGAATTCTTCAATTATTTTGCCTTGTTCGTCACAGTAGCGGAATACGGTCTGGTCGTTTTTGATCAGAGTTTCAATAATCTTGGTGTCGCGAATTGTAAATCTGCCTTCCGCGTGGGCCACAGGGATTCTCATAACATAATCCTTCCCAAAATTATTAAATGCGCTACGTCCTTTCTTGGCATCACTTCGCATATAAATCCAGTCGTTGTAAAATCCGACACCAAGAATTTTGCCTTTATGTACTCTTTGATTCCAGTTCAGCCCCATTGTCAGTTGGTCGGGTGTAAGTCCGGGGATCAGTCCCGCCTCAACAAGAATTTGGGCTCCGTTGCAAATGCCGAAAACCACTTTGCCGCTTTCAGCCTCTTTTTTAATGGCATCCATGATCGGGTCTTTGGAGGCGATGATGCCCGATCTTCCCCGGTCTTCATAGGAAAATCCGCCCGGAATAATATATCCGTCGTATTCTTTCAATTTTTTTCTGCTCTCATTCCAGCGGAAAATTTCGGCTTTCATCCCGGCTCTTTCACAGGCTCTTAAAACTTCCAGTTCGCAGTTTGTGCCCGGAAATAAGATTGCGGCGATTGAAGGGCTCATTTGGATATTTTTTTAAATTAGGAAATTGATAAGATAAGATCCTTGATTTTTGTCGGGACTTTGGTCAGATTTGTTGTTTTATCGCGCTCTACTAATATCATATCTTCAATGCGAACGCCAAAAGAATTTTCCAGATAAATGCCCGGTTCTACGGTAACAACCGCATTTAGCGGAAGCGGTTTTTGATATTTGGTTGACAGATAAGGCTCTTCATGGACGTTTAAGCCAACTCCGTGCCCCAGGCCGTGTCCGAATTTGTCGCCGTAACCGGCCTTTTTGATAATATCTCTGGCTGTTTTGTCGACTTTGCCGCCTTTTACTCCTTGTTTTATGCTCTTTATGGCTTCGGTCTGGGCTTTAAGGACTGTCATGTATACCTCTTTTTGTAGAGGAGTGGGGGAGTCGGTAAAAAGCATTCTGGTCATGTCACTGCAGTATCCTTTGTATTTAAAACCCATATCCAGCAGAATGATGTCGCCTTTCTTAAGCTTGGTGTTTCCTGCATTGTGATGCGGGCAGGCGCTGTTTTTGCCGAAAGCAACGATCGGCGGGAACGCAGTTTTTTCGGCGCCCATATCCATTGCGGATTTTTCCAGCTCATGGGCCAGCTGGATTTCGGTGATTCCGGTTTTTATTTTGGGAAGAATGATTTTAAATGTTTTTTCCGTTATCTGCTGGGCTTTTTTGATCAGTACAAGTTCTTCTGCCGTTTTGGATATGCGTAGTGGTTCAATCAATGACTCTTCGGCAATGAGTGTTATGCCGGGCAGTGATTTTTTGAGTCTTTTGAGTCGGGCGACTGTAATGTCTTCCGCTTCAAAAAGCAGTTTTTTTATTTTTTCACGTTTGAGTATGTTTAATATTTCCGTTGCGGTGTCGGTGGTGATGCTGGCGCGTATTTGTTTGGGCAGGGATTTTACGGTTTCGGAATAGCGAAAATCGGTGAGCAGGACCGCCTGTTTTTTGGTAATCAGAATCAGCGCGTTTGACCCGTGGAAACCGCTTAAATATCTAATGTTAAGCCGGTCGGAAACAAGCAGAGCCTGTTTTTGCTTAAGTGATTTTTTTAGTTTTGAAAGCATTAAACGTTCTGCAGAAAATATGTAACGATTTTTTCAGCCCCGTTGATTTCGTCGGGCATGGTTTTAAGAACGCGGTTGATTTCATAGCGCTGGTAGCCAAGGCTAAGTAGTGCGATGATGGCGTCATTATCAATATCATGAGTGTTCATGGTCGCGGTGGTAAGCAGGCTGGACGGATCAATCTTATTTTTAAGTTCCACAATGATTCTTTCCGCCGTTTTTTTGCCGATGCCGGGTATTTTGCTCAGGAAAGCCGTATCTCCGCTTAAAATCGCCGACTTAACCATGTCGGTTTTCTGTCCCAAAATGTCCATCGCCAGCTTTGCTCCAACGCCGTTGATGCCCAGCAGCGTCTTAAAGAAATCCAGTTGATCCAGAGTTTCAAATCCATACAGGCTGATGTCGTCCTCCCGTACGCGGGTGTGAATAAAAAGTTCGGTCTCATCTTTTTCCTTTAGATTTTCCTCCACGGGAAGAGGTATGTGCACAAGATATCCCACGTTTCCCGTGTTTAATATCACCGCTTTCGGAAATTTTTTATGAATTGTGCCCTGCAGATAAGCGATCATTTGGAATTGTGAGAGATTTTTTTGAGATTTTTATACCAGTCCGTGAATTTCACTTTTCGGAGTTCTTTCATCAGTGATTTGGCAGCCTTGGTTGAAAGCAGTGTTTCGGCGTTGTCGATCCAATTCTTGCAGGCCGGATAGCCGATGTCCATATATTCTTTGGCCTGAAAAGAAGTCTCCAGCAGGTCGGCGTCTTTGATGATTCTGCCTTCAACCGTATTCATGTTTTCGTATTCCAGAAAATATTTCAGGAAAGCTTTTTGGGTATCTGCGGGCAGTCTGGAGTTTTGCTCCTTAAAAGCTCTTAATTCGGCTTTTCGTGGGTCAATGTATCTTTGAGCGATTTTGTGAAGGTCGGAAATCCGGGCTTCGGCGTTGTCGTTAATCAGGCAGTGGAAAGCCAGTTTTTCGGGTTCGCTGTGTTTTTCGGCTTTGGCGATAAAGTAGGCGATGATTGATGCGCGGTAGGCATGCTCGGCGATGGAATCGGGGTGGATCACCCCGGCAAATTTAAAACCGCTGTGGCTGAATTTCTTCAACGCCCCCAGCTCAAAAATATAATTGCATAAGTCGCGGTTCTTCATGTGGACATATTAGCACTTTAGACATCCGACTTCTAGAAGTCGGATGTCGGGGAGATTTTCCTTTTTTCCGTTTTGACAATATCGTGTAGGTAAGCGATGTTATGCCAGCTTAACAGGTGGATTCCCAGGATTTCGTTTTCCATAATCAGGTGCCGCAGATAGGCGCGGGTGTAGTTTTTACAGACATAACACTCGCATTTGTCGTCCAGCGATTTCTTTGAAAATTTATTTTCCTCGTTTTTGATGTGGATTTGCCCCTTGGAGGTAAACGCGCTTCCGTGTCTGCCCAGTCTCGTGGGGAGGACGCAGTCAAACATGTCTATTCCGCGTTTGATAGCTTCGCGTATATCCTCGGGTGTGCCTATTCCCATCATATAGCGGGGTTTGTTTTTCGGGAGGTGGGGGATTATCAGATCAATCATTTTCCAGGTGGTTTCACGCGGTTCGCCCACAGCAAGCCCGCCGATGGCAATGCCGGGAAGATCCAGCGCGGCCATGAATTCGGCGGATTCAATCCGCAAATCGTCATACATTCCCCCCTGGATAATCGGGAAAAGAGCCTGTTTGACTTTCTGATTCTTGTTCAGCTTTTCGTGTTCTTTTTTGCAGCGCAGAGCCCAGTCGTGGGTTTTTTCCATGGACTGTTTGGCGTACTTTCGGTCGGCGAAAGCGGGCGGGCATTCGTCAAAAGCCATGATAATGTCGGCTCCCAGAGCATGCTCAATCTGCATCACTTTTTCTGGTGTGAACAGGTGTTTGCTTCCGTCCAGTATCGATTTGAATTCAACACCGTCATTGGTGATTTTTACCAGGTCTTTGTCTTTGTGTCGTTTTTTGGATATTTGTTTGGCCGCCAGAGTGTTGTTTGTTCCAAGCGAAAATACCTGAAATCCTCCCGAGTCGGTTAATATGGGGCCGTTCCAGTTCATGAATTTGTGAAGTCCCCCCATTTTTTTAACCAGTTCGTGGCCCGGGCGGAGATACAAATGATAGGTGTTGGCCAGGATTATTTGTGAGCCGATTTCCTTTAATTCCTCCGGTTTCATCGTTTTAACCGTTCCTTTGGTTCCCACGGGCATAAAGCAGGGTGTTTCAATAATTCCGTGCGGGGTTGAAAATTCTCCGATTCGCGCATCGGAAGATTTGGACTTTGATTTTATTTTAAATGCGAACAAAGAATATTCCGTTAAGGTAAAGTTGATGTGAATTTATCACAAAATACGGTCTGAAACCATTGCACGACAGAAATGTCAGGGCATGTATATATAATCGGCCCGATCCTCCCGAAGGATTTCAATATTGTCGTTTTTTCCAAGAATCATTCGTATGCGATTAACGGTTTCCATGTCTTCGTAATCTTCCGGCGGGGCGGCGATAAATGCCAGGGGTGTTTTGTGCGTCCGTTTTTGTTCGGAGGAAATTGTTCCAGAAAGACGCAGTTTAAAACCTGAAACATTGTTGGCAAGGTATTCCAGATCGTTGACAGTAAATCTTCCCGACAAGGTTAATACCTCTCCCTTGTAATCTTTGACCGCGGAAAGGTGTTCTTCCGAGATTTCGTTCAATACCACCGATAAACCGGATTTCTTTTGCAGCAGATTTGTCAGGGATTCGATTGGCATAATGTGTGATTTTACGATAAGGTCTCCTTTTTTTTCTTGCAGTAAGGAAGCAATGTTCGGTGGCATTACGGTTACGGACAGGAACAGTCTGCCACGGATTGTTTTCAGATGATTGGCCTGTTGAGGGTTGATGCCCGTTCTTTCGCGGAAGCCGATCGTCTCCTGATTGCGAAGAAGTTCAGGGAGGGCGTTGTCGGCTATTACCATTCTGCCATTAAATATCACTGAAAGTCCGCTTTCACCAAAAGCGCGCGCAATATCCGCGGTCAGTAGAGGAATTTGGATATCAATCGGTAGAGGTGATTTTTCCTCTTCGGGCCTTATATAATTTTGCAGGAAAAGTTTTGCGGTATTATATGAGCGGATGACAGACGCATCGGATAATACACGGACATTGTTGCTGAGAAAAATTGCCGCTGCCTCGTCGCTGATAACGGATATGCTTTTCTGAATGTGTTCGGGTTTAATTTTCACCAGAAGTTCAGCGTCTTTTGCGTCGATTGCATCAAGGTCAAAGTAAATATTGGTTCTGTCTTTCAGTTTCAAAAGCAGTTGAACGAGCTCGGGTGTTAAATCGGTAAATAAAATCATCTGCGCGGGGTTGGAGTTTATTTCCGCTATCAGGGATTCGGTAACCGCATTTGGATTTAAGCGGATTGAGAATTTGGAAGTGCGGTTTAATGCTTTCCAGGAGCCGGGTTCGAATGATTTAAGAAAGCCGAAATTGAGATCCAACATGTTGTCTCCGGCAAGTTTGTCCAGTTCGCGCGCACCGTCCACGGTTATTTGTTCATAAGTGGTGAAATCGGGCATGTTATCCGAACTTTTAACCTTGGCCAATTCGCTTCTAACCGCCACGGCGTTGAGGGGGCCGATGTTTATTAGATCGATTTCAATGGGTATCTCCCTGAAATTTTCCGTGTAAACCGGCAAGGATAGGATTACCGGGTTTTGAGGTTCCGGAATGGTTTCTTCCACAGAGTGTCCGCCGTCCGGAGTGGAGTCAGTGCTTTTTGGCAGTGCAATTTCTGGGGCTTTTTCTTTTCCGGTATCGTTTTGTGCCTCCATTTCGGCCGCTGCTTTTTTGGCGGCTTCCTTTGCCGCTTTTCTTTCCTCCATAATGCGTCTGATTTTCTCCTCATTGCGTTTTACGATTTTTTCAACCATTTCATTTTCCCGTTCGGGGGACGCGGTTGTGCGATGCAGTTCACGTTCAAGAAGATCCTGTTCGTCCCTTAATGTAAGTGCGGAACTCGTTTGCCCATAATAATCCCTGTCCAGGCCGTAATTACCAAGGCCGGCCTTATGCCAGAAATCCTCGCCGGAAAATACGGCGTCGGTCATGGTATGAAAAGATCTGTTCCATTTCAGTCCGGGGCCAAGATATTCAACGCCCTCGATTTGATCGATATCAATATGTAGAAGTTTTGCCAAAAAACCGCTCAGAGGCATGACAATACTATTTGCTTTTTCGGTTTTTTTATCCGGAAATCTGGGGATTACACCTTCCAGTATGTATTTTTGTCCGTCGATTTCATACAGGATTCTGCGATGGTCCAGAAAATCCTGCACATAGATTTTGTCCAGCCGGTCGGGATAAAGCTCGCTCAGAAGTATAATCCAGTCTTTGGCGCGGGAATCGCAGTCCTGTCTATTCTGCATTCCCATTTGTTTCAGGGATAGTGAATCAAGACTGAGGCTCATGGATTCTTCGTAGGCATCTTTGGGCATCACCATGTCTTTGGTGATTTCAAGAAACTCCACCTCCGGTTTTGCTGTTGCGTACAAACTGGCATCTTTGATCAGGGTGTCCGCGCCTTGTTGTGCCATTTCATAAAGGCTTTCTTCAACTCCATAGACTAATCTTTCGTATGTGTGGATGAAATTCCTTGGGGTATATTTACCTTTCATTTTGTTCACCGACGTTTTGCTGCCGTCAAAAACATCCGGCATTTCAGCGAAAAATTGTTCGCGTTCCTCGGTGCGGGCGATGATGTTGGGAAGGCGGCGATGTCTTCTGGCTTTCACTTTTTCAAGATTGGCCAATTTTTCCTCCTTCATTTCGGGTGGCATTTTGGCAAGGGCGATGGATATTTTGTATCCCGTTTCCGCGATCTGGTTTTGCAAGGGTTCTTGTCCGGCATATGCGGCGCAAGCCGTGGTTAACGTTAAGGTTGCCAGGTAGCGCCAATTTTCTTTCAGATAAGTTCTGACTCTTCCGGGACTCTTAATTTTTTCCATTTTCAATATAAAGAATTATTATTGCGGTTCTCTTTTTGAAAGGGCTTCTTTGACGCATCCGGCCAGCTCCGCTGGTGTATATTCCATCAGAATGCAGTGAATCTGGCCCATGATGAAAGATTTGATTTCCCACTCATCGCTATCCATTGTGCCGGAGATTTCCTCAAAGCCGTCTCTGACAGTGATTTGGTTGCCGTGGATGTTGATTTCACAACCGTGGGCGGTGTAGTCAATGTTTTCGGATTCCGGTTTGGTTTCCTTGGTGGGCTTGATTGGCATAATTTTATGTTAAAAATGGATGAGATTATAATTAAATATGGTTAAAAAGCAAGTTACTTTGACTTATTTATTTTTTTGATTATCCTGAAATCGCTTTCTGCCTCAAATAATGATCCATCAATGTGATGGCGATCATACTTTCGGCCACGGGAATCAGCCGTGGGAGAATGCAGGCGTCGTGGCGGCCCTCCACCTTAACAGTCGTCGCCGCCCCACTCCTATCCACCGTCTTCTGCTCTTTCATTATGGACGAGGCCGGTTTGGCCGCCACTCTGATTATTATATCCGTTCCGATTGAAATACCTCCGTAGATTCCGCCGGCGTTGTTGGTGGCTGTGGTGGTTTTGCCTGATTTGCTCACTAACCGGTCGTTGTTTTCCGAGCCTTTTAAGACAGCGACTTCAAACCCCCGTCCAAATTCCACACCTTTTACCGTGCCGATGGAAAACAGCGCTTTCGCCAAATCCGCCTGCAGTTTATCAAAAACCGGTTCGCCCAGTCCGGCGGGCGGATTTTTAACAACAAATTCCGCAATTCCCCCGGTTGAATCACCCTTTGCTTTTAAATCAAGAATGTATTTTTCCATTTTTACGGCCGTGGCTTTGTCCGCACAGCGCAGCGGATTTCTTTCAATTTCTTTGGCGTCGAATTTGGCGGCTTTCACAGGTCCCACCTGCACAGTATATCCTAAAATTTCCGTTTTGTTCTTTGTCCTCAGGTATTTTTTTGCGATTGCCCCGGCCATCACCCGTGCCGCGGTTTCCCTTCCGGAAGCCCTTCCCCCTCCGCGGTAATCGCGGATGCCGAATTTTAAATCAAACGACAAATCGGCGTGGCCCGGCCGGTAGATTTTTTTTATTTTGGAGTAATCGGCGGATTTTTGGTTCTTGTTTTCAATCATTAGGGAAATGGGAGTTCCCGTGGTTTTACCATCAAAAACTCCGGAAAGTATCCGAACTTTGTCCTCTTCGTTGCGGGCTGTTCCCACATCGCTTTGGCCCGGCTTTCGTCTGTCCATCTCCTTCTGAATGTCCTTTTCGTTTAAAGCAAGCCCGGGAGGACATCCGTCAACAACCGCCCCCATCGCCGGGCCGTGTGATTCGCCCCAGGTGGTTACGCGGTATAAAGAGCCGAAAGTGGATCCCGCCATTCAAAAAATTGTTTATTCGTATTTATTTCTTTGCAGTTTTCTTTTTAGCGGCGGCTTTTTTGGCAGGTACTTTTTTTTCACCGGCCGCTTCCATGACAGGTTCTTCTTTTGCTTCCACTTCTACTACTTTTTCTTCAGTTACCGGTGTTTCTTCTTCAAACATTTCGTCAAGTTCATTGTCCACTTTTTTAACTTTTGTTTCCTGCATTTTTTGCGCTTTCTTAACACGTTCCATGAATTTATCCACACGACCGGCCGAGTCAATCAGCTTCTGTTTGCCGGTATAAAAGGGGTGGCATCCGGAACAAATTTCAGTTTTGATTTCCGGCATTGTGGAGCCAACCAGAAATTGACTGCCACAGGAGCAGGTTACTTTGATGTTCTTGTTATATTTGGGGTGTAAATCGGTTTTCATTGGATTTTATTATGCTTAATTTAAATTTTACGCTTGGGCAATATAATGTAATTGTGCGTGTTAGGCAAGGGAAGTTAAGCTTCAATCAAGGTTTCCTGGTTTGCGTCTTCTTTTGGCGCGCCGCCGGGTTTTTGTGTGGCGTCTGTTTCATCAATTTCAACCTCGGGAACCAGAGAGCAGGAGGCCACTTTGTCGTCGCCATTCAGCCTCATAAGATATACACCCTGGGTTGCTCTTCCCTGAGAGGGAATATCTTCAAGTCTCATTCTGATTATTTGTCCCTGTTTTGAAACCAGGATCATGTCGCCTTTGAGTTTTGCGTAAATCACAGAAGCTCCCACAATACTGCCGGTTTTTGTCGTTACATTGGCTGTTTTAACACCGCTACCACCTCTGGCCTGCATGCGGTAGTTTTTAACTTTGGTGCATTTGCCGAGTCCGTTTTCCATGATAACCAATAGTTCAGCCTCGTTTTCGTCGGTGATAATATCCATTTCCACCACTACATCCCCCTCTTTAACCCTGATGCCGCGTACTCCCATGGAGGCCCGGCCGGTGGAACTGATGTCTTTTTCTTCAAAGCGTATGGATTTGCCGTTTCTTGTAACGATCATAACCTGATTGCCCGCATTGCAGAGACGGCTCCATTTTAAATAGTCCCCATCGCGCAGTTTGATGGCGATAAGACCGCTTTTTCTGATGTTTTTAAAGTCTTCAAGTGAAGTTTTTTTGATGGTGCCTTTGCTTGTGGCCATCACCAGAAATTCGGCGGATTTCTCCTCGCTGCTGGTAAGCATAGCCGTAACCTGTTCGTCTTTTTGCAACTGGAGAAGGTTAACAACCGCCATACCTTTGGAGGTTCTGGATCCGACCGGTATTTCATAAACCGGCAGACGGAAAACGCGGCCCAGATTTGTAAAGAACAAAATGGTGTCGTGAGTCATCGCTTCCCTTATGGATGCGATTTCGTCCTGCTCCTTGGTGGTGGCACCGATGATGCCTTTGCCGCCGCGGTTTTGCGCGCGGAAGGTGCTTGGAGGCAGACGTTTAATGTAGTTTTCTTTTGAAAGCATCACAATTGTAGGTTCGTTGGGGATTGTGTCTTTTTGGCTGATTTTGCCAAGCGCCTCGGGTCGGATTTCGGTTTTTCTTTCGTCGGCGAATTTCTTTCTTACCTCAATCAGCTCGTCTTTGATGATTTTCAGGATTTTTTTGGGATCTTTGAGGATTGTCTCCAATTTTTCTATCAGCGCCAGTTTTTCCGCAAGTTCGTCTTCAATCTTTTTTCTTTCCAGTCCCGCAAGTGTCTGAAGTTTCATTTCCAGAATGGCTTTTGCCTGGATGTCCGTAAGTTTGAATTTTGTAATCAGGGCTTTGTGCGCGGACTCTTTGTCGTCGGATTTCCTGATGGTCTCAATCACTTCGTCTATGTGATCCAGTGCGATTTTCAGTCCCTCCAGTACATGAGCTCTTTCTTTGGCGATTTTCAGTTCGAATTTGATTTTGTTGGTTACAACAATCTGTCTGTGCGTGATGAAATAGGCCAGCATCTGCTTGAGATCGAGCAGTTTTGGCTGAAGTCCGTCAACCAGAGCGATCATGTTGTAGTTAAAGCTTTGCTGCATCGGGGTCATTTTGAACAGCTGGTTCAAGATTTTCTTGGGATAGGCGTCTTTTTTCAGTTCAATCACAACACGGATACCTTCGCGGTTGGATTCGTCGCGCACATCCGAAATGCCGACGATTTTTTTATCTCTTACCAAATCGGCTATTTTTGCCACAAGATTGGCCTTGTTTACCTGATAGGGGATTTCGGTGATGATGATTACAAATCTTCCGCCTTTGCGTTCTTCAATGGTGGCTCGCGCGCGCATCACCACACTACCTCTTCCCGTTGTATAAGCCGTTTTGATGGCTTCGTTGTCGTAAATGACTCCCTCCGTCGGGAAATCCGGACCTTTCACGAATTGAAGCAAATCCTCAATTGTGGCTTCGGGGTTATCTATCAGATGGCTCGTGGCGTCCACCACTTCGCCCAGATTATGGGGGGGAATGGATGTGGCCATACCAACGGCGATACCCGTGGATCCGTTTAATAACAGTTGGGGGACTTTTGCCGGCAGTACCATAGGTTCTTTGAATCTGCCGTCGTAGTTTTCAACCCACGGAACGGTTTCTTTATCAATATCGGCCATCAATTCATCGGTGATTTTATCCAGTTTTGCTTCTGTATAACGCATAGCCGCCGCGTTATCCCCGTCTATTGAACCAAAGTTTCCTTGTCCTTTTACCAGTGTGTAGCGAAGGGCGAAATCCTGGGCCATGCGAACCATAGCCTGATAAACCGGAGAGTCCCCGTGAGGATGGTATTTACCCAAAACTTCACCGACAACGTACGCGGATTTGCGGAATGAAGATGCGTGGCTGAGGCCCAAATCGTGCATTGCGTAAAGAATACGGCGTTGCACCGGTTTCAGTCCGTCTCTTACATCCGGGAGCGCACGCGAAACGATTACGCTCATGGCGTAATCCAGATAAGCGCTCTGCATTTCCTGCGAAATGTTGTGAAGTGTGTAGTCAGAAAACATTTCAGTCTTTGCCGCAACTGTTTCTTCGGGTTCGTTTACGGGTGATTCTTTGTCCGTATCGGGATTATTGTCTTTCTCTTCCGGCATGTATTTTGTCTTTAATCAAATACAAATAGATGATTCGGCGGATACTCTAGCACAGTTTTTGGGAAAAAACAGCATTATTTGGTGAAAGTGGTTGATTCCTTGAGGAAAAGCGAATTTTTTGGTATACTATTAAGAAAAATTGAACCCGAAAAAAACAAAAAATGGCCGATGATCAGACTCAAAATCAGGTGACTACCGATACTTCAACTTCCGGAGGAGATGCTCCCGTGCCGGCCTGGCTGGTGAAGGCGCAAAACGCTTCGGTAGATGTTACGGTACCTCAAACTGTGGAGCCTGTAGTGGAAAATGTGCCGGTTCCGCCCGCAGATTCTTTACCGGCAGATGTTCCGGCGGTGCAAATTCCGCCCGCGGAACCGGTGGTAGCGGCCGAAATCATTGCGGAACCCGTTCAGGAGGAAGTGCCATCAGTTTCGGATGTGACACCGGAAAACGGTGAAGCGCCTTTGGTTGTTCCCGAAAAGAAGGAATCGGTGGAGGATTTAACCAATAAACAATTGCCGGCTTGGCTTAGAGTCGCGCAAAGCAATGCTCCCGGCGCGGGACAAACCGTCTTGCCCAAAGAGGAAAATCTTCCCGTAAAAGAAGCTGAGGTAGCGGTTCAAAATACGGCTGAGGTTCCCGCCATCGATGCGGTTCAGTCGCCGGCCCCTCCCGCTAACGGAGCTTTAATGTCGCCAAAAGTGGACATGATGCCGACGGGTCTTTTGGAATCAAAAACGGAGGTTGCTCCGGCTTCTGTGGCGCAAACGGCTTTAATATCACCTGTTACGGAACCTGTTTCCGAACAGATTCCGGAGGTTCAACCGGTGGGTCAAACGCAGACACCTGTTACGTCTTCCGCGAACGCACAGCCTGTCGCTGAAACCGCTTCAAAAACCAATGCACAGAAGAAAAAAGACTTGTTTGAATCAGCCAAAAATTTCTTTGTCGCTTCGGCCTCTAAAGCTCAGGGAGTCGTTGAAAAAGGCAGAACGGCGGGTGTACCCAAAGCTCCAAAACCGGAGGAAACAACAGCGGAAAGCGGTACGCCGATTGCGGCCGGACTGCCGGAAAGCGGCACGCAGGTCGCGGGTAAGCCGGCGGGTGCGGCGGACAAGAAACCATCGGTTAAAGAAACAGCGGAAGAAAGACAGAAATTGATTGAATCGGAAAAAATATATCAGCAGGGGTTGGCCACTATCAGAGATCTGATCGCCCCGTCTTCAATGGAAATCAGGTATGACTCTTTGAGGATAGAAGGTATGTATGCGCAGAGTTTTTATGTTTATGCTTATCCCAGATATCTGGATGTTAACTGGCTTTCTCCGATTGTGAATTTTGATGTGACAATGGACATTTCTCAATTCATTTATCCGATAGATTCCAGTCAGATTATGAAGGTTCTTAAGAAAAAAGTTACCCAGATGCAGTCTTCGGTCAGAATGAAGCAGGAGAAAGGCATGGTTAGCGATCCGGCTCTTGATACCGCGCTACAGGATGCGGAGGAGCTTCGTGTGCAGATTCAAAGAGGTCAGGAAAAATTTTTCCAGTTTGCACTTTATTTTACCATTTACAGTCCCGAGGAAAAGAAGCTGGAAAAAATCGCCAAGCATCTGGAAAGTCTGTTAGGCGGAAAGTTGATTCTAACCAAAAAGGCGGAGCTTCAAATGGAGCACGCTTTTAATTCCACTTTGCCGCTTTGTCTGGATGAGCTTGAGATTGCTTCCAACATGAACACGTCTCCGCTTTCCACCACTTTTCCTTTCAGTTCCGCCGATCTTACGTCGGATGAGGGTATTTTGTACGGTCTTAACAGACATAATGACAGTCTAATTATATTTGACAGGTTTTCTCTGGAAAATGCGAATTCCGTTGTATTTGCCAAATCCGGCGCCGGTAAGTCATACGCTGTCAAATTGGAGATTTTGCGCGCGATGATGGTGGGCACGGATGTGATTGTGATTGATCCTGAAAACGAATATGAGGCGCTCAGCCAGACTGTCGGGGGAGCTTATCTTAGGGTGTCTTTGACTTCCGACAGGCGTATTAATCCTTTTGATCTTCCGCGTCCGCTGGAGGGGGAGGAAACACAGCCGGGCGATCTTTTAAGGTCGAATATTATCAATTTAAACGGACTTTTAAAGATTATGCTTGGAGGAACGACTCCCGAAGAGGAGGCGATGCTGGATAAGGCTTTGATTGATGTGTACGCGCTTAAAGGCATTACGATGGAGCTGCCGGATCCTTCCAAAATTGCCCCGCCCACGATGGAGGATCTTCAACAGATTCTTTCCACGATGGAGGGTGCGAACAGCATGTCGCAGAGACTGGAAAAATTTACATCCGGTACGTATTCCGGAATTTTCAATAAACCGACCAATGTCGATTTGCAGAGCGGGTTGATGGTTTTCAGTATTCGGGATTTGGAGGATGCGCTTCGCCCGATTGCCATGTATATTATTTTGAATTACATCTGGAGCAGGGTGAGAAGCGAATTGAAGAAAAGAATTCTGGTGATTGATGAGGCCTGGACGATGATGCAGTATGAGGATTCGGCTAAATTTTTGTTCGGCCTGGTGAAGAGGGCCAGAAAATACTTTTTGGGAATCACTACCATTACGCAGGATGTGGAGGACTTTATCAAGAGTTCTTACGGTAAGCCGGTTGTCACCAACTCTTCCATGCAGTTGTTGCTAAAACAGGCGCCCGCGGCCATAGATATTTTGGCGAAGATTTTTAATCTTACCGAGGGGGAAAAATATATGTTGCTGAACAGCGGTGTCGGGCAGGGACTCTTTTTTGCAGGATTAAAGCATGTGGCTATTCAGATTATTGCTTCTTATACGGAGGATAAGATTGTAACAACAAATCCGGAACAGATTCTAAAAAGCAGAGAGGATGCGGATATGTATGAGCAGGCGGCACCGGTGGCACAACAGCCGGCCGTCGAGCAGACCGTTCCCGCGGATCAAATTCAATCCGCGTAATTTATTGATTTGCAATAAGTTTTTCCAGTTCTACAATGGCACGGCTGAGCTGACTGTCGGTTTTTCCAAGCGCGTCGTCTTTGGTGGGAACAACGATGAAATCCGGAGTGATGCCAACGGCGTCAATGTCGTTTCCGTCCGGGGTAAGCCATTTGGCGATGCTGAGTTTTAAAAGGCTGCCGTCCGTGTAAACGCTTACTTCCTGGACCGTTCCTTTGCCATAGGTGGTCTGTCCGATCAACGGTGAATTTTTAATTTCTTTCAGCGCCGCGGCCACTATTTCCGCCGCGGAAGCCGTATTTTCATTAATGAGAACGACAACGGGCAGATCTTTCAGCATACCTCCACCGGGGGAGTTTTCATCATAGTAACGGGTGCCGACTTTCAGTTGTGCAACCGTTACGCCTTCTTCAAAAAAGTATCCCAATATGTCTATCGCCGAATCCACATATCCACCCGGATTATCCCTGAGATCCAGAATCAAACCTTGGGGGTCCTTGTTTATGGTTTCGGTTATCATCGCGTCAAACTCGCTTTTTGTGGAATCGGTGAATTGATAAATGGCAATGTAACCCAGGGAAGAGGGGATTTCCGTGTTGCTTGCTTCCAAAAGTACCGTTTCCAGAGTGATTTTTTCGCGTGTTATTGTGAAGCTCATTTTTTCTCCGTTTCGGTCAATTACAAGTACAACCTGTGTTCCGGCCGGGCCTTTGATTGCATTGATCAGTTCATTAATCTGATCTCCGACAAAGGTTTTTCCGTCTATGCTGACAAGCGTGTCGCCGATCTTTAAGCCCGCCAAATCCGCGGGTGAATTTTTTATAATGCCGATAATAATGTAGGTGTCATCATAAGTGTCAATAATTGTTCCGATGCCTTCATAATTCCCCTCCAGAGTGTCCCACATATCTGCAGCCAGCTCGGGTTCCTGATAAACCGAATAAGGATCCTCCAGGGAATCCACCATTCCGCTTATGGCACCGTACATTAACTGGTCTTTGTCCACAGATTCCTGATAGAGGTATTGTTCGTTGATTTTATTCCAGACCGAAACCAGAATCGGGAATTTGTCGTTGCCTATTAAGTCCATCTCTTTTCCTTCGTAGCTTGAATATTCGCCAAGGTTGACGTCAATGATTGGCGTCCATGAGTCGCCCGTATGTTCTCTGTAAAGCTGGGCTTTATACAGCAGTTCGGCGGCGTCTCCGCGGGTAAGCAGGCTGATCGGTAGAAAAATCGGATTTTCCTCTTCAATGAATACACCACTGTTTTCGGCCCCTTTAACCAACCTGAAATACTTGTAGTCCGGGGTAATGTCGGTAAAGACGGTTGCTGTATCTTCCGTGTAGGGTGCCGGAATGCCTTCAAGTGGCATCAGCAATCGCAAAGCTTCAATTCTTTCAATCGGACCCGCTCCCAAAAAAACCGGCCAGTCGGGGTTGACTTTGATCAGTTCTAAATCAAGTGCTTTGGCCACATAAGGGGCAAACCAGGCTCCGCTGGAAAAGTCGGTAAAGGGAGTTTCATAAAAACCATCCCGGGGCAGGTATCCGGCGTGATTGAACAGCATTTTTAAAAATTCCACTTTATTTACAAGAGAATCGGGGCGAAAAGTGCCGTCCTCGTATCCTTTTACTATTCCCGCGGACTGAAGGTTCATTATGGCTTCATATTGCGGATTGTCTGTGTTCACGTCGGAAAAGGCAGCCTTGGCGGATATCGGGGACAAAAGTGATATCAAAATTGAAATTTTAACTGCAAGAAGCGTTTTTTTGTGCGTTCTCATGGTGATTTTTGGCTATTTGGTCAATATGTTGATTATAGTTTAAAGGCTTTTTAAAGACAACATCGGTATTCGTATATGTTTACAATCAGGCAAAAATCGCCTATAATATAAAGATAAATTGTATCCGTTAAGGAGAAAAACATAAGCATGGGAAAGCTGATAAAAAAATTGGTTATTATGGCTATGGCGCTGGGGGTTATGTTTGCGACCCTGAATTATGAAAACGGTATCAAGCCGGAAGAGATAACAACTTTTGCCAAAGAGGTTGTTGCGCGGGCGCTTGAACAGGGTGTTACTGTAACCAGAGAGGGAGAAACAGCTCCACTGGAAGGGGACAGAAAGTTAAAAATGGGAGATATTGTAACCACCGATGCAAATCAAACCGCCACTGTGGTTTTTGATGAGTATGGAGAAATAAGGATGGATAAGAATTCAGTGCTGGTTTTTTCCGGCGAGTTTGAAGAAGGATATGTTTTTAATCTGACCAAAGGTAACGCCTGGATTAATAATTTATATACGTCTTCCTATTTGAATGTACAGTCGGGCGGGGCTCTTTTAATGCCGGGTCGCGCGGTGTTTGATTTGTCCTATGACGGGGTGACCACCAGAGTCAGAGATTTTAAAAATCATATAAACGTTGGGCTTGTTCAGCCGGATTACAATCCCGAAAGGACTTTGCATTACAAGAATGCCGGATTGATTAACAGTTTTCTGATGGCGGAGGGCAGTCAGTCTTCAATCTTTTTGAGCAAGATTCAAAACAGTTCCGATGTGCTCGGTAAACTGCTTTATTCAAAATTGATCAAGGAGTTTCAGTATGGATTGATGGACACGATTAAATTGAGATCGGAAGGATGGGTGGCTTTGAATATGGAGTTTGATGCCGATGTTCTTGCCAAAGTTGAAAATGATAAGAGAGTCATTGTGGAATCAAGAGGATTAAAGTTTTCTTCGCTGGAATCCATCGGATATAAAATTGACGGTTTTTTGAATGAAGCCGCGGATGTTATGACTTTTTCCCAGAAAAAACGTAATGACAGATTGATTAACAGTATATTTGATCATTTGATGGACGCGGAATATTTGCTTGCCTACGGCAGAAATACGGAGGCGATGGAAAGACTAAATCTATTTAAAGCAAATCTTACCGATGAAATGGCTTTGGGTGATGATTATTTCAAGGGGGCGGCTTTGAATAAGTTAAGATATCATTATGCGAATCTAAATTACGTTATGCCGACTGATAATCTATTTCCGGCCAAGGAAGAATTGAGCAATTTATTGGTGGCGAATCTGGATACCGGCGAGGCTCAGTTGGCCGAGAGGCTGGAGTTGGTGAGGGATTATATGAACTATACTTATGCGCTTGCGGACAAGGATATTGCCCGGGCCAAGATTGCTCTGGAACAGTATTCAAATAAAATATCCGATTATATTAAAAATTACGGGGTGAGGCTGGGGGATTTGAAATACATGATTTCAGAGGATAATCAGATTATGGATAATCTGTTCAGGAGGTATCCCGGTTTTTATCAGGATTCGTTCTTTGAAGTTAAATATTATCTGGAGACGGAATGGCTGAAAATGCTTCCGGAAGGCGTGGAAAAACTGGAGGAACAGCAGACAATTATAAGTACAAAAATTGACTTTCTGAAACAACTGCAGATCAATTTTCTTGCTCAGAAAGTGAATTTGAATGATGCCAAAAGAATAGCTTTAAGGCTTATTAATGAGATTCAGGATTTACAGCCGAATGTTACGGTGGGTGTGAATGATTTGTTTGCCTTGAGACTGAAAGATTACGGCAACTTTCTGTTGTTTTTGAATTCCACCGATGTGGCTTCTTTAAGGGGGTCTTCGCCTCAACAGCAGTATGATAACTTTTTGGCCGCTCAAAGAGAACAGATATCGGTTGCCCAGGCTATCAGTCAGTTCTTTGGAGAGGGGGTTCCCGCGGAGCAGGAAACGCAAAGAACGGATTTGATTTTACAACAGGTAATTAATGATTTTGATGTGGTCGGTCTTAAGGAGGCCAAGTTGGGGCCGCTTGAATCCACCGGCCAAAAGTATATTGAAGTTTACAGCGCCAAGTACGGTGATGTTCAGTTCTCGGCCAGGTACGACTGGGACAATAAGCAGATTTCACAAATAAAAGTTGGAACGACCGTGGTATCACAAAATCCGATTCGGCTTTCAAATATTGCTTTGTTGTTGGCGCCCAAGGAAGAAGAACCGGAGGTGCCGGTGGAACCGGAGGAGCCCGAAGTGGTTCAGCCTCAACAGCCCGAAGTTTCAAGGGCGGACAGGGTGGCCAAGATACTTCTGATTCAGAAATTGCGCGCGAATGATATTTCGGTGCTGGAGGAAAATATTACAATTGCCGACAGTGCCAATCAGATGTACGTGGTAAACGGGGCAACGCTGGTTTCCAAGCCGAGCATTCAGGTGGCGTTTGTGTTTAATAATCGTGAAGATGTGGCCAGCTCGTTGACGGTGCGTGCGCCGTCGGGGGATTATAAGCTGACAGGTTCGGTGGCTCTGGCGGAAATCAGCACGGAAGCGCAATCAACTTATGATAGCGTGGCGGTTACGGGTACCGGCGAATAAAGTATTTTTTTAAGCTGACAGGCGGAAAAGATTGTGATATATTCCCTCCCGCTACAGTATTTTGCTATGTCTTTTGAATAAATATGGCTGAACTATCAAACACCTATAGTGCGGATAATATCAAGGTCCTGGAAGGGCTGGAGGCTGTCCGCAAGCGCCCCGGAATGTATATTGGAACAACCGATACGGCCGGTCTGCATCATCTTATTTGGGAACTTGTTGATAATGCAATTGATGAGGCAATGGCCGGATATTGTAAGAATATAGAAGTGATTCTTTATAAGGACGGGGCTTGTTCCGTTTATGATGACGGGCGAGGTATTCCCGTGGATAAGCATGCCAAAACGGGAAAATCAGCTCTTGAGACAGTATTAACCATACTTCACGCGGGAGGAAAGTTCGGTGATGGTGGATACAAGGTTTCTGGAGGTTTGCACGGGGTGGGTGTTTCCGTTGTAAATGCTCTTTCATCAAATTTGGAGGCGGAAATTTACAGAGACGGTAAGGTTTACAGGCAGTTATATCAGCGGGGCGCGGCCAAAGGGGAAGTTGAAGTTATGGGGGAGACCAAAAAGAAAGGTACAAAAATTACGTTTTATCCCGATGAAGAGATTTTTGAGCATACGGATTTTGATTTTGGCATTGTTTTAAACAGATTAAGACAGCAGGCATATCTAACCAAAGGCGTAACCATCAATATCACGGACGAGAGGGACGATAACAAGTATAAGTTTTATTTTGAGGGAGGGATCAAATCATATGTTCAGCATCTCAATCAAAATAAAGAAGCTATCGGAGATATTGTTTATGTGGAGAGGGAATCGGATGATGGAGTGGTGGAGGTGGCGTTGCAATATACGCAGGCTTTTCAGGAGCAGATTTTTACTTTTGCCAATAATATTCACACCACGGAGGGTGGAATGCACTTGACGGGTTTCCGTTCGGCTTTGACTAGGACAATCAATAACTATGCCAGGAAAAATGACCTGTTAAAGGAAAAAGAGGATAATCTGACAGCCGACGATGTACGCGAGGGTTTGACGGCGATTGTATCGGTGAAGCTGGGGGATCCCCAGTTTGAAGGTCAGACCAAGAGCAAACTTGGAAATGCGGAGATGAGGACGGCGGTTGAATCGCTTTTTGGCGATGCGTTTGCCGAATATATGGAGGAGCATCCGCCCGAGGCAAGGCTGATTTTTTCCAAATGCGCGCTGGCGGCAAGAGCCAGGCTTGCGGCTCGTGCGGCCCGTGATACTGTAATTAGAAAGGGTGCGTTGGAGGGGCTTACACTTCCCGGCAAATTGGCAGACTGTTCTTCCAAAGACGCCACTCTTTCGGAGCTATTCATTGTAGAGGGAGAATCCGCCGGAGGTTCGGCAAAAATGGGTCGTAATCGTGAATTTCAGGCCATTTTACCTTTGAAAGGTAAGATTCTTAACGTGGAGCAGGCCCGAATGGATAAAATTCTGGCTAATCAGGAAATAAAAAATCTGATTATAGCGCTTGGAATAGGTATCGGGGATGTGATGGAGATTTCCAAACTCAGATACCATAAAGTAATTGTGATGACCGATGCCGACGTGGATGGACAACATATTATGACTTTGCTTTTAACTTTATTTTATAGATATCTTCGTCCTGTTATCGATGGAGGATATTTGTATGTTGCTCAGCCGCCCCTTTATAAAATGAGTCTGGGGAAGAAAATTCGTTATGCATATAGTGACGAGGAAAAGGAACGTATTCTCTCTGAAAACCCGGAACTGGGGAAAAATGTACAGCGTTACAAGGGTCTTGGTGAAATGAATCCGGAACAATTATGGGAAACCACAATGGATCCGGAGGTCAGGCAGATGTTTAAAATCCAGATTGATGATGCCGAAGAGGCGGACAGAACTTTTGATATGTTGATGGGCGCAGAGGTTCTTCCCCGTAAAAAGTTTATTCAGGCGCACGCGAAGAAAGTGCAGAATCTGGATGTTTAATTGACTTTTGGGGTTATGTTCATATAATTGCAGGGAGTTTTATTCAATTATTCCAATGAAAGGGGGTGAAATAAATGGCAGTAAAAGCATATAAAAATTCAAAAGAATCAGCTGACAGGCTGATTTCAAGATTCAATAAAAAGGTTCAGGCAAGCCGTGTTCTGCTGGAAGTTAAATCCAGAAGATATAACGAAAAAAAGAAAACCAAACGTCTGGTTCGCCAGGCGGCGATAATGAGAGAGGCTTATAGAGCTAAGCGAACCAAGGAACAGTATTATTAGCAAATTGAAATCCCGTCCGTAAAAAAGGCGGGATTTTTTTATTGATTTGAAGATTAGAATGACAATTGATGACCTAATCAGTTCGGCGAAAAATGAGCTACAGGGGGAAGAAGGGGCATTGGCGGCGGAGGTTCTTCTTGCTCATGTTTTGAATACCGATAAGGCACGTCTTTTTCTGGATAGACGCAAAGAAGTTGATGATGAAAAAGCCGGGCGTTTTGGCGGTTTGGTTTCCAGACATCGGATGGGGGAGCCGGTTGCTTATTTGATTGGGTGCAAGGAGTTTTTTGGATTGGATTTTTTTGTGGATAAAAATGTGCTGATTCCCAGACCGGAAACGGAGATGCTGGTGGAAAAAGTTTTGGCATTTTCAAAAAATTATAATTCGGAGGAGGGGATTTTGTCGGTGTTGGATGTTGGTACGGGTTGTGGAAACATTGCCGTTTCTTTGGCTGTCAATTGTAGGGATTTTCATGTGACTGCTGTGGATGTTTCGGCGGGCGCACTGGAGGTTGCCAAGAAAAATGCAGTAGTCCACGGTGTTTCCGCGCAAATTGACTTTTTGGTTTCGGATTTGCTGGAAAATGTTTCCGGTGATTTTGATGTGATAGTTGCCAATTTGCCTTATATCGGGGAGGAAAAATTCAATTTTGTAAGCAAGGAGGCTCTTGATTATGAGCCTCATACGGCTCTTTTTGGAGGGTATGATGGGCTTCGCCTGTATGAAAAATTGTTTGTTCAAATCAAGGAAAAAAATCTCAACCCACAAATGATTCTTGGGGAATTCGGTTTTTTGCAGGGAGACTTAATGAGAGAGCTTTTAACCGTTCATTTTGGAGAAAACGGTTGGGTTATTGAAAAGGATTTGGCTTCTATTGAAAGAATGTTCGTGGTAAAATCCTTCTGATTAATTGACTAAATATGTACGATAAACTTCAAAAACTGGAAAATGAGTTTGTAGGTCTTGATGAAAAACTTTCGGATCCTGCGATTATTCATGATCAGGCTGAATTTACGAGAATCGGCAGACGCCGCAAAGAACTTACCAAAGTGGTGGAGCTGTTTCGGGAGTATAAGATTGTTAAAAAATCATTTGAGGATGCCGTGGAAATGCTGAATGGCGAAAAAGACGGGGAAATGGTTGAAATGTTGAAGGCGGAAAAGGATCAATCAGAGCAAAAGATGGAAGAACTGGAGGATAAATTAAAAATAGAGCTTCTGCCCAAGGATCCAGAGGATGTGAAAAATTGTATTATTGAAATTCGCGCGGGTGCCGGAGGAGAAGAAGCGGCTTTATTTGGATCAGAACTTGCTCGTGCGTACATGAGATATGCTGAAAACAAGAGGTTCAAAATTGAGTTGATTAATAAAAGCGAGGCGGCGGCAGGGGGTATAAAAGAAATGGTTTTCAAACTGGTTGGCGACGGGGCGTACGGCATGATGAAGTTTGAAAGCGGTGTACACAGGGTTCAACGTATTCCCGTGACGGAAAGTCAGGGAAGGGTTCATACATCAACTATCACGGTCGCTGTGCTTCCGGAGGCGGAGGAGGTTGATATTGAAATTAAGGATTCCGATTTAAGAATTGATGTTTTTCGCGCGGGGGGACCCGGTGGGCAGAGTGTGAATACCACAGATTCCGCAGTAAGAATTACGCATATTCCTTCGGGGCTGGTGATTTCGCAACAGGATGAAAAGTCGCAATTAAAAAACAAGCACAAGGCCATGGAAATTTTGCGTACCCGTTTATATGCCATGGAACTGGAGAAAAAGCAGAAAGAGCTGGGGGATAAGAGACTTGCACAGATTGGAACGGGTGACAGATCGGAAAAAATCAGGACATATAATTTTCCTCAGGATCGCGTTACGGATCATAGAATCAAGAAAAGTTGGAGTAATATCCCCGGAATTATGGAAGGGGATTTTGATGACATTATTCAGTCTCTTCAGTTGGAAAACCAGAATCTATTGCTCAAGGATTCTACGGAATAGCGTTATTTTTTGCAGGTTGATGCTCCAAATAAGGTGTAAAGAGGACAGAATCCTATCAGACTTGTTAGAAGAAATATGCCGCCCAAAACAAGCAAAAGAATACCGAATGTTCCCGTTACTGTATTGGTGAAGTAAAGCGTGGCAAAAATGATGGCCAGGAGCGTGCGTATGCCGCGGTCGGTGTTGCCCATGTTTTTTTTCATTTTAAAAAGCATTAAGAATATAAATATTGTAATTAAGTACGGCTGCGAAGCTCACCCAGAAGATGTACGGGATTAGCATATAGGCCGCCGGTTTGGATATTTTGTTGAAGAAAAAGATGGAAAGGAAAATCGACAGCCACAGGAAAATGATTTCAATGAATGCCCAAAGAGGGTTTTGAAGTCCGAAAAACAAAATTGACCAGATGGCGTTAAGAACCAGTTGAATGCCGAAAATCGTCAGGGCTATTTTGGCCAGGGGTGTCTTTGTCCCTTTGTTCCAGATTAGATAAAGTGAAATGCCCATCAAAATATACAGGGTGGTCCATACCGGTCCGAATATCCAGCCCGGGGGATTGAATTCGGGTTTTACCAATGTTTCATACCAGGTGGAAATTGATGAGAATGTGAAAATCGAACCGATGAATCCCGCCGTGTTGCAGAGAAGAATGGAGATTAACAGTCTTACAGGTTTGAAACCGGTTGTATTTTGGGTTAATTTTGGGATGAAGCTTTTTTTATTGTCGGTTTTCATAATGGCGTTGGTTATTTGGGGATGTTTGATTTTGTTTATTTGTATTATAATGAATCGTGACAAAATAACCAATCAACCATGAAAAATTTATTTATCTCATTGCTTTTGCCGGTGCTTTTTTTACAGGCTTGTGTTTTGAATCAACCTGTTGTTGAAAACGGAGGGGAGGACAAGGTTACGGTTGAGGAGGATAAAAATGTTGCTGTGAAGAAGGTGCAAGCGCCCGATAACGCCGTTGATTGCGAAAAGGTGGGAGGTATGTGGGGACCGATTGGACTTTTTCCGGAACCGCTCTGCAACATGAAAACGGCGGACGGCGGCAAAAAATGCAACGACGCCGATGAGTGTGAGGGGGCTTGTCTGGCCAGTCTGAATCCCGCGGAGGAGGACAGCGTTACTGCAGGTAAACCGGTTAAAAAAGAGGGGAAATGCAGTGAATGGAGTGCCATTGTTGGCTGTCTAGCTTTTGTGGAGGACGGTTTTGTAAATAGTATTATGTGCCTGGATTGATTTCACCAGATTCCGGGGATTAACCTGAATTTAACTTTTTTCAGGTATGCGGTGTAACCTTTTAAGTCCTTGGATAAAACTTTTTCCTCGTTGAAAATTCTTAATACAATTATAGGTATCAATGGCAGAAAGGGGATTAAGGCCCAATATGAACCAAGTGCGGTCGGCATAAAGAGAAACATAAGTAGCATTGCAGTGTACATGGGGTGACGGACAATTGCGTACGGGCCGTTTGATATGACTTTCTGGTCTTTTTCGACTTCTATCACGCGCGACGCGTAACTGTTTGCTTTCATTACGTAAAAAACACCCAGATACGACAGGAAAATAATAACGCAGGAGATTATCGATAATGCGGGAGGTACGTTTGACCATCCGAATCTATAATCCAGCCCGGGGATAAGAAAGCCGATGAAAAAGAAAACGGAGGAAGCCTTTATTAAAGCGCTTTGTTCATGCTCTTTTTCTTTGAATTTCATTCTTCTTTCCAGCAGTGCGGGATCGTTTTTAATAAAGTACGAGATTACGAAAGTGAACGGGATGAAAATTATGCCCATAAATAACCATCCCTGCCAAAAAAGGAATGAACCCGCGGGCAGAAAAAGAATCAACCCCGTAAAAAGAATGCCAAGCAGCATCATAAAAATTACCGATCTAAAAGTTTTTTTCATGGTTTTTTACGAAAGAAGATTTTTTTTATGCTGTTTTTTCTTATGACCATGAAGGTGCCGACGCCGTTACCCAGGGCATATACTAAAATAATGCTGATTATCTGGTTTTCTAATCCCGTCAGAATTTCATAAAGGATTAGCAGGTTGATTAAAGTGACGGATGACGAAAAAAACGCCGCTTTCCATGCGTATTCTTTGGCTACAGTCTGGTAATAGTAGGTAATGAAGACGTCCTGGAAAATGCCGACAAGGAAGAAAAATAGGTGGTTTAAGAGAATGGATTCGATGGTGCTTGGGCTAAATTGTATATTTGCTTATTCGGTTGTTTTGCCGTCAAAGTCTTCTGCGTTAGCTTCGGCTTCCTCTTTAGTGGCGCGCAGGATTCCATCCTTGTGGTGTGCCGGCGAATAAATTGTGTATAGTTTTAATTCTTCCGTAGCGGAAGTGTTAATGATGTTGTGCTCGGCTCCGGCAGGAATAATAATGGCCGACCCGTCCTGCACCGCGTATTCATTGCCGTCAATTACGCATTTACCCTGTCCTTTTTCAAAGCGGAAGAACTGGTCGTTTTCGTTGTGTGTTTCCATACCGATTTCCTCATTCGGCTGCAGACTCATCAAAACCAGCTGGCAGTGTTTCCCGGTGTAAAGCACTTTGCGAAAATTGGTGTTTTCCAGAGTATCTTTTTCAATATTTGAATTGAATCCTTTCATAAGTAAGCTGGTTAACGATTAGTAAATGTGTAAGAATTTTTCGTTGTTTTATCTTGTATGAAATATTTTTCGGCGGATATTTTTGTTTAACTCTTTCATTGCAAGCATAACAAAATTATAGTCCGAAGGGTAGCCTACCAGTTCTGCGAATCCGACTCCTTTGATTTTTTTGCCGCCGATTGTTGCAGAAACTTCCAGCGGGCCCTCCCAATAGTTGATGGCGCCGTAAATCATTTCTTGTTCTTTCATAAGTGCATGGGCGTCAATTGTGATTTTTTTGTCGGGGATTTCAATGTACCAATCCAGCGGGTATTCGGCTTTGGTGTCTTTGCTTTTCCATTTGTCTTTGCCGGGTTTAATTATGAGCCGGTCAAAGTGTTCGCATTTGCCTTTTGAGTCAATCAAATCCACCAGCATTGTGGAACTCGTCTTATCTCTGTATTCGGCGCACATGATGTCCAGTCCGTTTTCCAGCTGGAAGCTGAACCAAGTCCATATGTCTTTACTGTATGGTACGTCCGCCCACTGGTGGTCCATCCAGGCTTTGCCTTCAACTTCAATAATTTTATTGTTGATTTTGATTTTGCCTTTGGTGTGTAAATCCGTGAAGGAATAATAAAAACTGTCACGTCCGCAAACCGTAACGTAACCTTTGCCTTGTTCCAAAAGCACGGGCTTTTTTGCCGTCATTTCCAGTTCCAGCATATCCGTTTTCAACCTGAAGCTTCCGGGGGCGGTTTCAATGATTTCATTGTTAACATATCCCTGCACAATAAAAGGATCTATGTAATTGATGAACAGCTTTTCTTTGCTAAAGCTGTCCCGGGATACCAGAGAAATGTTTTGCAACTCTTTATAATTTTTTTTCGCGCCGATGTCGGAAACGGTTGAATGTGCGAAATGCACATAAGGCAGGAAATTGGCGGCGTATTTTTTAAAGGGAATTTTTCGCAGGAAAGGCAGATTAACTCTTTTCAGGTCTGCCTGGAACAGGCAATTCATAAAGCTGTATCTATTTCCCTTTTTGTCTTTTAAATGGCCGTTAAAGTACCACCACTCAATGATGTTTTTATGTGCGTTATGATCTTTCTTCAGGTCAACGGGTTTGAATTGCATAATTGTATTATATGGAATCAACACGTGATTCTTCAGTGGAAGGAAGGGCTCCCGTACAACGCCAGTTTATTTCCGCCGTTTTTGATTCTTCGGAAACCACACAGGCGGGATTGCAGCCCGCTTTTGTAGAGTTCAGATTGGCATCAAACCACCATGTTTTGGTAATTTCATTGTAATATCCGGGGGCAAGGGATTCGCCGCCTTTAATACATGTGGATTCCGCGATGGTTTTCGCCTGAGTCTCGGTCATTCCGGTTTCGACGGGTTGTTTTTCCGGGACTATTGGGGCGGGGGATGCGCATCCGCCAAGTATCATTGCTAACAGAAGGATAAATCCAATGGATGAAATGTGTTTCATGGAAAGATGGTTAATGAATCAAACAATAATTGGTTTGTGCTAATCAATTTATTTTTTGTCTTTTGTTCTTTTTCGGTTGAAATGGCCCCAGGCCAGGTCTCTTTTAATCAATTCTTTTACATATTCTTCCATGCTAACACCTTTTTTCAGGCAATGTTCTTTTAGAATATTAAGGAAAGCCGTTTCATCCGCATCGAAATTTATTTGGAGCGGCATTTCTTTTGTCATTGATGATGATAAATGGAAAGAATAGATTATTTGAATATTATTCCAGATTGAATATTCTTACCAGTATCAAAGCCGTTTCCGCTCTTGTAATAAAGTTGTTTGGCATAAAAAGCCGGTTACCGTCGTTTTCAGGGTTGGTATCATATCCTTCTATAATGTGATTTTCTTTACCTGCAGAAACATAATCGAAAAACCATTCGTTGTCCGAAACATCGTTGAAATATTTCGTTCCCGTATAATTTTCATCAATTAAATTGAGAATGTTTATCAGTATTTTGGTGGCTTCGGCGCGGGTAATCGGATCTTCGGGGTAGAAATTTCCGTCCATCGCTCCGTCCACTATACCCGCCTCGGCGGCCGAATAAATATAATTTTTGTACCATTTATCGGATTCAACGGGTACGTCAAGAAAGATTTTTGCAGGCTCTTTGCCTTCACTTATTGCTTGATCCCAAAGTGTGATTGTCAGACAGTTTGATAACAAAGTCATTTTTAAAAATTCCGCCCGTGAGATATAGCGGTCCGGTTTGAATAATTTAGAGCCCGTTTTGGAATCATATCCTTCAACAACCCGTGTTTCAGTGCTGATTGTCTGTGTCAGAAGTAAAATTGCATCTTCGGCAAAATGGCCGGAAATGTCCGAGAATGGCGATTCGATTGAGTCTTTTTTTAGACAGGTCAGATTTTCCGGGAGATCTTGGGGGTCTTCGGTTGGTGGTTGATCTGTGGACGGTTCGGGGATGGTTTCATTTGGTTCTTCGATTACTTCGGGCGGTCTTCCTCCGGCAATAGGTGTAACTGGTGCTGGGATTATGGAAGTGTCTATAGTGACAGCAAGGGCGGGGGAGTGAGCCGATTCGTTGCCCGCGGGGTCGGTTTCCGTGTAAGAGATGTTATGTATACCGTCAGTCAGAACAACCGTGACAGTTGCACCATCTGTGCCTATCAACGTAAAGGAATGAATTCCAATCATACTGTTTGGAGCGGGATTGTCGCTGTAAAGAATAATTGTGGATCCTATTTCTGTGCATTGAATATCAAAGGTTGGAAGGTTTTGAGATGTGATGTTATCGGTATTTGATATTCCCGTGTCGGATGCGGCCTGAAGGTCGGGCGAGGCAAGGGGGGCTGAGGGGGGAACAATATCGAATACCAAAGTGATGGGGTGCAATACTGTCGGACCGTCATACACACCCGATTCGTATATTGTAAAATTATAAGACGCGTATGGTAGAACCGGAATGCTTGTGATTGACCATGAATTGTCGCCGGCGATTGTTCCGGTTCCGATCAAAGTGGCTCCGTCCATGATTGTAATTACGTTGGCGGGTAGACTTCCGGTTCCCGTAAAAGTGGGGTTTTGGTTATTATAAACGGTGGAGGAAGCCGGAGGAGAAATAACTGAAGGGAGTGGAGGGGTAATAAATGAATTGAAAAAATGAATGGGCAATTTCCCTCTGTTTGAACCGCCCGTGTCATTCGCGCTTGCTCCGACTGCAAAATCCGGAGTTCCATCACCGTTAAGATCTCCCAGTCTTACAATTGAAGTTCCATAAAGATCGCCGGCGTTAAGGGAGGCTCCCCCGGGTGTCAGTGTACTTATTTTTTGTGTGGATTTAACGGATCCGTTTGTATTTAAAAAATGGATATAAAATGCACCACTGTCCGCACCTCCGTCATTATCCAGATATGATCCGACCCCCAAATCGGTTACTCCATCACCGTCAAGATCTCCAAGATTCATTGTCTTAACGCCATATCTGTCACCATCGGCCAATACGGGACCGTTGGGAGTTAAAGAACTGATTTTTGTTGTTGATTTGACTGAAAGGTTGGCATTTAAAAAACTAATATATACCGCACCCCTCAATGGGCCGCCCGCAGTGTCCCCTTCAGCTCCAACTGCAATATCCGTTATTCCGTCTCCATCCAGATCCCCAATAGTTGTAACGCCTCGTCCATATGAATAACCGTTTGCCAATAAGGGGCCGTTTGGTGTGAGCGATGTGATTTTTGTCGTGGATTTTACCGATCCGTTGCTATTTAATAAACTAATGTGTACAGCTCCCCGGCCTGATCCTCCGGTATCATCAGAAAATGCCCCCACAATGATGTCGGTTACCCCGTCACCGTCAAAATCTCCCATTGAAGCCACATCTACACCATATATGTCAGCATTGTTGAGTATCGGACCATTTGGAGTAAGGGAGTTGATTTCGGTAGTGGATTTGACCGATCCGTCCGCGTTCAGAAAATGAATATGTACACCGCCGCGATTTGAGCCTCCCGCGTCATCCGCCCATGTTCCCGCAATGATGTCCGTTACTCCGTCTCCGTCCAAATCTCCAAGGGGGGCGACTGAAATTCCGTAACTATCACTGTTGTCCAATATAGGTCCATTTGGCGTCAAATCGTTAATTACCACAGTGGATTTAACTGATCCGTCGGAATTCAACAGACTAATATGAACGGATCCTCTGTTTAATCCTCCCACGTCACTGCCCCAGGCTCCCACCACGATATCGATTATTCCGTCTCCGTCAAAGTCTCCAATTTCATCGGCTCCATAACCATAATAATCCTCATTATTTGTTATGGGGCCGTTAGCCGTGAAAGTGTCAATTTCAACTGTTGATTTTATGGGTGGAAGAGCGGCCCGTGCGGTACCGACCATCAAAAATGATATCAGTAAAATAAATAATGTTTTTTTCATGTGGTGCGCGGGCTGGGTTGATTTTAAAAATGATTTAACACAATTTTACCTTTTTCCCCAGGGGATGACCAGTTTTAAGCGTGGGACGGAAGAGATCTTTCTTTTTATCGCTTTTAACAGCAGTCCCACACGCCAAAAGGCGACCGCAGCCATACCGTGGGCCAGGATTGCGAACAGTGGCGGGGTTTCAAGGGAGTAATATGTCCAGCATCGACGGGTGGTTCCCCACAGTTCCAGAAAATATCCAAGAGCCGCACCCGCTATAAAAATCAGTACGGTTCGCCGGTATTCCGTGGGTGTGAAGATGATTGCCGCACAAATCAGCAAAGAGAATATGGTGAAGGATTTATCTATCGTGGGCGCGACAAATGAAATCATAAGAACGGCGAAAATACCGAATATCAACCAGTGTGCTGCTTTAAAAATAATTTTGGGAGCTTTATCTTTGGTGATTTTTTTTATCAAAAATTCCAGAAAGATTGTAATCCTGTCTATTGATAAAGTGGCGATCGGCCAGGCGGGGATAATCCAAAGCGGAGGTCGTTCCGCCGTGTAATAATGCCATAAATTGGTCTGTGTTCCCCATGCCTCAATCACCAGTCCTCCGCAGGTCGCCGTAAAAATTATCAGGGCGTCTCTTTTTAGATTTGCCCGCGCCATGATGGTGATTGTCATAAAGGCGAAAATTCCAATCAAAAGCCAATCGGTGTGAAGCCACCACTGCCCGTCTTGATTCATGCGTTTAATAACGGTATCCGCCAGTGGCCACCAGAAATAAACAACCACAATCATCGTCAATATTATGCCACCCAAAAGAACGGATGAGTCGCGGGTCCACAGGCGCGATGGTGTAATGTTTGACATTAGTTTTTTAAACTTTCAGTGTTCCGCGGAATCCTCTGGAACTATAGTATGATTGGGCGCCGTTGTGATAAACGAATACATTTCCATAGCGAAAATCACCAAAAATTGCTCCGCCGAGTTTTCTGATACCGGAGGGTGTTTTCAGCCAGCTGGATGTCTTCATATCAAAATTACCAAGTTTCTGTAGTTCCCGGTATTGTTCTTCTGTCAAAAGCTCAATACCCATGGCGGCCGCCATTTCAATGGAGTTATTATTTGGTCTATGCTCTTTTCTTGATTCCAGCCCTTCACGGTCGTAGCAGACATTTCTACGACCTGTGGGACTCTCCGCTGAACAATCATTAAATATATATTCGCCTGTCTTCTTGTCGAAACCAACAACATCGGGTTCACCGCCGGTCTTTTCCATTTCATTTAGGGATGCTAGTTTTTCAGCATTAGCTTCAAGCTTTGCTTGTACTTTGGACCATGCAAGACCTTTATGGCGGTTTTCGTTTTTCTCAAATCGATTTTTCAATAATTTTAGCAATTCTTCTTGCTCACCGGCGGATAAGATCTTTTTATTGGACATAATTCAAAGTTAAAGGTGGGAAGTGCGGCGGCTATATGTTTTTAAGATAAATTATTGTAATCCAATCTGACAAAATTGTATCCCTGATTTTTCAACTCTATTATAATCAATTCCACTGATTTTACGAATTGTTCAGGATCTGTGTTTTTTCCATCATGTAAATAAATTATAGAACCGGGTTTTGTGTTTGAAACCACCTCATTGGCGACTTTTTCTGAATCCAGGGGTGTGCGGTATTGGGAAGGGGGGTCATAAGTTCCCGTAACAAGTTTTTTATCCAATGATTTCAGCACCAAGGGCAGAACAATGTATTTTGATGAGTAGGGCGGGCGAAAATAGGGGACTTCTTTTTGACCTGTTGATTTAATCAAATCATCTGTTTTTGAAATTTGATCTATAATAAAAGAGGGTGATCTGAAAATTAATCGGGGATGATTGTAAGAATGATTTCCTATTAGATGTCCTTGATTATAAACCGCCTTTGCAAGATCCGGGGTTTTTTCAATATTTTCACCTATCATAAAAAAAGTGGCTTTAATTTCATACTTATTCAGTAATTCCAGAAGTGCCGGAGTTCTTTTTTCCGAAGGTCCGTCATCAAAAGTGAGAGCTACAATTTTTTCATAGGTGTCAATCTTATAAATCGGATCAATAAAAAATGCATTTTCCCAGGAACGGCTGTATTGAAAAGTGGTGGCTATCATTATCAAAATAGCAAGAAATGCCGCACCCGCGTAAATTGATATTCTTTTCATATAGTTAATACTTATCTCAATTCATGGACTTTGACCATTTCCTTCATATGCAGTCTATTGATTGCGCAAAAGTTCTAAATCCACTTCCAAATTCTCAAATTGTCTTTTTAATAGTTCTTTTGAATCATCTACTCCCTTATTGTAGATGTCCGTGCCGATATATTGTAAAAAAAAGTCCAGTATATCTTCCGCTGCAATTACCCCGATTTGTTCGTCTCGTTCTTGTTTGAAAAAAGTGATGATTTCTTCAATGCAAGATTTTCTCTTTGCTTCCTTTATTAGATCCCATTTACGTTTGATTTCATTCATGTTTTAGATATTTTAATCAATTATTCTGTGTCTAGTTACTATTAAAGTCTTTAAGAAATTCATTTAACCAAGTCAGTGCGGCTATTGTAATTTACTGGGTTTATTTTGTAAATCTATGGATTAGTTGTGAGCAAATTAGCCGTGGTTCTTTTGATGTCTCTAATTAAGCTTTGCCATGATCTTCAGGGGGTGCATTTATGATCAATATATTACCTTGACAGTCATAGTAGTGTAAATTAAGATGGGATTGCTATGAATGATAATAAAATCACATCAGATCTGTTGCGCGGTCATACCGATACAATGATTTTACGGATTTTATCCGAAGCGGATCATTATGGGTATGAGATTGTTAAGCTGATTGCCGAACTCTCCGGCGGTGAATATGAATTGAAGGAAGCTACGATGTATTCCAGCGTCCGGCGGCTTGAGATGGACGGAGATATTGAGTGGTATTGGGGCGATAAATCACAGGGTGGTCGTCGTAAATATTTTAAGATTACCTCTAAGGGTCGGGCGACTCACGATCATAATAAAAGAAATTGGGAGTATGCAAAGCGCGTGCTGGAAAACTTATTATAATTTAATCTTGATAATATGAACGATAAACTGAGTCAGTATTTGAATGGTGTATTTGCACCCTATGATGGGGTGAAAAGCGTAACTGAACTTAAGGCCGACCTACTCTCCGATTTGCAGGAACGCTACAATGAACTCAAAGAAGGGGGTAAGGATGATGAAACAGCTTTTGAGATCACCATAGATAGTATTGGAGACATTGAGCAAACGGTACAGGAGGCCGCCGGCCTTTCCCGATCGCTGGAGCGTCAGTTGTTGATTAACTTTAGTGCGGGCAACCTGCCAATGAGCGATTTCGCGGGTGTAACCGCCCATAAAGGTAAATTTGAAGCGAGCGCACTGCGCGGTTCAGACTTTTCTGGCGCGGACCTTACCGGTAGCTCTTTTAAGGCCAGTGACGTGCGTGAAGCCAATTTTGACGGCGCAAATCTGACAGACTGTAACTTTTCCGTTCTTGATCTGGCGGGTTCAAGCTTTAACAAAACCATTCTTGTACGCACCGATTTCAGCCAGTCAGAGCTGACACGGGCAAAATTCACCGATGTAAAAATGATCGATGTAAAGTTGACCATGGTCGACCTTAGGAAGACGGTCTTTGAGAACTGTACCTTTGACGGTGTGGACTTCAAGTACTGTGACTTGCGAGGGCAATGCCTGGACGGATTGGCCTTCATTGGCGTCAAGTTTGACAGGTCTTCGCTGAACGAAGCCACGTTTAAAGGCGCGATACTTAAAAATGTGTCCTTTACACCGATCTGGTCCCTGACTAATAAATACTACCGTTCCATAAAAACCATATGCTTTGATGGAGCGATGATGGATAAACTTACTTTCAACGCACTCAAAGGTATTGGTGCCGACTTATCAAAAGTTACGGTTAATTAAAATAGAAACTTTTCTATTTTAATTAGAAAGTTATTTTTTACTTTTTGATTAAAGTTATGGATATTTGGTTTTACCCGTACTGACAATTAGAATTTTTTTATCCTTGGGGATTTTGTTTTTCATTTGAAAGAGTAGTGCCAATCCTGCCATTCCGGATGGTTCACATTTAATTTCTTGTGATTCGGCAAATTTGAGTGCTTTTTCCAAAAAAATCTCTTTTATGAGGATGACATTGGATTCGGCTCCGCAAAAGCCCGCATGACGATATAATCTTATCCATTGTTCATCAAAATGCACAAACGGCAAATGCGGCGAATACAATTTGTCCGCTTTGGTTTTGGGATTATTTGTCGTGGCTCCAAAAAAATTACATCTTCTCAACACTTCCACCTTTCCTTTAAATCTTGGATCGTGATATTGAGTGGATACTTCTTTTTTATTAATGTTCAAAACATTTTCAAACAAATTTCCGGTTCCAAATGGAATAAAACAATAATCCGGAGATGAATTGATTATTTCATAACTCAACCAATCATAAAATCTGGTTGTCGGATCAAGTGCTTCACTTGATGTAATGTCAAATCCGCTTGGGTTCTTTGTTAAAGTCAGAATTTCTCTCCAATGTAATGGTTTTTTACGTAGATCGGTTTCATAAATCTCACAACCGATTTTTTTCAATGATTTGAGAATATTGGTTTTGATATTTATATCTGCCAATACTTTTAAATTTGGAAGATTGTATTTTCTGAGTTGAGTCTGAATGGCCACAGCGGCCGAACCGGATGAAATAATTGACATTGCCGGCAGTGGTCCTTTTATCTGACCACTTTTTTTAGCCAGCAGAAAATCTCTGTAAGAGACAATAATTTCCCAAGCCATACGATCTTTATGAGTTCCCGTAGGGTTATGACTTTCATCTTTCAGCCAAACATTGGAAAATCCGGGGAATTTAATCCTATATGTCGGAGTGGCGGGAAATTTTGGGTTGTCTGCCGGAAATTCAGGTTTATCTGGATTGTTTTCCGAAGCTACAACAATTGACCTTAGAATTTTTTCCTCATTTTTGGATAAAGTCATTTTATTTATTTACAAACAAAATTCCCGCACAAATGTTATTTTTTATAAAATATTCTTCCAACAAAAAATACAAATATAACCAAACATACAATTACAGTGGCTATGATGCTTGGATATTGGCTGTTAAAAGCGTCGGGAGATACATGTTTTAACAGTATTCCGAGATACGCCCAGACGAGGACTAGGCCATAGGCGATATTTTTATCTTTATTCATCCGCAGGATTCCGATCAGCGCTCCGACGAGCAAAATGATGCTTGTCCATATAAAGTCGGCAATGCCAAATCCGTTCCAGCCGATACTCACTAAAAATACCGTGATATTGGCAATCGCTGCCACTGTTATCCATCCAAAGTAAACGCTAAAAGGCACTCGAATTAAAAGTTTTTCCCATGAAGTAAATTTCTGTGTGCGCAGAATGTCGGCAATTTTAATCAGAAGAATAAGCAGAATCGCCATAATGAAAACAGAAATTCCAATTTGATCATAATGCCAGGCAAATATCCATGAGAGGTTGGCAAGCGAAGTGGCGATAAAGAGGGGATTGATCTTTTTAATCACCCCTTCTGTTTTTTTATTCTTATTAATAAACTGGTACACCACGTAACCGCCAAGCAAAAGGTAGATTAAGCCCCAAATGGAAAATGTAAGACCGGCCGGCGCGAAAAGATTTGGGTATGCTTCGGATATCTGGCCTGTGGAGCGGTTATTAATCGGTAGGCTGTTGGCCAGGAAATTAACCACTATCATGGCAATATAGGCACATAATGTCAGGATTTTAACAAATATGTTTTTCATAAGTTGATGGTGAAATTTAAAAAAATTATTATAGATAGCTATCAAAATAAATGGTATGGCATGTGTACCCTTCGGGATTTTTTTGTAAATAATCCTGGTGATAGTCTTCGGCCGGATAAAACTTACGGAGTGGTTCCAATGTTGTCACCACGTGATCATTCCATCGTTTTGATTTATTTACGATTTCAATAAACTTTTCCGCTTCTTTCTTTTCGTCCTCATTTCCGTAAAAAACAGCCGATCGATAAGAGGGGCCCATGTCATTGCCTTGCTGATTCAGTGTTGTTGGGTTGTGAATTTGAAAGAAAAAATCCAGCAGTTTTTTATATGACGTTTTTTCCGGATCATATTCTATTTCAACCGTCTCGGCATGGCCTTCGTGATTTTCGTAAGTGGGATTTTCCACCTTGCCGCCGGTATAACCCACTGTGGTGTTTATTACGCCCGGTTGATTTCTAATCAGTTCTTCCATGCCCCAAAAGCAACCGCCGGCCAATACTATTTTTTTGGTAAATGTTTCTTTTAACTCAACCAATACTTCATTACGCGTCATCCATGGTGGAGTCCACGGTGCATTATATCCGGCGTATGATGGATTCCCTTGTGTCTCTATTCCATCGTGAGCAAGTGCTGAAAGCAGTTTGTCCTGCATGCTTTTTATTCTTGCCGTTGAGCTATACCAGGAGAATCTCATAACCGCATATTTTTTTGCCGGAATCATCACGATTTTTATTCTTGAATCATTTGGTTTTGGTAATGTTTCAAGTGTATAGGAGCGAGGCATGCTAAAAGATATTATCTGTGAGTCTCCCTCGGTTGTCGCCATTACCGGTGCCGTCATTGCGATGTTCTCTGATTTATTGGTGCTATCTCCTTTTTTTGCGACTACGGGCGCAGTCATGGCAATGCTTTCTTTCTTTGTATTTCCGCCAAAAATATACCCCGCCAAAATGCTAAAGCCGTTGTTCAGGGATTCGTCAAAAGTCCCGTTTACCCTTGTCTGTGCCACTATGTGTGCCGGATATTCCCTTATTTCGTATCCATCCATTTTCTTTATCACATTGTAGTCCGTCTGTTCAACATGAGAACCAAAATATCCCCAGACAGACCAGAGAGCCATAATTACAATAAAAACAATGATATAAATGAGCATATTTTTAAAAATTTTATACATTATTATTCACTTAGAAGTGGCATTTGGCCTTATGGGAGGGAAGGGTTTTGGTTAATTTTTAATTTTCAGCCAGATGTTTTTTAATATAGGTAGTGATAGTGTTGATAAAATAAATCCAAGCGTGGGGACTATGGCATTAACAAAGGGATTTGGCAGGTTGGCACTGAAAAAAAACAAAACAATGACCATGTAAGTGAGAGAGGCGATGATGATTTTCCTAGAAACGCTCGTTTCCCATGCTTTATCGGCCTCCACACGTTCATTTCGCTTTTTGATACTTTCTATTTCCCGTGTTAATTCTTCCAGGTTGGACATGGTATTATATTTTTAAAGCACACTTCTCTTTAGGTGGTAAATATACAAAGCACTACTGAAACACAGCATTGCCATTATTAAGAATAATGTTTGAAAACCGAAAAGTGTAACAAGGCCTCCGCCTATTATAGCACCGACAGCTGTTGTAAAATAATTCATTGATTCCCACGCTCCCCACTGCGTGCCCGATTTGTGCCCGTCCAAATGTTTGGAATATACCGCGTCAAAAGCCGGTGAGTAAATTGCTTCACCCAGACCGATAATTGCTTGAACGATAAATAAAAAAAAGATTGAAGATACCCAGAAATATAATAAAAAACCAATACCCATTATTGAATATCCAAGTACGATGATTAATTCGTTTTCTTTTATCTTGTCGCTGTATTTGCCCGATATGAGCGTTGTTAAACCTGCTGCGAAAGCAAAAATCCCGCCGGCGATACTGGCGTCCATTAAATCTCCGCCAACTTTTTCTACAAAAAGGGCATAAATCGGCCCGAGCATAGCGGCTGCCACCAAAATCATTGCGTTAGTGGAAAGCAGAATTCGCAATGCCTTATTGAAAAATAATCGTTTCATATTTGATTCCGGGAAAAATATTTTATTTAATGTTTACAGTTATGCGACCATTTTGAGCAACGGTATAATATAGCAAAAGCGCACCGTTGACAAAAAATGTTGGGTGATCCCGCGGATTTGGATTTGCGGCAATGTGTTTCCCCGGGGCTTTCAAGACTGTAAATTTGAGTCCAAAAATGCTATAATTGAGTTTATACAAATTTTATTTTCGAAATGGAATTGCCAGAAAAAATCAACTTTGGTGACACATTGAGCTTATATGAAGGTAGAAAGCCGGAACCCAAAAAGCTGCCTGATATTGAAGAGCTGAATTTTGATAAAGCCGCTGTCCAGAGCAAAATGAACGAAATAGCTCAAAAGGTATTGAGTTCTTATCGGGCTGTAGGAAGAGATTCTGAAGGAACAATTTTGGATAGACCCGATGTTTGGAAAAAACTTGTGCCAATCGAGGCTAAAGTAATTGATGAAGCGATCCCTCTGACGTTTTATATTATGAAGAGTTTTTTTCGTGAAGGGGATAAGGGGGAGGAATCTGTAAGGATTTCTTTTAATCTGGTGAAAGGAAAGCTCGAATCCGATAATCAAAAGGATCTTTTTGAACAATGGAGATCTAACATTCGGGAAGGAAATCTTATTAGTACGATGGAGTTTATTGATAATGGGACGTTATTTGATTGTAAGGATCGTATGACGGATGCAAAGTTTAGAAAGCAGGGATTTGGTAGTATGATTTTGAAGGCTTCCGAAGGTTTTATGCAGGCAAGTGCCACTGATAAACAAGAAGTGGTAACGGTCTTTGCAGATGCGGCACAAATTGATGTTATTTGTTGGCTTTATAATAAAGGTTATAGACCGCAAACCGATGAAGACGCCAAACGTTTAAACGAAGTATTGGCAGGGGATAATAGCATTGTTATTGGTGAAAATAACTATATTTTTAAAAATGTTCCAGAAGAGTCCAGAATCAAGAGATTATCCGATGGCAGGACTATTCCGGATCGTCATAATGCGTACAGAATCAAGTTTGTGAAGGAAATACAGCCCCAACAGGGTTCGTCAATTTCTGATATTCAAAGTGAAACTCAAAAATTGATTGATAAAGTCAAGATTGACTATGGTTTCATTGCGGATGCCTATGGATACAAACCCGTACCTGAAGGATTTCAGCCGATTCCGGCAGTTGATATTTCTATTGATTGGCAATCCGGAGCGGAGCAGAGACAAGCACAGCAACGAGCCGCTATGCGGAATTTTGATACTGTGCCTCTTAGCCAATCTGCCGAAAATGCACGACGACAAGAAGGATTGATTGATGAAGTAATCATACCGACCGACAAAGGTGGGATTCATTTAACCACAGAAAAATGGCGGTATCCAAATGATGATGATTTTTTGCGATTGCATTTAACGGATCAGCAGACTGGCCAAGAGATAAGCCAATTCATTTCTGCGAGAAATGGAAATGTTTGGGACATGCACGACCGGGTTACCTCAGAATCGTATCGCAGCAAAGGCGTTGCGTCCCAAATGATTGATGCTACTGAAAATTGTGTGCAGGCTGTTGCAAATGCTAAAGGTGAAGATCAGAAAATTGTTATGGAGACTGCTCAATTGCCTGTTTTAAGCGTGTTCCTGAATAAGGGCTACAACGTTTTAGATGAAGATAAGAAACGCTTTGCCGAGGTCATGAGCAAGCTGAAAGCTGGTGACAGAAAATATATTCTTGCCTCCTGCGAGGCGGATTTTCAAGGCGAATATGAAGAAAGAAAAACCTGGTATGTTTTTGAGCGCGAAACTTACGAGCGGATGGGCGACGAAATATGGAAGGTTGATCCAATAGATCAAAAAGCCAATTACATGAAACATAGTCTGCGCTTTAAACTGCGAAAGAAAATTGAGGCTAAAAGCGACGATATTGCAGGAGAGTTTCAAGTGTGAGGGAAAAATTTCAATTTATATAATTCCCAATTCTTGTTTTTTATTCACGTTTCATGTTGACCAACACTAAAAACTTTTTGGTTTATGAACTCAATATCAAGTACGTCGGGGTCAATGGTTGTAAAGCCCGGTCTAAATCCAAGATAATAATTCCAGTAGTCGCTTTCGTCTAAGTTACCTTCGTCACCCAATATTTGTCGGATTTCTGCTTTGGTTTTGTTGATAAGCATTTTGCTTTCAATTATATCGGCTGAAAGTTCATAACGTTTTTCTCTGTCGGTAAACCATTTTTCTTTGTCAAATTCCTGAGTTGGATGGTAACTCATACTAAAAAGCCAGAGCATTATAAGTCCCATATAAATTATTGGCGTCGTCACGATTGTTGCCATCCAGGTGGCGATTTTTCTGGTTCTTTTTACTTTAATAAATTTATTTAACAGCCAACGCCAAATGAAAAAAGTAGGAATACCAAGAATTGCCACAATAAAATAAACTTCTATGCTTAATCCAAATATCGGAGGTAGGTATGGCATTGGTGATAATTTATATTATGAATGCTAAACAGTTTTTGAGTATAAAGTTTTTATGGGAGAAAAATCTTTATGCGCTTTTATTGGGATACTTGTTATCTTTCCATTTTTCTTGAAAATTTTGTGTGCTTTTGAGTCCTTTTTGGAGTTGATAACCCTGAACGAGTCATTGCGGAAAATTATTGCGGCGTGGTTTTCTATGGCAATGCCAAGCCCGCCCACTTTTTCGATCATTTGTGATAAACTTTTTTTGCGCTTGATACCGCGAGTTTGTCCGTCAAAGTGAGGGCATAGCAGACCTTTTAAAAGTCCCATGCCTTTTACTCGGATGTAATCCCAATTATCAGAATTATAAAATGACATTGAATCGCTGTGCCCATATTCAAACCAACAGATTGCACCCGCACTTATGCCGCATAGCACGCGACCATTGTCGTAGGCGGTCTTGAGCAATTTATCAACTCCATGTCGCCGCCATAAATTCATCATTTTTAGTGTGTTACCACCGCCCACATAAATAATGTCAGCAGAAAGAATTTTCTCTTTTATTTCTTTACCGCTTGGTTTTTTACGAAGCAAAAGCAGATTGTCGATTTTACAACCAAGCTTTTTGCCATATATTTTCTCAATAGCTTGCATGTAATTTTCAGAATCACTGTTTGCGGTAGGGATAAAAAGCAATTGAGGATGTTTTTTGCCCGTTAAAGAGACTATTTCTTTATCAATTGCCAATGTTTTTAGTTGGCGAATTTCTCCGCCCCCGATTGCAACAATATATTTGTTCATAATTGTCGGGTAAGAGGTGATAGATGAAGAATAAAATCATCATATAATGCAATTAGGTCTTTCACCAGCCGAAAAAATGAGTGTAGTGATATTTTCAATAATAAAAGACAAAATGAATTTGTTTTGGCGAGCTAAACTCATAAATGGCTTTGAGGTAGCAAGTAACCACTGGTTGACAAATTTATCATAATGTATGTAAAATCTATCACCTTTAATAAAATATTATATGAAAGGATTGGAAATTGGTCAAAGAGGCGCAGAAAATGCAAATGAAGAAGCCCGGGATTTGCCTGATGAGGCTGCTTTTATGCGGAAAGTGTTTGAGCGTGGAGATTGTAAGATTTCTGTTGATTGCTCTCAGCTTGAAGAATATATAGCTGAAAATGTTGAAAACCCAAAATTGAAGCGGGAAATGATAACACGTTTAACCTTTATCATGATGGAAATGGATCCTTCCTTAAGGCCTCAGGCTTTAGTTCAATTTTTCCAGAAGTACTATGTCCAATTTTCAGGAGAGGTTGATTTACAAACGATGATCGATTTCGTTTTGAATTATGAGGCGATGGAATTGTTAAGAATTGTGATGTCCGGACTGCGTTAATGCTGGATTATTTCTCTATTAATGAGCAAACCACTACAATTAAGACCTCATCACGCTGAAGGTGCTCAACGCTATATGGCCTGGGGTAAAAATGAGAGCCATAAGACAATGTTTGACTTGTTACAAAAAGATCTGGATGAAGACTCCGAAGCCGAGCTAATTTTTGTACGTGGTTATGATACTTTTTGCAGATAATATTGTATTCAAGAGGGAAAAGTTCCTGATTGTGTGAAAGAATATGGTTCTGAAACCGTTACAACGGCAATTGATGAAGAAGTTGCACGCTAACTCATAAACAGCATGAACGATGGCTAAATGATGTGCGGGCGAGTAAAAAGAATAATTCGAAAAAATAGCCGGCGATTGTTTCGTTTAACCGAAAGTCCATGCGAATAAGGAGACGTTCGGTTGAAGAAATACTATTTCTATTTCGTGTTCACGATATTCTTCACCAAAATCAGTCAGTTCATAAAGACGTTCTCCGTCCAGTGTCATACGGCCGTTTATTACGTCCTTACCGCTGTTTGCATCACTTGCCGCCTTCCCATCAATGAATACATCGGCTTGGCCAAAACCTCCAATTACAAGGTTTGCTTTTGAAGCCCTGAACCTCATTTTAATTGAAGCGTTTGGTGATTGACTGACAGATTTTTCTTCTTCATCTATCCAGTCTCCGATTAGTGTCCACTGATTTAATTTAAGTTCACTTTCCGATTCAATATAATTAGCACGACGACCGGATCCAATATAGGTTTCCGGTGTCCCTATCGCTCTATAGTTGACTGTTTCCGCTGTTATTTCTCCGGATTTCGGAACAGTGTTTAACAATTCCACGATGGCCATTTCTGTTTCATCATATTTTCCTTCCCCAAAATGTGTATAGCGTACGATTCCATTTTGATCTATCAGATATTTTGCCGGCCAATATTGATTTTTGTATGCGCGCCATAGCTCAAAATCATTATCCTGTACTACAGGATAGGTAAGTCCAAATTCAAGAACGGCTTTTTGTACATTTTCAATCTTTTTTTCGAATTGAAATTCCGGGGCGTGTATTCCCAAAATTACAAGTCCTTCATTATTATAACGCTCATGCCATGTTTGTAAGTATGGGAGTGTACGAATGCAATTAATGCAGGAATAAGTCCAGAAATCCACTAAAACAACCTTTCCCCTTAATTCATTCATGGATGTAATTGGGTTGCTGTTAATCCAATTTGTGAGACCTATCAGTTCAGGGGCGTCATATAATATTGGTAAGTCACCATTTACCGTATCAATATTTTGATATGTTTGTTCCTTTTCTGCCATGTCATTGAGTAAACTTTTTTCGATCTCGGTAACCCCAAATCCGGCATTCAAAATGGCTAATTCAATCTTTTTTTCAAAACCTGTTATTACTGCTAATCCAACAATGATAAGTAGAAATCCCATGGTTTTTTTAAACCATCCTTCCGGATTTGCCGCCCACTTTAATTTTATAATAATTTTTTGCCCAAAATATCCGATAGTTCCCAGTGTAATCATTAGACCCAATGCGTAAACCAGTAAATATACCAGCCCGGCGGTAAAATTAACCGGCAATACTGTGGCTAAAATGACGAAATAAGTAGGAGAACAACTGGAGAAAACCGGTCCTAAAGCGGCTCCTATCAAAATCGAACTGCCAATTGATTCGCCTGTTCCTGATTTTGATAGTATGATTTGCGATTTTTGGCCTAAATTTAATTTCATTGCAATTTTTTCCCACAAGTCGGGAATTAATAGGAATAGCCCAAACAAAAGGACTATTCCTCCCGAAATACTCGTCCAAAAAAACTGAGGTATGTCTATAAGTAAAGATGTAGCTTTGAGTAGTAGGGTGAAAACAACGATACTCAGCGCAAGTGAAGTGGTCACTATGAAGGGTTTCCATGGGTTTTTTGAGCCGGCTGTACTTCCTATTATGACGGGAAGTAGAGGTAAAACACATGGTGCCAAAATAGTAAGTGCTCCGGCTAAAAATGATGTTCCTAATAATGTAATATTCATAAGTATTAATTATTCTTTGAAATTTGTATTTATAATATGGGGATTATACGTCTTATGGGCTGTCAGTGAAATTTAAAAATCATCGTTTTTGGCTTCTGCTTAATGTTATACTCAAGATAAGTACAGTTGAAGTTGCTACAAAATTGATGCCGGTAATAATGCGCAAGAGTAGGTCCGGGAGTATGAACATGGCATAAAGAAAGGTAATGCCACCTGTAGTAGTCCAAAGTATGTATGAAGATGTATTGGCACTTGCCTTTTTGTGATGATATAGATCCTTGATTGTTGGCCAGTACCCAACCAATGCCACGATGCCAGTTCCTCCATAGGCAATTGTAAGAGCGTTTAGAAGTAAATCTTTCATAGATTCATTGTAGGGATTATTTTTTATTTTCTTTTAGGTCCGCCCATAGTGCAAATGCTAAGTTTGGGCTGTGAGTTTAGGCTGATAGAATATTCTATCACCAGCATTATTAATTCCTATTCTGCAATTTCAATATCACTTGCGCCGATTTCTTTCATAATTTGGGCAATTCTATCTTTTAGGCGCAGTAGCGTTGCCACTTACTTTTGAGCACTCCAGCCATAGGAGGCAAATGTCATTCCCATCATGGAAAAGTGCATGGTTCCGCTGATTGCTGTCTGGCTGCCGTTTTTGGTGGCTTTCCCATCAAAAGAGCAGTTAACCACCGCTCCATCCTCTTTCATGGCTACGGAAAAGCTGACATTGCTGCCGGCGTAACTCGCATCACCACTGAAGCCGTTTACATTTACCGTGCCCGTACCACCGTCGTTGAGTGTCAGTGTCACCGGCAGACTATCGGGAGACTCCACGTCCTCTTCGACATGCTGTAGGGTCGCGCTTCCGCTATAAGTACCGGCCATTGTCTGTGTCGTAATCGGACCTGTGGCGGCTTCCTGTGGCTGGTCGGCTTCCGGGGATTTTGTTTCTTCATCAGCGTCACCGGAATCATTTTCTTCTTCAACTGCAACCTCCGCAACCGGAGCTTCCTCTTCTTCTTCAACAACTTCCATTTCTTCAACAATATTCTCTTTTTGTTCGGTGTTTACAGTTGAAACTGATAAAAATTCTTTTATTTCCGCGGGAGTCATTGGTTCTTGCTTATTATTAAGGCTTTGCAACCATTCTTCAACTTCGGCCATTTCCATTTCCGCGACGGTTACCGTTCCCGGGTATTTGGCTTGGCGTATGCGTTGAAAGGGTTTCTGATATTCAAAATTTTTGAGATCAACTCCGATCACTTTTCCTTCTTGGGCTGATTCTCTAAATTGCTCCAGTCCAACCATTACACTATCAAATTTTCCATATGCACTTCCAAGATTGCCGGGAATGTTAGTGATAGTCACAATGGTTGCAATAGGTTCGGTAACAGTTCGTACACCTTTCACAAAAGATGATACTTTGTTTCTGTCCCCAAAAGCGATTTGAGCTCCATCTTCAGTAACTTCAAGCGCCAGGTCAACACCGACCACAATTACACCTGCTTGAGCCACCGTTCCGGCGGCGGCCAGCCCGGCAATTCCACCCCCGGTTACAACAACTCCGCCGACAAAACCAACAACTTTACAACCATCCTTAACCACTGTAGCCGTATTTTCCAATGTCTCAAAGGCGTCTCCTTCTTCTGTAAACACGCCGGAGGTTATTTCCGCTTGAGCCTGATCCAAAATAACCTGGGCCCGTTTGGCATCCACGCCCAAATGTTTGGCCAAGGTGGCGATACCTTTAAACTTGGGGGCTTTATCATAAATATTTGAGATCTCTTTGGCGGAGTAAGCATTGGCTGTTTGAATCAGATTAAAACCGATTGTCGTCGAACCTGCGGTTTCAAGGGCGGAATTTTCCAGGTCTTGTGATTTTTTTGCCAGACTGTTCCAGTCATCGATGATCGCGGTCATTTCCGTGTTCCACGATTCGTAATCGGGATAATTTTCGGCGTTCACCAAAACATCATCGGTTCGGAGACGAAGGGCAAGATACTCTTTTGAAATTTCCATTGTCTGTTCCAATACAAGATCTTCCTGTATCAGTTCTTCTTGTATCTCATTGTCCGGTATCTGATCGGGTGAGGTCTGGGTAAAAAAATAATAAGCTCCGGCCGATATAATAAGTACTGCCATTAGCGGGATAATGATCGTTTTTTTCATGGTGGGTGTAATTATTTGGTTTTGTCCCGACGATGATACCGTGAAGTGCTTATTAATTCCAGTATTCCCGAAAAATCCGGGCCGCTTCTTTACGTATTGGTGAAAAAGCCATGGTTTGGAATTTTTATTTTGCCTAACGCCTGTATGTCAACGAATTGGAAAGAAAATTTGGGGGAGCGAAGCGAACCGTTTACGCGCTGTTGGGTGTAGAATAAAATTTATCCTTTTCCATCTGGAACTATTTGGCAATTAAACGTGAAGAACATAAAAATTAATAGCATGAGTAGTATAAGTATTAATAAAACTACATTGCTTCGCTGATAAAATAATTCTAAATTGAATTTTCGTTTGGAGTGCATAAATTTTTTTACAAAACGTTTCTGGCTATGCGATGTTTGCGATAGCAATATGGGTGAGTGCACTGCAAGTGAACAAACCGCATATTCTGCGTTAGGCGCGCCACAGGCCGAGCCCAGAGTGCAACGTCCCGCAGGACGGGCGAAGAGTATCATTTTAATCAATTTTTCATTCGTACACTTACAAGGCCTTCCTTGTCGTCGCTCCATAGATAGCCCTTGTACTTTTCGAGTTCTGGCGGTTCGACTTTCAGCGGAGTTTCAGGTTTACTGAAAAGAACAGTCGTTTTGTATTGCTTTTTGCTGATTTGTTTTTTAGCGGAACATTTGTCTATGTCTCCTGAAAGGATAATTTTTTGCAATTTCAAACATGAATCAAAAACTGCGTCGCTGAATACTTCCAAATTTTTTATAAGCACGACGCGCTCGTTAAGATCGTCTAGTTTTTCAATGGCTTTCAAAAACAGTTCTTCATTGCCACTTTCCAGAATAATTGCTTGCGCGTCGGTATTGAGTTGATTCTCGTCAGTGATAAAAGCAGTTTTTAATTCCTTTCCTTTAATCTGTTGCAAAAAATTATCCTTGGCCATTGGGTAGGCGGTGAGAAACAAAATTTTTGATCCTCGCAAAAACAAATCAGCGACCATTGTGACCGAGAAATGAGAGCCGCCAGCTTTCGGTGCATAGTGAATAAGGCAAGGAAGGTCGTTCTCGTTAATGTGATAATCTTCGTTGTTTAGTAGAATTGTTTCTACCATTAAGAAAATTGATTAATTTGATATTGCGACTAATGTCCTTGTGTAAACGAAGTTATTTGCATTGGTATATTATGCCCAAAGGGCGACCGATGGCAAATATGGGTGGAGTGACCAATGGGAGCGAAACCGCATATCCTGTGTTAGGCGCTGTTCTTAAAAACCTTTGTAAATCTAAATGCTCCATAGAGTATCAGCAAACACCCTACTATTATGTTCAGTGTTTGCATTAAGGATATTGGCACGGTTTTCTTTGCCAGTGAAAACATAATTACGGATGTTCCCATGAATAATAACGTCGCGAGTCCTACCGACAAACCGAAAACGAGCAATTCTTGCTTTGTGTAATTATATTCAACCGCTTTTGCCGTGAATAACCCTGTGTACCAAACAATAGTCATTGGATTGGAAATTGTGAGGAAAAAAGTTGCAGAGAAACTTGCTAACAGAGTTTCAGATTGAATAGTTGAAGTTGTTGAAACATTTTCGCCCAATACGCCCTTGATGATGACTAACCCGAAAATAACTAAAACAACCGAACTTATAATCCCGAACGCTTTTTTGATTTTCTTTTTTTCCAGCAATTTCCCGATGCCGAGAATTGCGAGTGATATGTAAAAATAGTCTACGAGTGTAACTGCTAATACGGCAATGAGTCCATCATAAAGCGACCTTTTTAGTGCAAGGTTTATGATGAAAAAGAAAACCGGACCGATTGCCGTTTGAAGTATCAATCCAGTCAATAATCCGTTTGCGAACACTCTCATGCTTTTATTTTTTATAATACTTGTGGATAGCAAAAATTATTATCATTGTTAGTAGAATATTGGGAATTATAGCTAATGGTCCAAATCCACCTCCGGTAACGTAAAAACCATAACTGCCTAAAGTGGTTTGTTCATAAATTTCATAGCCAGGATAGTCAGTTCTAGTTGGAACTAAATGATAAAAAATTACTAAGGCTATGCTTATTAAGTAAAAAAGCCCTGCATATCCCAGTGATTTTGATAACTTTTGGGTTTCTTTATAGAAAAGAACAGCGATTATGAATGGGGGAATTACTGCCAGGTGGTACATTATTTGTTCAAATGTTGTTGCGGAAGAATCACCGAATACCCACTCCTCAACCAAATAAATTGCGAGCAAAATTTGGAGTATTAAGCCCCCGGCTGTAATTAAAATGAGTTTTGAGGTGTCGAGTTTTTTCATGATGATATTGCTTAAAAATATTTATTTATAATTCTTAAAAAGATAAATATAGAAAGCCACTATCTCTCTTGGAATAGAGTAGAAATCTCTTAATTCAGGTGGCATTTTGGCATAAGACAGGTATACAGTGTCAAAACCGAATTGTTGAATGGCTAGTTTTGCCCTAAGAAGGTGATAATACTGAGAAACAATAATTATGCTTTTTATATTTTTATCTTTTCTGATTTCCGCGACATTTTTTGCTGTTTGGTAGGTATTGATACCATCTTGGTCTGTTATTATTGCGCTTTCCGGAATATCATTTTCTATCAAATACTCTTTCATAATCAAAGCTTCATCAAAACCTTCTTTCCCGAAACCACCGCTTACAATTACGAGAGGTGCCATATTGCTTTTGAATAATTCTATACCTTCATCCAGTCTACTTTTAAGTCTTTCAGATGGTTCTCCGTTTGTTTCCACTGTGTTCCCGAAGATCAAAATGGCGTCAGCTTCTTGGATATTATTGTTTAATCCAACTGTAAGTAAAACCACTATATGGATTATGATCCAAACAGCAAAAAATAGTGATAGATATTTAATGAACTTTTTTATTTTCTTCATGGCGCTGTTGTCGGATGTATTTTTAGGGGAGGTTTACTTCAATAACCTTTCGGGATTCATCATCACTATAGTTATCAAGTGCATGTTGCATGTCAAAGTTTTCATCGAGGATTTCTTGTAAAAAGAGTACAACATGACCATGTGTCACAATGAGAATCTTCTTTTCCGAGTATGATTGGTTTAACCATTGCAAAAAATCGATAGCCCTTTGCTTGACATCTAATAGGCTTTCACCATTGGGAAATGGAACCGAATTATCACTACCATTTTCTTCGTGCCATGCAGCGGATTTTTTATATGAGCAGAGGTCTAAGTCTCCATAATTTACTTCACTAAGGAGTTCATTCTCAATAATTTCACAATGTGAATAACTTGCAAAAATATTCGCTGTTTCAACAGCGCGTCTAAATGGTGAAGTGATGATGAGGTCGAAATCATCGATCTTTTTTGCTTCTTTCTCTGTTTGTTTTCGACCCGCCTCGGTTAAACCAAACATATCTTTGTTTTCCGGCTTTGAACAATCGATTTCCAGCAGATTGTTTTCAGATTCTCCGTGACGAACAATGAAAATTTTATTTCGTGTCATAGATTTATTCTAAGCAACAATATGGGGGCAGAGAAGGTGAGACGCGAACCGGTTAGGCGTTGTTGTGTGGTTTTAAAAAACTTTTTCTAAGATTTTTGCAAAATGGATATGCAATCACTGCTGCAATGACTACGATAATTAAGGTTATGACTATATCAATGCCATGCCATGTTTGGAAATATAATCCATAAGTAGTATCTATCTTACCCAGAAATAGAGTACGGTGAATGACTTCAATGTTTAATAACCTGATAATAACTTCATTTAATTCTATCCATGAAATAGTCAATATGGGGGCGATATAAATGAATTGTTTTGGCTTGAATAAGAGTAATGAAAGGAAAACGAAAATGCCTGATGAAATATACATGTAAAACGCCCCAACTCGTGGACGATACTCTAACTCCACGCCCTTTGGGTTTACACCGAAGCAAGCTATATTGTATTTCCCGATATCGTGGCACGGGCTGGCATTACTGGCTACTTGAATATCGTGTGCTTGTAATAAGGTGTTGCCAAAAAGGATGATAGCGAATATTCCGAATACAGTTGCAGTTTTTAAAGCAATTTTAATATATTGATGCATAAAATTTTTATTATTTCACAATACGTCCGCGCATAACCGAAGTTTACTTGTAGCGAAGCGGAAAGTAAATTTGTTAGAGGGCAGCGAACCGTTTACACGTTGTTGGATTATTTCGTTTTGGAATTTAAAAAGTTTTGTTTTGTTATCATGAAGTTTTGCCACTCAGTATTTTTCCCGTTTATTTGTCCTTCGAACGGTGTGTTGTCTAAATATATAAAGCCGAGTTTTTTAAGCATGGCCAAACTGGCAATATTTTCATTTATGGCTCTTGCAGAAATCACATCAAAATTTCCTTTTGAAAATGCCCAGTCAAGCACTGCTTGGCCAACATGATAGGCAATTCCTTTGCCCCAATAATTTTTATCACCGATAAGAATTGTATAATTACCGGCTTTTGAGTTAAATTTTGTGGTGTTTTCTTGAATGTTGTTTATAGATACATTGCCAATGATTTTTCCATTAAGCTCTATCATCCAGTTATATTCATCAGTGTTGCACAAAATTTCTTTGATCCTTTCCATTTCTTTTTCTTTACTTGGATGCTCAAAAGGCGCTCCCATGTATTGGATAATGGAATTATCTGTTGTCCAGGATAAGCTCTCATCTGCATGTGATAAATTTGGCTCAATTAGATTTAAGGTCCCATTCTTGTATGGCAAAACTTCAATATAACAATAGTTCGGATGTGTTTCTTGGTAATTCAGTTTTGGATCCATATATAATAATCAAATATCGTACAGCGTTTAGGTATATCCGTTGTTTCAATGGTGAGTTCAGTTTTGATAAAGTCAGCGGTTTGATTTAAAATATTTTTCTTATTCATCGTTAGTCATTGTTCACAAAACCAATCCTAATACTTAATCCAATTATACAGAAGATACCTAGGATTGCGCTTGTCATAATAGCTACGACCATTCTTCTTTTCATAGTACCTTAGTGTTCTAATTCGTTTCTGAACTCAAGTTACCTTAAAATTTCATGCCATCGAGTATTGCCTGATAATCTGTTAGTAGATTATCAAAGGTGGATGCGGCATCGCCGAATGTAATTGCATAAATTTGATTATCGACAAGCACGTATACGTATTCATACTTCATTTTGATGCCCGCCACATTGGCCGTAAAGAAAAACTTTCGTGCATCCTTGCCGTCAATAGTAATGCTTTCCGTTGACCCGATGGTCTCAACATTTGTAAATGCCTCTTTAAACATGGAGATGGCCTGCGCAGTGACTTCGTCCAGATTCGTTGTAGGAAAACTTTCCGTTTTCGCCATAAAACTGGCAGTGCCTTTTAAATATTGAATCTTTATAGCAGAGCCTTCCACCGGCTCCCAACCTTCCGGAACACGAACCATGGGATTTATACCGCTTGGCTGAGTTTTTGGTGCCTCTGCCAAAGTGTCCGAGTTTTGTGATGGATTATCTATCGGCGTTTGACCTTGAATTGGGTTTGTTGTTTCGCAACCCGCAATAAAAAGTAGGCTTAACATGATTGCGCTCAGTTTGATAGTGTTTTTCATAGACGATTTTAATGGATTTTTACCGTTGAATGCTCTCATCAAATGAGAAATAAATCAAATGGTAACATATCTCCAATCCCCTTAAGTTATTGGCTTTTTAAGGTTCAGGTCCAAGACGAATTTCCTCATGTCCCCGACTTCAACGTAATCTGCATTGACCACATTTATCTTATTAAGTTTTTCGTACAACGTCCGCGCATATGAGAAGCCGTATAGTAGTATAATATCCGTTCCACGCACGTGGAACAACCGCTGTTTTGGTTTGGGCGGAGTGTGGGACTGGTCAGGCACAGGCAACGGAGCCTTATATGCGCCTGTTGTACTAAGTAACTATTTTGCCCTTAAAGGATGATGCAATACAGTCTGAAGACGTAGTCTGTCTGAGGTTGCAGTAGATTCTTCAACTGATGCTTGCGCACGTTCTATTACCGCCCTGATTTCCTCGATTGCTAGCCTTGCCTGCTCAGTGGCTGCACTTCTTACCGTGCTCTCTGCATTTTCTGGATTGCTTTTCATACTTTGGTGATTAGTTGATAGTTATTGCGTACAACGTTCGCGTGTAAACGAAGTTTACTTTGAACGAAGTGAAAAGTAAATTTGGGAGAGCGAAGCGAATCGTTTACACGCTGTTAGCTTATGTGTTGTGAATTTTATATCTTTATACAGGTTGGATCTGCTTCATAACTACCACAAGTGATATTCTTGATTACTGCTCGGTTTCCATTTATATAATCACTTATTGTTTTATCTGGCGTGACATTAAATTTACACCAAGGTTCTGAACATCGTTCGCAGTCTCCTTCCGGAGCTGACGTTCGAGCTTCAAGGTTTATTCTGTGTTCAACTTGTTTTGTTTCAATTTTCATGGAAAATCGATTAAGGTGTGTGATTTAAATTGCTAAACAGTAGTATCTATCGTGATGATGTATTCTTGTAATTCTGTTAATCTTTCATCAGTTATACCTAGAAATTTTGCTGTTTTTTCCAATTCCGTATAGCTTGATTCGCTCACTCGATGCTGTGCCGACATTAATTCACCAATATCATCAAGTGATTCCAGAACTCGAGCCACAATACCATGTATACGACAGAAAATTCCGCAATTGGCTTTATGCAACAAAAGCAATCTGATGATTTGCATTTCTTCTTTAGAGAACGGTGGATCGGCTTCAAGCAATGCTGGCGGTTCTTCGTGATGGTTCACTAAATCTGCCATAGTAAGGTTGAAATTAAGATGGAATTATATATAAAAACGGCAAAATGTCAACTTTTTGGTATTTTATTTCAAACAGCGTTCGCGTGTAAGCGAAGTTTACTTGGAACGAAGTGGAAAGTAAATTTGGTGAGCCCGCAGGCAAACCGTTTACACGTGTTGTGCGATGTAAATTTTCTTATTATTTTTCTGTGTCCTTTTTTTGTTGAACTTTTTCACGGGTCTTGCGCAATTCATTGTTTGCCTTCATTGCGCTAAATGGTCGCGCAAAACCTAATACTTCTCCTAATTTGTTCTTGCAAGAAAATTTATATCGTACAACGTCCGCGCAACGTGCGAACATTGGCTACAAACGAAACAAGTGTACAATATTTCAACACTTGCTGAAAGAGAGGAGCCAATGTTGAGTGGAGCGACCGGAGTGAGCGTAACCGCACTTGCGCTGTTGTCGGATGGAAAATTATCTCTTACATAGAAAGCAAGGAATTGACTGCTTGTGTCAAATCCTGCCTTGATTTTTCGATATTACCATTATGGACACCGAATACACGATTTGTTTCCCAAGAAATTGCTACACCAAGTTTTCTGTTTTTTCCATCTAGAGCGCCGAAATCATTGGTTTGTTCTTCTAGTGGTTTCAAGTTTTCTTCTACTAAAGCAAGAATTGCATTTCGTAGGCATTCAATGTCACCATCAAAACTTTCTATTAACTCTTCATTTATGTATGGACGGAGAAAGTTGATACTCCCACCAACTGTGTTAGGCATATTAATGAGTTAAGGTAGTTGAATATAATAAATTTATATTTAAAAGCAAGGTTTTTGGATAATTTTCTTTCACACAACGTCAGGGATATACGAAGTTTTTCTGGAACGAAGTGGAAGAAAAATTTGGGTGAAGCCCGAGCTGAGGGCTGAATCGTATATCCCTTGTTATACGCCCCGACGACTGAAAGGAGGAGAGCGTAGCGTGGCACGAAGCGTAGCGGAGTGAGTTCAAAAAATATTTTTCGTTCTCATTCTTCATGATAGGCTTTCTTTATTTATTATAAATTTGATTTTTTCCGTTTTGAAAAATGAAAGAGGGGTTAGGGATGAATTTCATTTTTCAAAACTCTTTATTTTGTATTTTCTGCTAAAAATCTTGCGGTATTAACATTTCTTACAGTCATAGACTTATATAATCTATGGCTAATTATTTTGGCTAAGTGGCTTTTGTAAACATTTTCTCTTCTAACATTCCAACAAATAGCTCCTTTGATATAACGAACTTCAATGAATTCTTTTTTGACAGGTATTTCATCAATAATTTTTATTGAATCTATTTCCGGGAATAAATACGCGACGTCGGTTCTTTGAACATAATTATTCCGCCAGTTCTTGGGTATAGAACCTGAAATCTTTTTCATTTCTTTTTCTGTCTTAACAAGGGTGGGAATTTCAAATCCAAATTCTTTCTTCAGTTCTTTTGGAATTTCTTTTTGCAAAGTGGCTTGTTTTGTATTTGATTCAAATATAGCATTTCCAGAATTTAAATATGTTATAACACTTGAATATCCTAAAGATTCAAAAAGCTTCTTTAGTCTTTTCATTTCGACTTTTCTATTCCCTCCGACGTTTATTCCTCTGAGTAGTGCTATATATTTCATAATTAATAGTAACTCATTAAATATTATAAACTATTCGTTTTCGGAACGGAGTGGAGAAAACACAATCACTCCCCTCTATAATAAAAGAAAAATGAAAGAGGGGTTAGGGGTGAATTTCATTTTTCAATTTCTGCTCTTTAGTTAGTATGATGTGAGTCGCGTTTTCTCCTTCAACTCTCTGGATTTGATTGAATCCAAGTTTGGGCATATCAATTCCTGAGAATAAGTGTTCTCCTTCACCAAGAAAAACAGGAGAAATTACAAAATGCATTTCATCAATGTAACCTGCCTGCAAAAATTGGCGAAGTGTTGAGACACCGCCAAGAATACGTATGTCTTTTCCGTTGGCTATTTTTTTAGCTTTTCCCAATGCTTCTTCAATACCGCCTGTTATAAAATAGAATGTGGTCCCACCTTTCATTTTAATGGGATCTCTTGCGTGACTTGTCAGGATATATGTAGGACCATGATATGGCGGTTCGTCACCCCACCAACCTTTCCACTCATCATCTGGCCATGGACCTCGGCTTGGTGTAAACATATTACGTCCCATAATCCAAGCACCAATATTTTTCATTGATTTTTCGGCAAAGTCATTATCTACTCCTTCTGTTCCGCCTTCTTTACCAAATAACATACTCTGAAACATTTTTGTTGGATACATCCACGCACCAAGTCCATTACCTTTAACACCCATAGGATTTTCTTTGCTTTGGTTGAGTCCAGCTCCAAAACCATCCAATGAAATTGTAGATGCAGATATTTTGACTTTGCTGATTTTGTTGTTTTCCATAATATTATCTTTAATGATTAAAAGTTTATAAATAAATCGTTTTCTGTAGTGAAGCGGAAGAAAACACAATTATCCCCCTCTTTTATTTTAGAAAAAATCAAATTTATTCCCCTTTTAGAAAGCCTATCTTCATTCTTCATCTAGAAAAATATTTTTTAAATTGCGTATAACGTTCGAGAATATGCGAACTTGCGCAGGTGTATAATATGCCGAAGGCTTACACCTGTGCAAGTTGGGTGGAGAGAAGGAGGGAAACGACTGAACGGAACCGTATATTCTCTGTTATGTGATGTTAAATTTTCCCATTTCTACTCTTTTTTTGATTATATAGTCTTCAAGTCCATATTTTGCCCACGCCATTTTACCAATTTCATTTTTAACATGGACTGTCAATTCAATATGCTTAAGATTTTTGTTTATAAACCACTTTTTTAGTTCTACCAAAAATAGCTTTGCTATACCAAGTTTTCGAAAATTTTTCTCTACGAATACGTCGCTTATAAAACCGATTTTTCTGATTTTAAAGACAGGTGGTCTTGAACTTATTTCTCCAATAGCATATCCAACTATTTTCTTGTTTTCTTCCGCTACCAATAACAATCTGTTTTTTGCGTAAATACAACTTTTGAAAAATTTTTGATAGACTTCGTTTACGTTTTTGGCGGGGGCGAAATATGGGTCAAAAGCATGGTGTTGTTTCAATAGAGTAACTCCATATTCAGTTACTCTATTTATGTCTTTTAATTTTGCTTTTCTGATAATCATATTGAATTAGATTATTGGGAAAATTTAATTTCACATAACGTCCGCGTGTAAACGAAGTTTTTTGCATTGGTATAATATGCCCGTAGGGCCACCAATGCAAAAAATTTGGGAGAGCGAAGCGAACCGTTTACACGCTGTTGCACGATGTTGGGCTAATTTATATATCGAATTTATATC
>JBGSPQ010000028.1:0-76865 GCA_041738505.1 Candidatus Altimarinota bacterium | reverse complement strand
CGTGATGTAAATCATACCAACAAACAGCATTCGCTTTCTGTCCTCCGCCAATGCGACCAGCGTACTGACCAGCAAAATCAAAACCCCTATCGCGCACGGGTTGATGGAATCAATCAGCGCGGTTACAACAACGGTAGTGAGCCTTACATCTTCCAGCATAATAAAAAAAGTTACTTTTAATACTTATTCAGCACGTCATCAGTACAACCCGAAAGTTCCTGCAGACTGGCCGGTTCTATAAAACCGCGAACTATGTTACCGTCGCCGAAAATCCAGGTTGGATAAACCTCTATTTTGGCTTCCAGACAGTCCCACATTTGCGTGTTTTCAGCTTGTGGATGGCATTCAATATAAACACGACCGAATTCCGCTTCCGCTTTCTCGCCCAGACTCTTTTTTTGATTGGCGCAGTGACCGCAGGTCATGGAGCCATACATTTTTGCACCGCTTTCCTCCAGACAAAGTAAAATCTGCATCCCCCTGTCCCCATCGCTCTCAATGCGGGGATCGGTGGAATCAACAGTCGTTGAAACGTTATCGCCGATTTTTGTGGTGAAAAAATTACATCCGCTCATCAAGAGCATTAAAGACGAAATCCCCACAACCATTATCACCTTCCGAAAAGCCAACTTATTCATTGCGAAATTTATAAAAAATCTAACAAAACTCGCACATCACTCCTTCTTTCTTCTGATCATCCGTGAAATATTTTATGACAAAAAACAGCACCATAATGCCAAAAATCAGAATCTGCTGAGCGATGCAAAACACGCACCACGTATGTAAAACAAAAGCTTCAATATAAGTTAAATATAAACTGAAAATCATCCCGACAACCGAAAGACAGCGCAGAAGCATAATCACGACACCCGGACGAAATACCTTATGAATGCGCTGAAACCGCCATTTGGCAATCAATCCGATGGCAACCGCAAAGAAAATAAAATAAGTCACAAAACCCAAAATCGCCACCGGGAACTCCATAAAGCCCAAATCCAGATACGACCATTGGCTCTTGTTCACAACGTCGCAATTTAACGTGTCGTTAAACGTACAAAATTCCGCGGCTTCGGGCGCGTAATGCATATAAGTCAGATAGCCCGTAACCGGCAGAGCAAGAAAAGCGAGCACCGCCACGCCAAGCAGAAGTTTGGTAATTTTCGGGGAAATGGATTTTTCAGTCATGATAAAAAGGGGAGTTAAAACACTCCCACTATACCACTTAAAATTCTTCACCGAAACACTTTTGGAATCTGTCCGCGAACTCATCACGAGTAAAAAAATGCCCCTGCGTGCCGAATTGCTCAATACTGAAAGTGGCGGCCAGCGATCCGATACGCGCGGCTTTCGCTATATCAAACCCGCGGTTCAGCCCCGCCAGAATACCCGCGCGGTACGCGTCGCCACAGCCCGTGGGGTCAATAACATGATCGGCGGTGACGGCGTTAACGTGGTGTTCCCGCGTTTCGGACGATCCCACAATACTTTCCTTAATATACGAACCGTTCGCTCCGTGTGTTTCGATAAAAATCGGAGTCAGTCCCGCAAGGCGGTCCCTGCTGATTCCAAGTTTTTTGGACATCAGGCCCGACTCATATTCATTCACGATAAGAATGTCGGCATGTCTGGCCGTAACCGAAAGAGCATCGTTTTCATATACTCCCAGCTGTTGGCCCGGATCAAAAATATAGGGAATATTTAAAGACCTGCATTCGTCCGCAAGAGTTGTCATTCTGTCCGGAGTGTCCGGAGCGATGATGGCCCGCGACACCGTTCCGTGGGAAACTTTATCGGCGATTTGATATTTCAATGAGGCGAGCATCGCGCCCGGATCAAAAACCGTCAGTTGGTTTTGTTCTTTATCGGTTGCGATAAAAGCCGACGCCGTAAGGTGTCTGTCCGATTTATAAACCGCCGAAACATCCACGCCGTTATCAATCAGACGTTGTTCGTATTTTTCAAAATCCCCACCCACAACCGTCATAATCACGGGATGTTCATCAAAAAGTCGCAAGGTATATGCGATGTTGCCCGCGCATCCTCCAAAAAAAAGCGCCCGCGAGGAAACCGTAAAACTCATATTGAAATTACCCGGCACCATTGAATCCTCAAAAACTCCGTCGTATTGCATCACATGGTCGTAAGCCAGGGATCCCACCACCAGAATCTTGCCTTTATTGTTCATTGGGATTTTTTAAAGCGATATCTCGGGCGATTCTGTTGGCGGCAAAAAGACTTTCAAAAGTACCGGCGTCCGTCCATTCGCCTTTCACAAAAGATGCTTTCATTTGTCCTTTTGCGATGTATGCATTGTTCACGTCGGTGATTTCCATCTCGCCGCGCGCCGACGGTTTAAGCCCGCCAATAACATCAAAAACGCCGCCGTCGTAAAGATAAAGCCCCGTCACCGCCCACCCGCTTTTCGGCGCGCTCGGCTTTTCCTCTATCCCAAGAACCTTCTCGCCATCCAATTCCGCCACACCAAACCTCTGCGGGTCGGGCACATCTTTTAAAAATATTCTTGCTCCACCGCCCCCCTCCATCTCCTTCACCTCCTCTGCGAAACTATCCTCAAAAATATTATCACCCAAAATCACCGCCACCTTTTCACCTCCGGCAAAATCCTCCGCCAACCCCAGCGCCTGAGCGATCCCCCCGGCCTCAGCCTGAACATCATAAGAAAACCTGGCCCCAAAATCCTTCCCCGAACCCAGCAGCCGCAAAAACCCGCCGGCGTGCTCCTTTCCCGAAACAATTAAAATCTCCTTGATTCCAGAATCCAGCAAAGTCTGAATCGGATAATAAACCATCGGCTTATTGTAGACCGCCAGCAGATGCTTGTTGGTCACGTTGGTGATCGGCTCCAGCCTTCTACCGTTGCCTCCCGCCAGCACAATTCCTTTCATAAATGTTGATTATTTTGTATTTCCGCGCGCTTACTTCCGCGCCGCGTCGATTTATTCCGGCGTAGCATTATTCCTTCGCCTTACTTCCGCGCCGCCAGGAAATCACCTAGCGCCTCTTTCCACGAACGCAGCTGCGGCAGTTGATTGTTAATCAGCGAAGAATATTTTGGGCGGCGCGCCGGCCTCGGTTGCTCATCGGATGCGCATGGTATCACGTTTGCTTTCATATCCGCCAGCCTGAAAATCTCCAAAGCAAAATCATGCCAGTTGGTTACCTCCTCGTTGGTGATGTGATAAATCCCCGTGGGGTATTCCTGACTTTTAATCAGCCATTTTGTCTGTTTCGCCAAATCAAGCGCATAGGTGGGCTTTCCAAACTGGTCGTTAACCACCTTGATTTCCTTTTTAAAACCGCCCAAATCCAGCATCGTATCCACAAAATTTCTGCCGTTTTCCCCAAACAGCCAGCTCGTTCTGATAATAAAATATTTTCCTTCAACCGGCCGCAGTTCATCCAGACTGTCCATCTCGTCAAAAATCAGATTCTCGCCCAGCAGTTTGGACCTGCCGTAAGCGTTGATCGGTGAGGGGGCGTCGCCTTCGTTGTAGCCGTTTTTGCGCGAACCGTCAAAAACGTAATCGGTGCTAAAGTGCACCAGAGTGGCGTCTATTTCCCTGCAGGCCTTTGCCAGAACACCCACCGCGTAGCCGTTCACTTCGTTGGATTTTTCCTGTTCCTGCTCGGCTTTGTCCACGTCGGTATAACCCGCGCAGTTAATCACATAGTCCGGACGGATGCTCATAAAAGTCTCAAAAACCTCGTTGGTATCGGTTATATCCAGGTCAATCATATCCATGGCAATGTAATCCTCGTCATGAAAAACCTTTTCCATGTCTCTGCCCAGCATCCCGTTTTTTCCTAGAATCAGATATCTCATACCTGACTTTTTATAGATTATTTGAGCCATTTTTTTACCTCGGCGACAACCTTCTCCGCCTCCACAAACTTTGCTTCTTTGTCCGTTCTTTCCTTCCATTCCACTTTTCCATCTTTCAGATTTCTCGCGCTCACAACCAGCCTCAAAGGAATACCAATCAAATCGGCATCGTTAAGTTTTACTCCGGCGCTTTCCTCGCGGTCGTCATAAAAAACCTCAATGCCCTCTTTAACCAAATCCTCGTATAATTTATCCGCCGCTTTAACGGCATCATCATCCGGTCCCAGTCTGCAAATATGGACATGGTAAGGCGCAACCGCTTTCGGCCAGATCATGCCCTTATCATCATGCATCGCCTCCACAATCGTTCCCACCAGACGGGTGTTGCCGATTCCGTAGCATCCCATCACCACCAATTTCTGTTTACCATCGTCATCTGTGTACTTTAAATCAAAATCCTTCGCGAATTTGGATCCCAGTTTAAAAATATTCCCCGCTTCAACGGCGGTCAGTTCTTCCAACGGGGTTCCGCATTCCTCACACGTAAAACCTTCTTTAACAGCAACCAAATCCGTAAAATCCTCTATAAAAAAGTCTCTGCCCAGATTGGCGTTAACCAGATCGGTATTGATTTTATTGGCACCGGTGACGTAATTTTTTACACTCTTAATTGAATGATCACCAATAAAAGGAATTTCAACACCGCCCGTTTTGGTTTTCACTTCCGCCGCGTGCTTAAGCCCGCCTTTTACCTTGCTCACGCCCACCGGGGAAATAAATCCCTGCACCAGACCCAGCTTTTTAAGTTCGTCAGGAGAGGCGGCTTTAACCGTCTGCCCCAGATATCGGACAAGTTTGTCCTCGTTAATCTTCAAATCCCCGCGAATAACCACGCCCAAATAACCTCCGTCAAACTGATAAACCACGGTTTTTAAAATTTTATGTGCCGGTACGTTATGCGCTTTGCAGTTTTCTTCAATCGAAGGCCCGCGAACAATCTCCACTTCCTCCATCGGCAGTTCAGCTTCCTCTTTCTCGCCTGCGTCGTGAATTTTTCCCGAAGCCACCTCCAGATTTTGGGCCTTACTGCATTTTCTGCAAAGGATAATCGTATCCTCGCCGGCCGGAGTCACAATTGAAAATTCATGGGAAAACTTGTCACTGAAAGCACCACCCGAAGCCTCAACAACATACGCCTCCAGTCCGCATCTTTTATAAACCTTCAAATATGCCTCCTTCACCTTTTCATAATATTCATCAAGATCTTTTTCGTCTTTATGAAAACTGTACATGTCCTTCATGCCAAACTCGCGGCCGCGCAGAAGACCGGATTTAGCCCTGGGTTCGTCGCGGAACTTGGATTGAATCTGATAAACGCTTTTCGGCAGATCCTTATGGGAATTGATAAACTTGGCCGCCAGGGGAGTGACGGTTTCTTCATGGCTGGGCCCCAATACAAAGTCCTTGTCGCCGGCCCCCTTGGTTCTGTACAGGACTTCATCCATTGTGCGGTTTCTGCCTGTCTTGTCCCAGACTTCAATTGGGTGCAGGGCCGGCATCAGTATCTCCTGACCGCCCACGCCGTTCATTTCCTCGCGGATTATCTGATTGATTTTCTGCAGAACCCGCAGTCCGAAAGGTAAAAAATTATATATACCCGCCCCAAGTTTATCCACAAAACCCGCCTGCGTAAGCAGACCGGCGTTAACGGAATTGGCGTCGTGCGGAGCCGATTTGGATGTCTTGCTGAAAGATTTGGAATAACGCATCTAAAAAAATATCAAATAAATATCGGGTGAATCTTAGCACATTTGTAAGAATTTCACACTTTATCTGGAAGTTTTCAGCGGATTTTTACTGCGTTCGGTAAATTCCGGCGCCTCAATTTTGCTTTCCAGCGCCTTCACCCACTCCGCGTTTTCTTTGTACCATTCAAAAGTTTTGGCAATACCCTGCTCAAAAGTAACGGAAGGCTCCCACCCCAAATCCCTGCTTATCTTGGACGCATCCATGGCATATCTTCTGTCGTGAGCTTTGCGATCAACCACAAAAGTAATTAAATCCTCGCTTTTTCCCAGATATTTCAGAATCTGTTTGGTGATTTCCAGATTGGTATATTCGTTATGTCCCCCGATGTTATAAACCTCTCCGTACTTATCGCTCTGCACTATCATATCAATCGCTCTGCAGTGATCCACCACATACAACCAGTCGCGCACATTATTTCCGTCGCCGTAAACGGGCAGGGGAGTGTCCTCCGAAGCCAGTTTGAAAAAATACGGAATCAACTTTTCCGGAAACTGATAAGGCCCGTAATTGTTTGAACATCTGCTGATAGTCACCGGCATATGGTAAGTTTCAAAGTAGGACTGAACAAGAATATCGGCAGCCGCTTTGGTCGCCGCGTAAGGGCAGTTGGGTTCAATTGGCGTCCCTTCCGTGAAATAATTTTTGGATCCCGTCCCCAAATCACCATAAACTTCATCCGTGGAAATCTGATGATACCTTGTTTTACCGTTTTTATGTGCCGCGTAAAGAAGATTATGCGTTCCGTTGATGTTTGTTTTTACAAAAATATTCGGCTCGGCAATACTCCTGTCCACATGCGTCTCCGCCGCAAAATTTATCACCGTATCAAATTTTTCTTTCTCAAAAAGACCAAGCACAAAATCCTGATCGCCAATATCACCTTCAATAAAAGTTATCTTTTTATCGTCCAGAAGCTTCCGCAGATTTTCCAGGTTTCCGGCATATGTCAGTTTATCCAAAACAAAAACCCTGTCGTCGGGATATTTTTCCACATGATAATGTACGTAATTGGAACCGATAAATCCGGCGCCACCCGTTATCAATACTTTTTTCTCGTTCATATTGGGTAAATTAATTATTCATTTCTTTCAGGAATTCATCAAAATCAAAAATATATTTACTCTTATCATAGTTCAAGTTGGAAACCGAAACCAACACAGCTCCCTTGGAAAAGTCCTTAAACTCGCGGTAAACCATTTCCTCAACAATCAACCCGTCATCGGGGCCTTTTAATTTAAACTCCTTCCAGGATTTCCCGTCATGAATACGCGCCGTAATTGTTCCCTGAGCGCAGATATATATTTTCTTTTCACCTCTCACGGCATGTCCGCCCCTGTCCTTAACGGCGCCGGTCACGTAATAAATCCGCTTAGGCTCCCAATCAATAAAATCCTTAAGCTCAAGCACGCTCAAATCACCTCTGTCATCATTAAATGTGGGGATTTTGATTTTTTTCATAGAGTTCTGATTCTCTTTTCGTTTTTATAGGCTTCAATAATATCTCCTTCCAGAAGAGGCAGAAAACCCGAATACAAGATTCCGCACTCCTGGCCCTCGGGCACTTCGTGAGTGGTGGATTCTCCTTTTCTCAATGATTCAACTCTACCTTCTCCAACCAATTCATCATTTCGGAATATTCTAACTTTTTCCTTCTGCATTTTGCCCTCAACTACTTTGCACCCCACAATCATCTCTTTTTTCTTGGTCATAAATACCTGCTTGACTAAAGCTTTGCCCACAATCACCTCAATTATTTCGGGTTCAAGCAGCCCAGTAAGTATCTTCCTGATATCATCCAGCAGTTTATAAATAACCGTATATTGTAAAACCTCAATATTCTCTCTTTCGGCCACTTCCTTTACATTATGGCCCAGTTCGGTATGAAATCCCATCACAACACCTCCCGCCGCCGCGGCCATCATTACATCAGATTCCGAAACATTACCCACGCCCGACAAAATCACCTTAACCGCCACATCATCATTTTTGATATCCGCCAGAGATTGCTTTATCGCCTCCAACGAACCTTTGGTGTCCGCTTTTAAAACCAGTTTTAATTGCTTCAGTCTGCCGGAACCTATCTGGGAAATGATTTCACCCATTCCTCTGCGCGTAAGTCTGTCGGCGTCCTGAAGAAACTGAACATTTTGCGATTGCACTCTGGCCGCTTTCTCGTCGTTTACCACCTGGAAAATATCTCCGCTCTGCGGGGGTCGAGAAAGTCCGGCAATTAAAATCGGGGTTGAAGGACCCGCTGTCTTCGCGTTTTTTCCCAAATAATCTTTCATAACTTTAACACGTCCATAAGTCCCGCCGACCACAATGCAATCCATCAAATGCAGAGTCCCGCTGTTCACAATCACCGTTGCTATCGGTCCCAAATTCCTGTCCAAATGTGCTTCAATCACTGTTCCCACAGCCGCTCTGTCCGGGTTTGCCTTAAGATTTTCCATATCCGCCACCAGCAGAACCATATCCAAAAGCTGCTGCATGCCCTGGCCGGTTTTGGCGCTTACGGAAACCATAATAGTGGAACCTCCCCATTCCTCGGGAATCAGGTTGTACTCCCCAAGTTCGCCCTTAACTCTGTCCGGGTCGGCGCCGGGTTTATCTATTTTATTAATTGCCACAATAATTGGCACCTTTGCTTCCTGCGCGTGTTGGATAGCCTCTATTGTCTGTGGCTTAATGCCCTCATCCGCCGCCACAACCAGAATCGCGATATCCGTAACTTTCGCGCCTCTCGCCCTCATAGCCGTAAAAGCTTCATGACCGGGAGTATCCAAAAAAGTGATTTTCTTTCCGTTTTTTTCCACCTGATAAGCTCCGATATGTTGCGTTATACCTCCCGACTCTCCACCCACAACATTAGTCTCGCGAATATGATCCAACAGCGATGTTTTTCCGTGATCCACATGTCCCATTACCACAATAATCGGCGGCCTGCCTTTAAGGTCGGCGGCGTCCTCATCCTTCAAAAGCGCATCCAGATCTCCCTTAAAAACATCCTCCGCACTTGCCTCCTGAACCTTCTTCTTAATCTTAATTCCCAAATCATCGGAAATAATCTGCGCCGTGTCAAAATCAATCATCTGATTTATATTCGCCAGAATACCGTTTTTCATCAGCTCACCGATTACCTTGGCGGCGCCCACTCCGGTTTTTTCCGAAAATTCCTTCACCGAAATAACTGCGGGAATTTCAATAACTCTATCTTTATCAGGCACTCCGGTTACAGGTTCGTGCTTACCTTCCTTCTTTTTAGTGTCTCTCCCCGCCATTTTTTTTCGCTGGCTCTTAACAATTTCCCTCTGCATCTCTTGTGCAATCAGTTCGTCATACAATTCCGCCTTATCCTTTGGAGCCTCTTCCAGACTACCAAAAAATTCCTCGTCCTGCGCGGGCTGAGAGGAAAATTTGTCCTTCTGTTTTTCAAGCGGTTTTTCAATCACTGCTTTATCCGCCTGTTCCGTAGGCTTTTTCGAAAGTTCATTTTTGGCCTGCTTCACCGGTTTTTTAACACCCGTTTTTTTAACAACGGTTTTTTTAACCTTGTCTGCGGCGGACTTTGTAGCTTTGGGTTTAGCTTTAATCGCAGTACTTTTCTTCACGGCCGGTTTTTTTGCGGATTTTGCTGGCACTCAAAAATTGGCTATTTATAGCGCCTGAAGTTTATTTAATAATGCGCGGAAAGTCAACAAATACTTGCGTTTCAAATCGGAAAACGCAATAAAAAATTTGTATCCCATCCACTCATAAATTGACAGCTAATCCTCCGACGGCTTATCCACAAGCAGAAGTTGTTCAATTTTTCCGCCCTCCTCGCCATCGGTGATTTTATAAACGTCTTTATCAATTTTCTTAAATTCCTTTGAAGCCTGATTATACATGCTGACTGTCGTGCCCAGATTGTTTCCGAGTTTGGACATGAAAGTCTCATAACTGTTCAGGTGTCTGCCCAACTGACCCACTTTCTTGATAATGTCTTTGACCGATTCTTCCATTTTAAGAGCTTTAAGACCCTGCAATACCGTTTCCAGGTAAGCGAAAAAAGAGGTGGGTGAAACAATGATGACATGTTTCCCGAATGCGTACTCAACCAGATCTTGAGTGTTTACATCCACACTTCCAACATTATAAACGAGCAGATTGTAATAAATTCCTTCCGCCGGAATGAACATAAACGCAAAATCCGTAGTGTCCTCGTTAGGGCGAATATACTTGGAGGTCTCATCAATGCGGTTCTTTAAATCCGTCTTGAATTCTTTTTCAATCTGGTCGCGCCTGACCTTATCCGTTTCCAGCATCATCATATTGTATTTTTCCAGTGAAAACTTTGCGTCTATGGGAATAATCCTGTCGCGAAAGAAGATTACGGAATCAACAATCTCTCCGTCCTTGAATTTGTACTGCATCTGATATTGTTCCGGTGCCAGCACATTTCCAAGCAGTGATTCCAGCAGATATTCACCAAGAATACCTCTCTGCTTGGGATTTTTTAATATATTTTCCAGACTCTTCATCTGCTCCGCGAAGCCAACCACCTGCTTGTTTGTCTCATCAAGTTTGGTAAGTTTTTTTGTAACTTCTTCAATAATTTTCGCGCTCTGGCCAAACTGTTTCTGCATCGTTTCAATACTTTGATGCTGGTGCGATGTCAGCTGTTTTGCCATCACATCAAATCTACTCTGCAATTCTGTTCTGTTCTTGGATTCACTTTCCTGCACCGCCTTCCGCAGATTCTCAATCACATCCAGCATCATTTTTTGAGACCCCTCGTCCTTTGGGGCCTGCATGCTTTGCAGTCTGAAAATCAGATAAAAAAGCACCGCCAGAATCGTCAGCCCCATAACAAGTGTGAAAGTATCCATAAAAAATTTAGTAAGTCTGTTTGGATTATAGGTGAGTAAACACTCACCGTCAATAAAATGAATTAAATTACTGAGCTTTGTCGCAAAGAATGCGGTATTCGCAGTATCCGCAGTTAAAACCCGGGGTGGCCGCAAAATCAGATTTTTTCATCTCTCCGGCAATATCCTCAAGTACCGTTTTAACGTTTTCAACCTCTTCGTTTGACCTGACGGTGGACGCTTTGTACGAATCCTCCAGGTAAAAAAGGCTGTACTTTGAAACATTCAGTCTGAATACATCCCTGCAGGCAAGAGCATAAACGGACAACTGCAAATCTTTCTTCAGATTCACATCTCTTTTACTTGAACCCGTCTTGTAATCTATCACCTCAAAACTGCCGTCTTCCAGTCTGTCTATCCTGTCTATCCTCCCGCTGAAAGCCACACCGCCCACTTTCAGTCGGAAATTTCTTTCCATAAAAGCCGGAACCTTAAAGCCGTTTTCCTTTTCATGATTAAAGAAAATCTCCATCATCTCCCGGCCTTTCTGCTTGCGCGCATTTTCATGGGCTTTACTCAAATAACCTCCGCCGATCCAACATTTCTCATACAAATCAGCCAATAAATCCATCGTCGGCTCCACACCCTCGCTGATGTTCTGATAAAAACGGTTAACCGTGTCATGAACGCTTGAACCAAAATTGGCCGCGTGCGGGCTGGGCGTGGGGATTTTAAAAATATACCTGAATTTATATTTCAGAGGACAGGTTTTAAAAGCATCAATCTGGCTATAGCTCAACCGGCTGATATTTAGTTCCGGGATATATTCTTCAATTCCCCCGGGACTGTCCGCCGTTTCTATCAATCCTTTGTGAACTCTATCATCTTTGGAAATTGGCATTCCGGATATTTGGTTTCCATCGGCAAAAAACTTGGTTTCCGTGATTATGCCGCTTTCCAGCGCCTCCGTAACAAAAGGGGACACTTTCCATTTTTTGTTGCCTTCGTATTTGTCGCTAAAAGAAATATAAAGATTTTTTCGCGCGCGTGTGCATGCCACATAAAAAAGTCTTCTTTCCTCGGGAAGATTACTTTCGTTTTCGGTAACTTTTTCTTCAATCAGCTCCGCCGGTATTTCAAGCGGTTCCCGTCGTGATGTGGAGGGAAATCTCTGCGCCACCATGCAGGGCAGAAACACATGGTCAAACTCCAGTCCCTTCGCCGAATGAACGGTCAAAATGGAAACCGCGTTATCATCAAAAAATTGGCTGTCGTCCTTAAGCCCGCCCGCCTCATCCATGGAATCCAGATAATCCAAAAAAGTCTTTACGCTGTTATCGCCGCTTTCAAATTCAAAATCATGCGCGATTTCCAGAAGCCTGGCGATTCTCTTCAACTTGTCGGCATTGGCATCCGCATCTTTTGTCAGTGATTTAAAATATCCGGATTTGTCCAAAAACTCCCCGATAATCCTGCCGATCGACTGCCTGCGTGAAAAATTTAACAGTTCATCCAAAAGATTGAACAAATTTTTTACAAGTTCATGAGCATCGTTAACAGAAATTGATTGTTGTTTAAGAGAGTCTTTCAGATAATAAAAACCCGGCTTGTAGTCGTCGTCTCTAGCCCTTTTAAAAATATCCAAAACCTCATGCATCGGAATCCCAAATAGTTCCATACTCAATAGTCGTGCAAAAGCCACATCGTTATAAGGCTTGTGAACAAACCGCAAAAAGGCCAGCAAATCCTTAATCTCTTCAAATTTTGTCAGACTTTGGGTATCGCGGACGTTAAAAGGTATCCCCGCAGCCTTGAAAACTTCCGTAAATGCCGCGGCGTGCTGGTTTGCCCTAACCAGAATGGCAATATTTCCAAAATTACCCTGTTCAGACAGCTCCATAATTTTACGCGAGGTATCCCGTGCCTCTTCCAGGTAGTTGGCATAGTGGGTCAATTTGATTTCCGATTCGCCGTTTTCACCGGCCGCCACAAGTTTCTTATTAATATTCTGGCGGTGTTCAAGCCTCTCCGGATTGTTCCGTTGAATAACAAAATGGCTCAAATCCAGAATCTTCTGCGCCGACCTGTAATTATCATTCAAAACCACCTTCTTTACATTCGGATAAGCCTTTTCAAAAGATAGTAGATTGCTTAAAGAAGCCCCGCGCCACTTGTAAATGGATTGGTCGTCATCACCCACCACGGCAATATTACCGGTGGCACCCGCCAGCATCATCACGATTTTATTTTGAGCAAAGTTGGTATCCTGATACTCATCCACAAGAATATATTTAAACCGATTCCTGTAATGTTCAAGTACGCCCGGCGATTTTTCAAAGAGTCGCAGTACATAATATTGCAAATCCCCAAAATCCAGGAAACCGTGCGCCAGCTTAATATCCTGATATTTACCATAAACTCCCGCAATTTCCATCATTTGGCCTGCCAGCTCCGCTTCTGCTTCCGTAGTGGCGGAAAGCCTCTTTGCATTTGCCAGCTCCAGATAAGTTTCCGGCCTGATATCCTCATCCTTAAGTCTGCTGAAATGAGAAATAAGCATGTTGATAAACTTTGCGGGATTATTTAAAGGACGATAATAATCCAGACCCAGATCAAATAAATTGTTCTTAATCAAAAGCCATTGCCGAGCCTGATTAATAATTTTATACGATGGGTCAATCCCGACATGAAATCCGCTTTCCCTCAGCACCGTATCGCAAAATGCATGAAAAGTGCCGATATAAGCGCCTTCATACGATAATGGCATCATCATATCCACTCTTTCCTCCATCTCCGCAGCTGCTTTTTCCGTAAAAGTCAAAGCCAGAATGTGCTTTGGATCAATTTTTAGTTCGTTAATCAGGTGCACTATCCGTGAAGTGATAACCCCGGTTTTGCCCGTACCGGCCCCGGCAATAATCATCAGCGACCCCTCGGTGGATGTAACCGCTTCCGTCTGAGCACTATTTAGTCTTAAAACAGTTGGTTCAATCATCTCCGAAAATAAATGTAGCTCCATTGTATCAATCTCTGTTCCAATAACAACAAAAACAAACCTGGGCTGTCAAAAAGCGCTTATTTATGGTAAAATATTTAGATAAATTTGTGTTAAAAAATTAATGACTCACAGATTTAAAAACAGAAAAAATTTAGACATTCTTGGGCTTTTATCGGCAAGGACCGTCTTTATCAATGAAACCGGAGGAGAAGAAGCTTCGGAAAAAAGTGAAGATGAAGAAAAAAAAGAGCAACCCCCCGTAAAACCCGGGGATGGAGTTCCAATCAACGCGGACGAGAAAGATAAAGAGGAAAGCGAAAAAGAGAGCGGCCCCGAAGAATCCATTCCGGAACGACCGCCGGAAGCAATGACAGGAACGCAATTTGCCGAGCATCTAAAAAATTTGGAAGCACAAACAGCCGAAAAAATGAGAAAAGAGGGGAAATCATCAAATGAAATCGCCAACGAAAAGTATCGGGTAAGGGAAAGAGCAGTGTATGAACAGATTGTCAGCGGCAACCTACCAAAAAAAATGAGGGAATTTAAGGACGTGGAGGTAAGTATGACGGACAAAAACGGGAAAAAAGTTGAAGGCACAATAAAAGTCATGCCCGACTATTTGATGATCGGATCCGATGAAGACGCCATAAGGGTCCCAATGTCACCGGCAACGGCTCAATTGATAGCCCGTCAGTTCAATTGCACCCTGCCAACCGACAAAATGGTGGACGCCATAGCCGCCCAGGCTCGCAGAAACGGCGTTTCTCTACAACCGACACCGAAACCCGACCAAAGCAGATTTATGCAGACGCAGTACTTTATCGATCATGAAATGCAAATAAGGGAACAAATGAAAGGAGTCAGTGGAAATCCTTTGGTCGCTGGTGATAAGAAAGACATTGTACTACCATATGGATCCGATGGCACAAAACATGTTGTGATTTATGGATGGCATCAGAAAGACGGTTCTCCAATTCAGCCATATAGCGGCCCGCATCACGAATGGTCATATATGGATTACAGCCATGGTGTGAGACTGGTCAGCCGTACTATGACAATTCGCCATTCTGACGGCAGAGTGGAGCAAAAAAACGTCGCCGATGTTTTGGGCGACAAAGACTTATACAAACTAATTTCAAGAGCTCCAATTAAAAATTCCACCTACGCATACAAACATCCGGGGGTGGTAAAAGAAATTGATATTTCGGGATTACCAGCTTCCTCTCCTCCGGGGACATCACAGCCGACACAGGTTGCCGCTGCACCGGAGGCTGTGGCTCCAGCCGCCGACGCCTCGGACAGGACACCTTCCGCACAGCCGAGTGCCGCAGAAACTCCCGCCGATAATCAACCACCAACCCCCGAACCGGCACCTACGCCGACTCCGACATCGGCCCCCGCGCCTTCACCGGTGCCGGCATCCGAACAACCCGCGGCCGCCCCGTCAGCGGAGCCACAGCCGCTGCCTTCTCCACCAGCCCCCGAACCGCCATCAACAGCACAGCCACAGCCAGCTCCACCGGCCCAAGAACCACCAGCCCCCGAACCGTCGGCAAATTCACATCCGGCAGAAGCCCAAACACCCTCGTCAGCCCCTTCGGGCGGAGGCTCACAATCCTCGCCATCTTCGGCTCCCGCAACTCCATCCTATGATTCATCTGCGACTACAGGGGGTGGTTCCGCACCGGAAACCGCACCTCAGCCATCTCAACAGCCACAACCACCTGCGGAGAGCGCAACACAACACGCGGAAGTCCAAAATAAAAAAAAGGTTATTGTACTGGGAGATTCTCTTTCCGAGGGTGCCGGCCCGCACTTGGGACTTGATAATGTAACTCCGCGCTGGGAATCGGGCAGATACGCTTCAACCATGAAACGTGTTTTTGAAAACATGCCGGAATCGGAATGCCGGGGAGGAACTCTATATGTTCTGGGAGGTGGAAATGACATATTTGACGCCAACAGAAGTGTAGAGGCGATTACGGCCGATCTTGAAGCAATCTATAAACTTGCCGCGCAAAGAGGGATGAAAGTCATAGCCGCAACATACCCGCCCTTTGGAAACTCCCGATATGTGGGGCAGACACCGGCGCATGTGCAACAGGAAAGTGAATTGAGGCAAAAATGGGAAGCGCTCAACAACTGGATTCTGGGTCGGGAGGGGAAGACCGATGAGTCCGGCACCAAAATCGGGCCGGAAAAAATACTCCAATTCCACAAAATATTTGCCGATCCGTCCGATAGATTTATGATGCGACCCGATGTGAGAGCCGCCGACGGAGTACATATGACTCCCGGAGGATACGTTGAAATGGCAGGGCATATAAAAGACGCCACACTGCAAATAGAGCAGAATGAAGGAGCCTCACCCGCCGGGGACCCGCAAGTAGCACCCGAAAATCAAACCGGACCCATTTTTAAGACCGCCCGAAATCCTCATGAATTTGCCAAGGCAAATAGCGTTCCTCCGATTGGCGCCCCAACAGCCTTTTTTGGCGATTCCATAAATACCGCCATAACAAGCGCACCATATTTAAAAAACGGCGGACATGAATACTTTGCAAAAGGAGGCCAACGCACACCATGGTTGCTGGACCGAGTAAACAGCGTGGCCCCAAGACTGAACAAATTTACAAACGCCGTGGTATTGATAGGAACTAATGATATAGGCATGGGGGGAGGGGAGACACCCGAAGTGATATTTGAAAGAATTTCACAGATATGGGACGCAATATTACGCGCCAATCCTTCAATAAAGCTACATGTATGCACTATCCCTCCATTCGGGAATTATAAAGGTTACAGTAAACGAAAGAACTCCATTGACCAAAGAAGAGTGGCAATAAACGACAAAATTAGGGCGGCGGCGCGCAACAACCCAAAACTCAAACTTATAGACCTCTGCCTGCCCGTGGAACAAGGAGGCCTGGCCACGCCCGACGGCGCCGCCCTGGACCGATCGGTCTGTTATGAACCGCTGCACCCCGACAAAAACGCCCTTGCCATGGTATATGGAAGGGCGATTAATGCTGCCGGCTAAAACATTTCAATTTACTTTTTAGCCACGGCTTTCTTTTTTACAATTTTCTTGGTCTTAACCTCATCACCATCGTCGGCTTTCTTCGCAGTGGCCTTTTTCTTAATAACCTTTTTCGGCTTTTCTTCAACCTCGGCTTCTTCATCGGTTTCCTCCGCTTTGGCGGCTGCTTCTTTCTTTTCCACTGCATCCTCCTCGTCCTTTTTAACTTCCTTTTCCTTTAAAGCTTTCATCGAAAGACCAACTCGGTGCTCATCCGGTTCAACCGCGATAACCTTGGCGGTAACAGAGGACCCGATTCTCAAAACCTCACTCGGATCCTTAACCGGCGGATCAATTTCGGTAACATGAATCAGACCGTTGATTTCATCGTTCAGCTTAACAAAAGCGCCAAATGGAGTGATTCTGTTAACCTCTCCCTGCACGATGGTTCCAAGCTTGTATTTCTTCGCGGCCTCCAGCCAGGGATCATTGACAAGTCTCTTCATGGAGAGCGAAATCTTGTCTCCGTCCACGCCTATCACTTCAACTTCAACCTTATCGCCAATCTTTCCAAAGTCGGAAGGATTCTTAACATGGCCCCAGGCAATTTCAGATATATGAACAAGACCCTCCAATCCCTCAAACGCCACGAAAATACCAAACTTCACAATACCGCTTACCGTACCCGTCACTCTCTGTCCAACCTCCAGTTTCTTCAAAGATTCCTGTCTTTGCGCCTCCATGGCCGCTCTTTCGGATAGAATCAGCTTACCGTTTTCTTTGTCTATGTTGATAATCTTAACTTTAAAGTCTTCTCCAACAAGTTTCTGCAATCTGGCCAAAATTTGATTGGCGTCCGCATCATTAACACGAGGATAATGCATCGGAGCCAACTGTGAAACCGGGATAAACCCTTTAATACCCGATACATCCAACAAAAGGCCTCCCTTGTTGGCCTCGTTGGCTTTGACCGAAATAACGTCGGAATTTTCATATGCCTCCAGAAATCTCTTCCAGGTCTTTTCCTGATTGGCTTTGCGTAATGAAAGCACAACATAACCTTCTTCATTTTCCGTTTCAATCACATAGGCGGAAAGCATATCGCCCTCCTTCACCGTTTTGATGGTATCTTCTGAGTCTTTGGCCTCTTTGCCGCTGATAACACCGGTTGTCACACCGTTGATATCAATCAGAATTTTGTTTTTCTGCACCGCAACAACCTCCCCTTCAATCAGGGTTCCGGGTTCGGGCATCTTAAACTCTCCCATTTTTTGGAGCAAAAGCTCCATTGGATTGACTGCAGTAGTCATAATAAAGTCACCTGTCAAAGCCCCTTAAAAAATATATTTCGCGGTGCGGATCGGCTTTGAAGGGTTTGCTTTTAATCCGCAATACGAACGCCGTTTAATTTAAACAGGCTAAATGAGTCTAATTTTAAAATAGTCATTTGTCAAACGGTCTTTCGCAATCAGAACCGTAAAATATCCCTTATTTTGATGGTTTTACGGACGCACGCTTTCCGGATGCTTTAACTTTTGTTCCGGTTTTGGCCGCGGAGCTCAGTTTAATTGTCGCGCCATCCTTCATGATTTTCACCGTATCTCCTTCATTAAACGCACCATCCAGGAATTTTTGAGTAAGTTCATCTTCAATATATTCCTGCACGGCTCGTCTTACCGGTCTTGCTCCGTACTGAGGGTCGTAACTCAAATTGGCCAGAATTTCCAGCCCGCCGGGAGTCAAATCCAGGTTGATATTTTTCTTATTCAGCCTGTTCTGCAGATACCCGATATGCATTTTAACGATTTCCTTAATATCCTTGTGTTTTAAAGGCCTGAACACAACAACTTTATCAATTCTGTTAAGAAACTCGGGTCTGAAATGATTTTTTAGCTCGGTCAGAACATCGCCCTTGAGTTTTTCATAATCCTGCTCCGCTTTCATAAGCTCACTCGTATCTATGTTAAAGCCGATAGGAGCCGCCTGCTCGGTTAATCTTTTGGCACCAATGTTGGATGTCAGCACCACGATGGTGTTTTTAAAATCCACTTTGCGCCCTTTGCTGTCGGTAAGTTCACCGTCCTCAAGAATCTGCAGCAATAAATTGAAAACATCGGGATGAGCTTTCTCAATTTCGTCAAAAAGAATCACGGAATATGGCTTTCTTCTTACCGCCTCCGTTAGTTGGCCTCCATCCTCGTAACCCACATAACCGGCCGTGGCACCGATTAACCTGGAAGTATTATGACGCTCCATAAACTCACTCATATCAATCTTAATCAGAGCATCCTTATCATGAAAAATCTCCTCCGCCAGCGCTTTAACAAGTTCGGTTTTGCCAACACCCGTCGGCCCCATAAAAATAAATGAACCGATTGGCCTCTTGTAATCGGCAATACCCGCTCTGGAACGCTGAATGGCTTTGGAAACCGCGGAAATGGCCTCGTCCTGTCCGACGATTCTCTTCTCGAGAGAATCCTTAAGCATTCTCAATTTTTCAATATCCTCCTTTACCAGTTTGGTGACAGGCACTCCTGTTGCACTGGAAACCACTTTGGCAATATCCTCCTCGCCGATTGATTCGCGCTTTTCTCTGGGGATCTTAACCGATTTACCGGCTTCAATTTCTTTCATGATTTCCAGCTCGCGGTTGCGAAGCTCGGCGGCGTGTTCATAATCCTGATTGGAAACCGATTCCTCTTTGGTCTTGATGATTTTATTTAATTCCTTCTGCAGTTTTCTTACCTTGTCCATATTTCCTTTGCTCTGCGTTCTCTTGTTGGAACAGGCCTCATCAATCAAATCAATTGCTTTATCCGGCAGAAATCTGTCGTGGATGTATCTCTTGGACAATAAAATGGATGATTCAAGCGCCTCATCCGAAATAACCAGATTGTGGTGGTCTTCAAAGCTCTCGCGGAGTCCCTTTAGCATTAGCAGTGTTTCATCCTCATTGGGTTCGGCGACCATAATGTGCTGAAATCTTCGCTCCAGCGCGGGATCCGTTTCCACGTGCTTTCTGTATTCATTGGTGGTGGTCGCGCCGATAACCTGAATTTTCCCGCGTGACAGCGCAGGTTTTAGAATATTGGCCGCGTCCAGGCTGCCTTCCGCCGATCCCGCACCAATAACGCTATGCAGTTCATCAATAAACAAAATCACGTTTGGAAGGGACGCGGCTTCGTCAATTATCTGTTTGATCCTTTCCTCAAATTCACCCCTGTATTTTGTCCCGGCCACAACCGAAGTCATGGATAAAGATAAAATCTTTTTATCCAACATAATATCCGGCACCTGCTCCGAAACAATCGCATAAGCCAGCCCTTCAACAACGGCGGTTTTTCCAACGCCGGGTTCACCTATCAACACCGGATTATTCTTGGTTTTTCTGCACAGAATGCTTACACACCGTTCAATTTCCTTTCGTCTGCCGATCACCGGCCCAAGCTTGCCATTTCTGCATTCCTCGGTTAAATCCGAAGTAAAATAATTCAAAGCCGGCGTTTTGGGGTTTCCGTCTTTTACATCCTTCTGCTTTTCATCCTGCTTAAACTGATCCTTTTGAACATTCATGTTATTGGTAAGAACCCCGTGAAGTCCGCTCAAAAAGAACTCAATCGGGTTCATGGTGGCCGTTGCAGGTTCAGCCATTTCCGGTCTGCCCGTCTCGCGGCTCTTTTCAAAAGCCTGAACAATCTGCTCTTTAATGTCCATCGGGTTCACTTTCATATTTTCCAGAATCACCGTGGCGGCCGTGTTATCCTGTCCCACCAGAGCGTACAAGAGATGTTCGGTACCTACAAAGTTATGATTGAACTGGTGGGCGGAAAGCACCGCCCCTTCAATCACTTTTTTGGCAAAACCGCTGAGTCCGCCCCAACCCTTTTGAGGGGCCGCGGACGCCTGGCTAATCCGCCCGACGGTTTTCAAGACCAGCTGGACATTGTCCAGTGAAACGCCGAAATTCATCAGAATCGCGGCCCCGAGCGAACCGGTCTGGGAAAGAATACCAATCAAAATATGTTCTGTTCCGACATAATTTAAATTAGCCTCCCGCGCTTTCTCCTGAGCTACAATCAATGCCTGCTTTGCTTCCTTGGTGAATTTTTCAAATCTTGGGTCTGACATGTTTATTTTTAAATTAAATTTCAGTAAATAATAACATATTTTAGGCCTTGCCTATTAGTAAAACAGCTTTACTAGTTGCATCTTTATGATTAAATATTAGCACTATCAATAATAGAGTGCTAACTGCCTGAAGTCAAGCAACATTGCCTTATTCCAGCGTCTTCGCCATATCCAGCAAAGTATTTTCCAGAGAACCCGGACCGCTTAATCTAAAATTTCGGTCCTCCCCTTCAATATAAAGCTCAACCGTTCCACCCTCCGAGACAATCGTGATATTGCCGTCGGCACCGGCCGAAGAGCCCTCCGGAATGGTTCCTTTGAATACATCCAAATATACGTTGCCCGCTTGTTCATCGGTTGGTTCGTCGCCAAATTCATACCTCCTGACCACATCCGAATCACTGCTGGTCGCACCGGAATAATACCAGTTTTTGGGGTACTGGATGCTGAATTCAAAAGTCTCGTTTTCAAATACATTAAACCCGTCCGCCACCTCGGTATCGTCGGCTTCTTTCACAACTTCCTCATCCGTACTGCCATTTTCCTCGTCAAAATTATCCCCGCCTTCAAAATCCAATGATCCTTCATCTTCATTCTGATTATTCTCTTCATCAGCTTCAACATCACTCTCATTTGTGCTTGAATCCTCTGTTACAGCCGCCTCCCCGCCTTCAATTTTAAACGTACCCAGCATTTCATAGAATATATTTTTGGCTTCCAAATAGCCCGAGTCGGCCCCGGCCTCAAAGGTTACAGTGTAAATATAATTGGCATTTTCCACGTAAAACGCCAGTCCTGCTCCATCCATATATTCGCTCTTGTAAGCCATAAGCCCGTCTGCTCCTATCTTGCTCATGGTTAAACCCGCCTTCAGCAGGTCCTCGCCCGTATCACCTTCAAGTTCAAGTTTTGAATGTAAATCTTTTTCCTCACTTCTTGATTCAACATCTATCATCACCAGATGTACCGCCGGCTCATCTTCAATTCCCGAAGTTGTTTCCGTATCCGCGGCAGCCTCATCATCCGCCACAGTGGTTTCTTCCTCAACCGGACTTGATGTATCGGGTATTTCAAAAGTCACTCCGTTGGCTCCTTCCCTGACTATAAAATCATCCCTGTATTTAAGTGAAAAACCAAAGTCAGCTCCGTCATAAGTCACCCACTTGGCCTTGGCCGCCTCCTTCGCCTCATATTGTTCCAATACATCAATATTCATAACCTCCATAAGCGATTTAGAGTCCTTTGTATAAGTTAAAACTCCGCGAACCTCCACCGTTTGTCCCTTATATTTGGCATCATCCAGATTTATCGCGATGCTCTTAAGCAAAACCGTATCCCCGTTATCCAGCTGTAAAATGTGTGTTCCCTGGCTCTCGGTCTTTACACCGCCAAGCGACCTGATCTCGCCGATTCTGCGGTCCATCGGAACATCGTCATTAAAAAATGCCTGATCCTGCGGTTCCGACTGGCACCCGGCTAACATAAAAATGCCGATTGCGATCAAAAATAAAATTCCTGTTTTTGCATTAATCTTTCCCTTCATATGAAATTGATTTATGAATATTTAAATGTTGGTAGGCATTGTTAGTAACGAGCCGACCGCGCGCGGTCCGCTCAAGCAGTCCCAGTTTAATCAGATATGGCTCATAAACATCTTCAATGGTGTCTTCCTCCTCCGATACGGCGGCAGATATCGTATTAAGCCCGACCGGCCCTCCTCCAAACTTTCCAATGATGGTTTCCAGTATTCTTCTGTCTGTGTCATCAAGACCCAGCATATCTATCCCCAGTGAATCAAGAGCCGTGTTAACCACCTTCAGATTGATTGATTCCAGATTTTCCATGTCCGCAAAATCTCTCACCCTGCGTAGCAGACGGTTGGCAATTCTGGGGGTGTTCCTGGCGGAAAGAGCCAGTCTTTCGCAGGCGTCATCATCTATTCTGCATTTAAGTATTCCAGCCGACCTGCGAATAATCTTTTCAATACTGATTTCGTCATAAAAATTTAACCGCAGAACCACCCCAAACCTGTCACGGAGAGGGGAGGAAAGCATACTCATTTTCGTAGTCGCACCGATTAAAGTGAATTTGGGCAAAGCCAGCCTCATGGTCCTTGCAGATGGACCCTTGCCGATTACCAAATCAATCCCGAAATCCTCCATTGCCGTATACAAAACCTCTTCAACCGCCGGCCGAAGTCTGTGAATTTCATCTATAAAAAGAACATCTTTTTCCTTGAGATTGGAAATAATAGATGCCAAGTCACCCTGTTTTTCCAGCGCCGGCCCCGAAGTTATCCTGATATTGACTCCCATTTCCCTGGCAATGATATGAGCAAGAGTCGTCTTTCCCAAACCCGGCGGCCCGTGAATCAGAATATGCTCCAAACTCTCTTCTCTGTTCTTAGCGGCAGTCATAAAAACCCCAAGATTCCTCTTGATTTCCTCCTGCCCGATGTAATCAGAAAGACTGACAGGACGGAGTCCCGTTTCAAACGTGCCCGTGCTTTCGCTATTGTCTTCTGGTGACAGCAGACGCTTCTTCGACTGGTTGTCTCGCTTTATCATCCGCTTCTGTTTGATTGGCTACGGATCTTATTCTATTCGGTTTTATATCCAAATGGTAGATAAAATGCTTAATCCCTTCGGGATCGGGAGCCTCGTTGAAATTGATTATGGTATGGGCGGAAGCCGTCTCAAGCATGAAATTTCCATAATCAAAAATCGGCAAAAATGCCAAAACTCCGGTTTCCGTGGTTTCAATATCCTGGATATCCACAAGTTCGGCCTCGTGCTCACTGCGACTGAAAATATTTTTCCAGTCAATATAAAGCACTCGCATATTGGTAACTATCAGCCGATCCAGCCAATAAAGAATGCCGTCATACAAAATCACCGCCAAAAAAAGCGCGCCGACAACCGAATACACAAAGAACATCTGCCAGTAATTAAGCAAAGGGCTGACAAATGAGGCCACAAAGAAAAAAGGAATACTGATTAACGCAACCTTCAATTCCCTCAGCACCAAAGCCGTATAATGGTGGTGGAACACTTTTACAACCTCTTCATGTTCTTTTAATCTCATTTAATAGTTTATTATTCATAAATAATTCTTCTGTCGAAATAATAATAAAACAGAAAACACCAAAAAAGACAAGTGTTTTTATCTGGTACGCCCGGGGGGATTCGAACCTCCGACCTTTGCCTTAGAAGGGCACTGCTCTATCCAGCTGAGCTACGGGCGCAAAAAACAATCAGGCTTGCGCCAATATACCTAAGAATAAAAAAAATCTCAATTAACTTTTACGAGAAATAATTTACGGTGTCGGTTTCAGACACTTTGATACCGGAGGAATACTTTGGGGCGCCACTGACTTTCAGCAGAATGGTCCTGTAAATCAGTTCCGCTGTTTCCTCTCTGGTCATGCCTTCCTCGGGACCGAATTTGCCTTCCTTGATGACAATCAGATTCTTTTCTTTGGCAAATTTTACATAAGGCGCGTACCAGGATTCCAAAGACACATCTTTATAAACATCCTCCGAAACATTCATATCAACCTCCACTTCCATAGCGGTCAAAAGCATTTTCAGGAACTCGGCCCTGTTAACCGTATTTGACGGCTTGAAAGTGCTGTCGGGATAACCCTCAACTATCAACCTGTTGTATCCCGTGGCCACATAATCCGAATACCATTCTTTGGCGCTGGTGTCGGGGAATGGCAGTTCTCTGGCCGATATTAAATTTGAGTTGATGCCGTTGAGTATGAATTTAAGCGCCTCCACTCTGCTGACAACATTATCGGGTTTAAAACTGCCGTCGGGGTATCCGCCTATTACATTATGTTGCTTAAGAAAGCTTATAGCCGGGTATGATGCATTATCCTGCTCCACATCTGAAAAAAGTGCATTGGTCAGGACCGTGCTCTGGCCGGAGATAGTGCCGTCATCTGCTTTAAGCTGTATCGGCATTTGTCCGCGTGTCGTTACCTGAAAAACGGCAACACCATTATTGAAATCCTCTGCGGAAAGGGAGTCGGGAGCCTCTACGGAACCAAGAAGACTATCTATGTAAACGCCTGTAGCCGGCTTGTAGCCGATCGCAATATTTCCGGAGGCATCCAGTGCGGTAACTTTTATGTTTTCAATCTGCCCGTCTGTAAAATTCCCGTCATGAGAGATTTCCAGTTCAACTGCCGGACTTGCTACGATTTCCGGTTCAACTTCAATAACCGGTTCTGAATTGACAGGAGTGGTTTCAACGCTTGTATCGGTGGGAGGGAGGTCAAAATCATCGGGCGTTGAGCTCGCGGGAGTGGACACGGTATTTGAAGGAGTGGTGGTATTCACATCCGGAGTCACGGTTGTATCCGTATAGGTTGATGATGAGGAAAACCCGTTCATATATTTCTGAACATACAGCATTGGATTAATAGTTGTCTGAAGAGCCTTATCTTTACCAAGGGCGGCATTGATCGATTCCGTAAAGGTCAGACCCGCGGCCGCAGATTCCTGATAAGTAAAAGGCCAATACGGATGCCAGGGTGCGCTCGCGTTGTCAATCTGGAAATGCAGATGAGGTGTGGTTGCGGTTCCGGTAGCTCCGCTCTTTCCAATAAATTGTCCCTTTGTGACAATATCATTCTCTCCGACATTTAAAGAATCCAGATGAGAATACGAGGAATAGTAAGTTTCTTTGGACGAGGCATTACTAAAACCGGGGAAATTGTCATGTTTGATGACAATATGATTCCCAAAACCTGTGGATTGATTCGACGCCTTAACGACGGTACCGTTTCCAATGGCATAAACCGGTGTATTCATAGGCAGTTTAATGTCCACCGCCAGATGGCTTCCCGCGTATTCCAGCCCGTCCAATTTATAATTACCCATGTATGGCACACTGAATGTTATTTTGGCGTTACGGATGTTCAAGTCGCTTTCCGAAGACCAGCCCAGCCCCTCAACGGGAGTCTTTAATACATTTGGGTCGTAAACTGGAAGCGAAATCAGCTTTCCGGAAGATGAAAGCTGATCATAAGAAGCGCTCCTTTCATCAGAACTTAACGCAGTCCATTTTGCAACCTTCAAAACCGGTAAAGTGGTGCCGTCATAAGCCGCCGGCGATTGTGTGGGTAAAACGCTGGTTTGGAAATACCATGCACCTTGTTCAGCCAAAAAAGCCGTTCCAAAAAGCAGAATCAATAGCAGCACCCAGTGGAATTTACCGATTTTTCGGTATGTTTCCGTACCTATATCTTTTGTATTTGCCATGACTTGGTGTATTTATTTAATGTAATCTTCTGATTATACCAAAAAAACAGTGGAAAAACAATTATACAAAGCTGAATTTGACTCAAAGAACCCAGCCCAGACTATGCGAACCGGCAAAAATCTGGCAAAAAATTTTCCAAATGGGGGCGTATTTTGTCTTTACGGCGATTTGGGAGCGGGGAAAACGGTATTTGCCAAAGGTTTCGCCACCGGACTCGGCGTTTCCGACAAGCAGATTAAAAGCCCCACCTATACGTTACTGCGCACCTACCCCCTGGAAAATGGCCATCTGTATCATTTTGACTTTTACAGACTGGAAAGCACCGACGACTTGCTGGCGGGCGAAATAGAGGAAATTTTTAACAAAAAAAATGTTTGGATAATTATTGAGTGGGCTGACCGAATCCGTCATCTTTTACCCGAAAATAGAACCGAAATTTTCATTTCTTACACCGGAGAACAACAAAGAAAAATTCAAATCAAATGAACCGAGGCACCATAAAAAAACTCCATCGGCGATATCGGGTCCCTGAACATATTGGCTCACATATGCAAAAAGTGGCTAAGGTGGCCGTATTCATCGGACGCAGAATAAATAAAAAAAATGGGAGGCGGACCGTTAAAATCAACCTGGTAAGAAACGCCGCCCTTCTGCATGATCTTCTTAAAGTATGCGAATTTAAAAAATCGGACCGGATATTCAAAGATACCCAATATGATGGCCTGACAAAGCGTATCTGGATAAATATTATCAACCGATACCGTGGCATGAGTCACATTCGCGCGGCGGAATCGCTTATGAACGATTTAAACGAACCTGTTCTGGCTCAAATAATAAGAAAACACGACCACTCATGCCTAGTCTCCTCTGACCCGCGGTTAAGACCGCAGACCATTGAAGAAAAAATCCTATATTACGCCGACAAACGAGTATTGCATGACGCTGTTGTTTCCATGGAATACCGCTTTGAAGAAGGCAGACAAAGATATCTGGGCAACAAAAAAATCTCCCGTACCGAAGTGGAAATCATTAAAGTAGCCGGAAAACTGGAAAAGGAAATATGCGAAGCCGCCGGTATTCGGCCGGACGATATATCCTAAAGATTTGGATATTAGGGGTTTTCCGTTATCATTTCCTCAATCTTAAGTCTCGCGGCCACAATCTCGTTCATTTTTGATCTGGTCATCGGCCCGAAAATGCCCGCTCCGGTTGCCGTTTTATCTCCGGCAAGCATATGGATCTGCTGGAATTTGTATATCGCATGCTCGGTAAGCTCACCGTAATAGCCTGTGGGTTCAATTCCAAAAAGATTTACCTTCTGTAATTCAACCTGAAGTTCTATTACATTTTCTCCGCTGTCCCCCGGCTTTAAATCAGTTGAAAAAATACCGTCATAAGTAATTTCGGAGCTCATGGCGTGTGCCGTTTCAATTCCTCCTGCGGCGCTTGCCAGCAGACTTGAAGTCACGGGGCCAACGTAACCCGCCCCGTAAGAATTTTGGGAAGGCACAACGTTTTTTGATATCTGAAATCTGGCCACGGCTTCGTGGGTTGCTGTGTCAAAAACAGAAGTAATTTCTCCCTCATAGTATTTAAGATCTTTTAAAATCTGCTGCAGTTTTGCAACATCCTGACCGGAGCTTCCAATCTTCAACTGACCGGAAAATAATCGGGAAGATGGCACTGGTTGAACCTGTGCAGTAACCTCCGACACGTTGCCGCCACCGCTTTCCTGCGCGGTATAATGCTTTTCGCTTTCCGAATAACCATCCAATTCAATCTGTTCAACAACATCGGGATTAATCCCGTAAACTTTTACCTCAAGTGTTCGTTTGCCCCACTTCATCGCTCTTTCCAGTCCTTTGTCTCCATAACCCATCCATACATCAAGTCTACTTCCCTTTATCGCGCCTCCGCGGTCGTGAACCGCCACTGTCCCTATTCCCGGAATGTGCATCTTTGTACCAAAAGCAAACGTGCTTGGGGCGGCTATCATACCCGGGTAAACCGGTGTTCCGTCGGCTCCGTTCACACCTCCGCCGTTAAGGCGTATATCACCCGCATAAGACCCCGTAACATATCTGTTCTGTCCCTGCACCGGCGAATAGTAAGCGGAAATTGTAAATACCTGATTGTTAAATGAAGGCTCTGGAGTCGCCACCGAAGGTGTCGCTTCTTCAACGGGTTTCGTCACGTTATTAACACTGTTGAAACCTTCGTCATTGGATTCCGACATGGTAACCCATGCCGCCGCTCCGTTCCCAGTATTAACCGACGCAAACGCAACTTCAATATTGGAAATATAAATCACAACAAATAACAAAGCTGCGTAAGCCAGGTAGTGCCACCACTTACCGCTGGGAGGTTCAATAACATAATCCTTCAGAATATTTTGTTTTGCTATCATTTTGTTTTTGTTAATTTTTTTATTTTTTCAAATCTATTAATTATATCATGATTAATAAGCCCTTTTGCCTAAAAGGCATTGAGCAAATGCTGTAATGTTTTTTAATTATGACGACGGAAAATCCTAAAATACGGCTCCAATTCTCCTTAAAATCTCTCTTTCCACAAATTCCCTGTCACGGCCGTACTTAAGTCTGGATAGTTGTTTAAACGCTTCTGCCGCCTGGAAATCTCCTTTTTCCAGGTATGGGTTTACCGGCGTAATACTAAAAGGACGGCTGGGCTGAGTATCAATTGAAAGCTTCATGATGGCCTTGTATTTATCCAGATTGATAAGATCGGACTCCGAAAAAACCGGAGCCATTTCCTTGGCGATATACTCGGCATCCTGCGCGCCAATCTTATAACACATCATTGTTCCCACGTTACCAAAAACCGCGTCTTTAACCTTGGATTTGCCATCGGAACCCTCCAGCTGTGCAATATATTGATGGGCCATGTTAAGGCTTAAACGGTATTTTCTGGCCTCGGAAAGAATCACCTCGATACTATCCGTTACATAGTTCTGAAACTCATCAATATATAAAAAGAAATCCTTTCTCAGTTCTTTTGGCAGTTTCTGCCTGGCCAGCGCTCCCATCTGAATTTTCGTCACAATCACAAGACCAAGAAGCCTGGAATTGATTTCACCGACAGTACCTTTGGAAAGATTAATCAGCAGAATTTTGTTATTATTCATCACATCCGCAAAATCAAACGCCGATTTGGCCTGCCCGATAATATTTCTCATCATCGAGTTAGTCACAAACTGGCCGAATTTAGCCGCGAAATAGGGGATCATCTCCTGCTTTTCCCTTGCGCCCGTCTTTGCCATCTGGTGTTCCCAGAACGATCTAACAATCGGATTTGTCACATGTTCCACCTTTAACTTCTGATAATCATCATCCGTAAACAAACGTACTATATCCGTCAAAGCACCTCCCTCCGGATCCGACATCAATGTAAGACAACCGTTTCTGAAATAGTCCTGGATACGCGGACCGAATATCTCCTCGTTAAAAAGCTTAATCATAATATTCATCGCCTCCAACGCCACGTATTCCTTTTCCTCCCAAGTGCCACCCTCAAGCAGATTCAAGCCGAGAGGTCTGTCCAAATCTCCCGGGTTAAAATAGATAACATCATCGGCTCGTTCACGCGGGATAAACGGCAGAATATCCTCAACCAAAGAACCGTGCGGATCAACAACCGCAAGGCCGTGACCGTTCTGTAAATCCTGGCGGATCATAACCTGCAATACCGAAGATTTACCCGTACCCGTTTGTCCAATTACATAGAAATGACGGAACCTGTCTTCGTTTTTCATCCTAATCTCCGTAGTCTCGCCCCTGTAAGTATTATGGCCCAACAACAACCCCTCCTTTGGTATATTATGCGGAGCCGGCGCTATTTTATAGTTCTGCCATGCGATGGTGGGCGCCTTGTTGTATCTGATGTTTGGAAGATGAAACAGACTGGCAACCTCATCGGCCGATAAAACATTAATTCTTCCTGTTAAAATCTGCCGCAGGGGTCTTCTGAAATTCCTTAAAATGAAATTTTTGACTATTGCTCTTTCAGATCTGTATTTAGGTGAAAAAAATCCGTTCGCATTTGAGGAATGGTATTGAACAAACGCACTCTTGATGTTCGCCAGATGGCTCTTCGCCTCTCTATCCGTGGAAGCAGATGTCACAATCCTTATAATAGTTTCATAACCGAATTTGGAGTTTTTCTGTTCCAGAGCCTTTACTTCCTCATCCGTCATGGGGGTGGTTCTGCCTCCATCTTCATTTGGCTTGGTACCGCCAATTTCACCCATAACAAAAAAATCAAACAAAGCGGCAATCCAGGAAAGCGGATTCATTGAACTGGTCCTCTTTTTCTTTTGCGAGAACATGTTTTTCGCTTCATCCCTGCCTCGCTTCTGCCATCCTTCCTTCATCGGGCGCAACATAATCTGTATAACGGCGCCATCGTCATAGCTCAATTTTGAAAGTACGTTCGTAATATTGTTCAAAGGGTCCGAATTTAACTGCTCATAATTCTTAATCGGATAAATATAGTCCTTGACCAGCTGCATGGTGCAAGCCGAAATCTTGGAGCCTTCCTTGAAAATATTATAATCGGCAACCTGTTCCACATAACTATCCGGATAAAATGAAGTGATCTGTTTTTCCACCAGTGACCTTAGATCACGCGGTACCACAAAATAAAAATTGATTTGATTTTCCAAAACGGCATACTCAATGGAAAAAAAGTCCTGTCCCTTGAAATATGACGGAATATCCGAAGTGTAAATACTGCTCAAAGATTCAAAAAGATGGCTGGCAACACCCACAACCTCTTTAAAATCCCGTTGTCCCGAAAGGCTTGCCTGTTCTTCCTCCCTGTCCTCTTTTGATTCTTTCTTAGGTATCATGATACGCAGAAAAACCATATTGTACTGTCTTCTTTGGTTATTCACGTACCGGATAAACGTCCTAACGGCGATAAAAGCGGCATATAGCGCCACCGCCGTTAAAATTGCAAAAATGATATTGTTGAAAGTTTGCATTTTATATACAGGACTATACTTAAATTATAGCCTAAAAACACATTAAAATAAATGCCGGGGCCTAGGTTTTCGGAATTTTTACCGCTATATGAGCCTCCGCCACCTGTTCATCGGGCAGGGGAGACGGTGAGTTTAAAAGCAAATCGCGCGCTTTCTGATCCTTTGGAAAAGCAATAACTTCCCGGATATTCGGCTCATCTCGGAAAATCATCACAACCCTGTCCAGACCCCAGGCAATTCCTCCGTGGGGAGGTGCGCCGTATTCAAATGCTTTTAATAAATGTCCGAAACGTCTTTCCGCGTCCTCACTGCTGATTTTTAGAATATCAAAAATTTTACTCTGCAATTTTCTGTCATGGATTCTAATGCTACCTCCTCCAATTTCACTGCCGTTCAAAACCAAATCATATGCTTTGGCCCTGACCGACTCCGGACTTGAATCCAGAAGTTTGATGTCTTCATCAAAAGGAGCTGTAAAAGGATGATGTTCCGCATTCAGCCTCTGGTCGTCCTCGTTCCAGGAAAAAAGCGGCCAGTCCGTAACCCAGCAGAAAGCGAAAATATTGGGGTCGCGCACACCCGCCTTATCGCCGCAAATCAGCCTTACCTGACCCATCACGGCGCAGACAGTTACGAATTTGTCCGCTCCGAAAAACACAATATCACCGGTCTGGGCACCCGTTTTCTCTTTAATTACATTAACATCGCCGTCATTCAAAAATTTAAGAATGGGGGATTTGATTTCCGATTCCGTGAATTGCATATAAGCCAACCCTTTCCCGCCATACGCTCTGGCGGTTTCCGTCAGCTCATCAATCTCCCTTCTTGTATATGAGGCTCCACCCTCAACCCGCAGCGCCCGTATTTTTCCTCCGGACCCGGCCGCATCACTAAACACCTTAAACCCGCAACTCTTAAGCTCCTCCGTTAAATCCGTTATCGGCATTCCAAAACGCATATCCGGTTTATCAACCCCGAATTCATCCATAGCTCGCTGCCACGTAATCCTACCGAATGGCTTGGACATAATTTTTTTGTTCGGAGCCAGTTCCTCGGTAAGTTTGATCATAATCTCTTCATTTACATTCATTACATCCTCCTCTTGCACAAATGACATTTCCATATCCAGCTGTGTGAATTCCGGCTGTCTATCGCCACGCTGATCCTCATCGCGGAAACATCTGGCAATCTGAAAATATCTGTCAAACCCCGCAACCATCAAAAGCTGTTTAAGCTGTTGGGGTGATTGGGGCAAAACGTAAAAGTTCCCGGGATAAAGCCTGGACGGCACCATATACTCGCGGCTCCCTTCTGGCGTACCCTTAATCATAATAGGTGTTTCAATCTCCAGAAACCCGCGTTCATCCATTAAATCCCTCAGTCGTTTGATAAGTTTGTGGCGCAAAATCATATTTGATTTCATCCGTTCCCGCCTCAAATCAAGATATCTGAATTTCAGACGCATCTCTTCCGAAACTTCCTTATCCTGGTCAATTTCAAAAGGCGGAACTATTGACTCGTTTAAAACATTCAATTCCCGGCACAAAACCTCTATTCCGCCGGACTCCATATTTTTGTTTGTCATTCCCTCGGGTCTTTTCCTTACATTCCCCTTTATCTGAATCACATATTCCGGTCTCAATTTATCAAACTGCGCGTGAAGTTCCTCCGACACCGCGGGATCCGAAACAACCTGTGTCAGCCCGTACCTGTCACGCAAATCTATAAATATAAGATTGCCGTGATCCCTTCTTCTATGCACCCAGCCGCACAAAGTTACCTCCCGGCCTTTGTGGCTTTCATTCAACTCATTGCATGTATTCGTTCTCATCATAATTTTATTTTTTAATTTAATGGCACAATAATAAGTATGAAATCGGTATAAATCAACTAAGCAAGAATTCCGTCCACGGCTTTCTTGAGTTCTTCCGTCAAAGCAACGCCGAAAGGCAGTTTGATTCGTTTGTTTCCCCTTAAATTCTGAATATTCAATTCAACCGCGCGCTCTCCCTGGTTTTCCAAAAGCAGTTGTTTCAGCGACTGCAGTTTTTCCGCCGATGCGGTGGACGGAACGTCAATGATAAATGGATTTTCCCTCCATTCATCGGCTTTTACCGGCTTCCTGACAATCTCATCGAGGATTTCTTCTTCAAATTTCGGCTCGCTTTCATGAGCAGTCTCCATGATTTTCTGTTTTCTGATCATTTTTTCCTTCGGATCGTATAAATCACTGTTCTTGGCGTTTTCAATCATACTCTCCAAAGAAACCGACTTAACGCTCTGACAGGAAAATTGCAGAGACCCGCGCCTGGCATCCAGTCTGCCTTCGGTAATCAAAATTCTGTCTTCCTCAAATAAATGACCGAACTGAGTGTAAACTTTTGGGAAAGCGATAATTTCTATTCTGCCGGTAGGATCCTCCAGTTCACCGTAAACCATATACTGACCGCCCTTTGTGAATACCTTCTTAACTCTTGTAAGCAGTCCCCCAAGCGTAATCCGGCGACCGACATCCTTCCGCGCGAGAGTATCAATAAGATTAACCTTCTTCCCAAGATATTTTTTAAGACCTTTCAAAGGATGTCCCGAAACAAAAAGTCCCAGATATTGTTTTTCCCAGGTAAGCTTCTCCATATCCGAAGAGGGTTTGCCGCTTTTTAAAGAAAAAGAAGTGGATTCGGAGTGACCCTCATCCATGGCGCCAAAAATATTTGTCTGGCCCTGTTCGCTGATTTCCTGAACGGTTTTCGCGTACGAATTCATCTGCTCAAAACTGCCCGCGATCCCTTTTCTGTCGCCAAAATCGTCCATAGCCCCGCTGTAGGCAAGAGCCTCTATACTTTTTTTATTGAGCAGTTTAAAAGGCACTTTCTGAAGAAAATCTTCAATAGATTTAAATTTACCCGATTTTCTCCTGGCCTCAATAATCCCGCCCACCGTGGCCCCACCCAACCCCTTGATCGCATTAAGACCAAACCTGATGGTACTTTCGTTGACCACCGTAAAATCCTTAAAGGATTCGTTTATAGATGGCAGCAATACTGAAATACCCATATCTTCACACTCCATTATTTCCAGCACAATTTTGTCCGTGTTTTCCGCATCGGCGGATAGCAAAGCGGCCATAAACTCCGCCGGATAATGTGATTTTAAATAAGCGGTCCTGTAAGAAATCATTGCGTAACAGGCTGCGTGAGCCTTGTTAAAACCGTATCCGGCGAACGGCTCAACCACCTTCTCAAAAACATCCTCGGCAAATTTGGCCTGATGCTTCTTATTCACAGCCCCCTCAATAAATTTCATTTTCTGCTCGTGAAGCAGCGCCGGATTCTTTTTACCCACCGCCTTTCTTAAAATATCAGCCTCACCCAGCGAAAAACCCGCAAAATCACGGGCAATTTGCAAAATCTGCTCCTGATAAATCGCCACCCCGTTGGTCTCTTTCAAAATCGGCTCAAAAGAAGCGTGGAAATATCTGATGGTCTCGGGATTGTGCTTGGCCTTGATATAACCGGGAATCCACTCCATGGGACCCGGCCTGTAAAGTGAAATCATCGCAATAATGTCTTCAAAAATCGTCGGTTTCAATTCCTTTATGTATCTTCTCATCCCCGAAGATTCAAGCTGGAAGACGCCGGTCGTTTCACCCTTCTGCAAAAGCTCATAAGTGTCTTTATCGTCCATCGGGATGTTCTGCAGATCTATCTCCAGTCCCTTGGCTTTCTTAAGAATTTCCAGCGTTCTTTGAATAATTGTCAGATTTTTAAGACCCAGAAAGTCCATTTTTAAAAGACCGATTTCCTCTGTCGGCTTCATGGAGTATTGAGTTATTACCTCCTCACTTCCGCCGGTGGCCCTTTGCAGGGGAGTGTATTTAACCAGCGGCTCTTCCGACATAACCACGGCAGAGGCGTGTGTTCCCGCGTGCCTGACGGTACCTTCCAATTTAACCGCATTATCAAGCAGTTCTTTGCTGCGCTCCTCGGTTTTGTAAATATTACGCAGTTCGGGATCCTCCTCCAGTGAATCTTTTAATAAAATATGCCTGCCCTGAACGGGCGGCGGCACCAGCTTTGCTATCCTGTCCACCTCTGCATACGGATAACCCATCGCCCTCCCCACATCCCTAACGGCCGCCCGCGCCGCCATCGTCCCGAAAGTGATAATCTGCGCGACATTTTCGCGTCCGTACTTATCCCGTACGTAATCAAGCACTTCATCCCTGCGAGTATCGGCAAAATCAATATCAATATCGGGCATGCTCACGCGCTCGGGATTCAAAAACCTCTCAAAAATAAGCCCGTACTTAAGAGGATCCAGCTCCGTGATATCCATACAATACGTAATCAAAGAACCCGCCGCCGAACCCCTTCCCGGTCCCACGGTAATGCCCTGATCCTTGGCATACTTAACAAAATCCCAGACAATTAAAAAATAATCGTTGAAACCCATTTTATCAACCACGGACAGCTCGTATTCAAGCTGTTTTACTGCTTTATCTTCGGGTTTCTCCCCGTAACGCCTCTTTAAACCGTCAAAACAAAGCTCACGCAGATAATCACCCGCTTTTTCACCGTTGGGAGTATGGAAATGCGGAATCAAATCCTGATTAAACGGGATTTCAATGTTGCATTTCTCGGCTATAGCCACTGTATTTGCCACCGCAGAAGGGGTGTCTTCAAAGAATTTGGCCATTTCCTCCGGCGACTTTAGCGAAAAATCACCTTCAAACTTCATTCTGTCCTCATCGCTCAAGGTGGATTGTGTCTGAATACAGAGCAAAATATCCTGCGCCTTGGCATCCTCTCTGCATACATAATGTGAATCCGTGGAAGCGACCAATTGCAGGCCGTACTCTTCGGCCAGCTCTTTTAGCCTCTTATTCACGATTACCTGCTCGTCAATTTCCGGATGGTGTTGTAATTCCAGGTAATAGTCTTCCTTCCCGAACATCTCTATATAAGTTTCAATGATGGATTTCTGCTTTTCCCTGTCATCATCCACAATGGCCCGCGGTAATTCACCGGCAAGACAGCCGCTGAGTGCAATCAATCCTTCCTTGTGTGCGGCCAGAAGCCCGTGATCAATGCGCGGTTTATAATAAAATCCTTCAAGATTGGCTTTTGTAACCAACAGCATCAGGTTCTGATAACCTTCAAAATTCTTGGCCAGCAGAGTTAAATGAAAAGGCCTGGTATCGGTGCCAGCGCTTTTATCAAAGCGCGACCTGGGAGCAACATAAGCCTCCAGTCCGATAATCGGATTGATGCCGGCGTCCTTTGCCGCTTTATAAAACTCTATCGCTCCGTACATAACACCATGGTCTGTTAGCGCAACAGCCGGACAGCCATAATCCTTTGCCGCTTTGACAATATCTTTGGGCTTTCCAAAACCGTCAAGCAGACTGTAGTGGGAATGGACATGCAAATGTACGAAAGACATATCTGGAATGAAAACTGCTTATGGCTATTGCTGGTACCGGGGAGAGGACTCGAACCTCCACGCCTTTTGGGGCACTAGCTCCTAAGGCTAGCGTGTCTACCAATTCCACCACCCCGGCTTGTAAAAATAAACCGCTAAAGCATACTAGCAAAAAACCACGAACTTACAACCTGTCCTGCAATATAATATAAAGTATTGACAAAATTAAATAATTAGTAGTATTATGCCTACCCTTTGGTGATTAGCGCTTAAGAATAAGTTTGCAGAAAAATCAAATTTCTTGCTTGACACAAAATTGGAATCTCAATAATCTCTAATGCGCATCATCAAAAAACAATTACACTTTTACAAAGGCTGAACATGGATACCAACCAAACATCTCAAACCGGCGGAACTGTTACCGACACGGCTGCTGAAAAGCTTAACCTGTCGGAAATTATTGAAGATATGTTTATGGTTTTGACCCCCAAGGAAAAGGAGGTCATCATCAAAAGATTCAGCCTGGATAACAAACCCAAGCAGACTTTGGAGAAAATCGGCCAGTCGTTTTCGGTAACCCGCGAACGCATCAGGCAGATTGAAAAAATCGCCCTGGGCAAACTGCGCAGAACCGTGGATAACTCCAAACTCAGTCATATTAACAAACTTGCCCGCGAAATTCTGGAGACGAGTGGCGGCGTTTTACTGGAAGACAAACTTGTTTCCTCAATTCTCAACAAAATCCTCAGTGCCGAACCGGTTGACGCCAATATCATAAAACTGGCTCTTAATATCAATCCGGATCTGGTGAAAATGGATAAAACCAATGTTTTTAAACCTTTCTGGCGCTTAAACACAATCAAGCTGGATATGATCAAGACAATCATTTCAGCCGGAATTGCGCTCATGAACAAGAAAAGCGATGTTATTGCCGACTCAGAAATTGCCGCATTGGTATTGGAGGCGGTTAAAGAAAAACTTCCCACCGCTTCCGAATCATTGACTCTTTCATCAATGGAAGTGGATAAGAGGGTAAAAAGAGTAAAAGAAGGATTCGGGCTGATGTCATGGAGACATATCAATCCAAGAAGCATCAGAGACAAAGCTTATATCATTTTGAAAAAAACAACCTCCCCCCTCCATTTCGTGGAGATTGCCAACAAAATCGCCGGTGCGGGTTTTGACAAGAAAGTTGTAACAACACAGGCGGTCCACAACGAACTGATCAGATACGAACAGTTTGTATTGGTGGGAAGGGGACTGTATGCGCTTAAGGAATGGGGATATAGAAAGGGAACTGTTGCCGATGTGATTGAAGAGCTGCTAAAGAAGAAGAGTCCGCTTACAAAACAGGAAATCATAGAAGGCGTATTGAAACAGCGCAAAGTCAAAAAAGGAACCATCTCCCTCAATCTTCAGAAAAATCCCAAGTTTGTAAGAGTGGGCCGGGCCGTATACAGACTGAACGCCTAAACTAAAAAAAGAAAGACAAACAAATGCAAAACGACTGCGTTTTCTGCAAAATCGTTAACAAGGACATCCCCTCCAATCTGGAGTATGAGGATGATTTTTGCGTATGCTTTCACGATATACATCCGCGGGCAAAAACGCATCTGCTGATTATTCCAAAGAAACACATTGCCACCGTAAAAGATTTGGAGACCAGGGACGAAGCGGCAATGGGCCGGATGATAATGACAGCTTCCGGCATGGCGGCCAAATTCAAACTGAACGATTACAAACTACTTATCAGCGTGGGTGAAAAAGCCGGCCAGGAGGTTTTTCATATCCACATGCACCTGATGAGCGCGCCGGACTAGGCTAGGCAAGGGGTTCAATTTTCATGGAAAAATCCAGCGCCCGTGAAGAATGGGTTATGCTTCCGAGAGAAAGAATGTCCGTGCCGCAACTGGCGAATTGTTTGATATTTTCCTTATTGATTCCACCCGAAGCCTCAAATAATAAATCATCATAAAATCCTTTTTCTTTGATTTTTTTGATGGTGTCTTTGATTTTATCGGCCGTGAAATTATCAAACATCATAATCGGGGGTTTACGTTCTTTGCCGACAGCCGGGTAAAGATTGACCAGCAATTCGGCCGCTACTATCGCCTCGGTCTGATTACGAACCTCCACTTCTACAAAGCGGCCCTTATGAACATTTTTCAGTTTACTGATGGCGGCCGCCAGGCCGCCCGTAAAGACCGCATGGTTGCTCTTTATCAGAATGGCATCGGACAGATTTAACCGATGGGTGCCGCCCCCTCCAACCAGCGCGCCCTTTTTATCCAATACCCCCCACAAAGTTTTCCGCGTGGGGCATATCAAAACGCCGGGCGGCACCTTCTTTACCATATCCGCCGTATAAGTTGCAATCCCCGAAAGGCGCTGAATAAAATTAAGTACAGTTCTTTCAACGGCCAGTAAATCCCTAGCCGACGCTTCAATTTTCATTACTTTGTCATTCGATCCCACTTTTGATCCATCCTCGACCAACAACTTAACCTTAAAATTCCATAACATCTTTCTCCGATTTTTTAAAAAGAATTTAACCTCCTCCAGACCCGCCACAATCCCGTTCTCCCTGGCCACTACATAGGCGCTCCCCATAGCGTTACCCGGCACCACAGAAAGAGATGTAATATCCCCATCCGAACCCAAATCATCGGCCAAAGCGCGCTCAAAAAAATCCAAAACTTTTTGCGCATAAACATCATTGCGCAAATCAAAAAAATCCTTATTGCGATGACTGTATAAAATCTGTTTTTTTCTGTTCATTACTACTTATTGCCTTTAACAAACCTCTGCCATAACTGTTTAATATTATCGGCTGTCTGAATGGCCAAATCGGCAAGAATATCTCTCAACTCGCGAATTCTCATGATAATTTCATTTAACTTGAAAGGAGAAAACTTTGTCGGGTTTTTCATCACTTTTTTTCTCTCTTTCTCCAGTGCCGCCAGTTCCTTTTTTATCCTTGTACTTATTTGAATAATCATCACATCAAGTTCCGGCAGTACCTGCGATTGAACTGTTACAGTACCCGAAGATTTTCCACTAACGGTACCGGCTCTTTTTCTGTCCTCACCACTTCGTTCTGATATTTCCCCACTCGAAACCTCCGCATTTTCCGCTCCTTCAACCACTTCACTTACGCCTTCAATGAACTCACGCTGCTTTTCCGCAAGCTCCTTGGAACCCGGTTCTTCGGGCTTTTCCGCCTTATCCAAGCCGCCCCCCCGAATGGTCTCCCTATTTTGTTTAAATTTATCCGCCATATCAAGTTTACAAAGCCTTACACTATAATTTAGCTAAAATCGGACAATATGTCAATTGAGGTATCTTAATCTGTCACTTTCGCCTATAGTATGTTATATGTTTTTAAAGAAAATTTCAGCATAAACTATGAAAGAAATCGAAAAAGCTTACGAAGCGGTTAAATATGAAGACGCCATTTATAAAAAATGGGAAAAAAGCGGTGCTTTTAAAGCTAAAATCAATAAATCAAAAGAGCCGTTTGTTATTTCCATGCCGCCCCCCAATGCCACCGGAACTCTTCATTTGGGGCACGCCACCATGCTGGCGCTGGAAGATATCATGATTCGACATAAACGTATGCAGGGCATACCTTCTCTCTGGCTTCCGGGCACGGATCATGCCGCAATTGCAACTCAAAGCGTGGTTGAAAAAAAATTACAGGAAAAAGGCATCAAAAATCCCCGAGCAGACCTTGGAAGAAAAAAACTACTTTCGGAAATTAAAGAATTTGTAAAAGACTCCAAAGACACAATACGCAACCAGATTCGCAAAATGGGTGCAAGCTGCGACTGGGAAAAAGAAAAATATACCCTTGATGACGATCTGAATCACGCCGTGAACACTTTTTTCGGTCGCCTGTACAAAGACGGATTGATTTACCAGGGAGACAGAATAGTAAACTGGGACCCAAACATGCAAACCACCGTTGCGGATGACGAGCTTGAATACAAAGAGGAAAAAGCCAAATTTTACTATTTTAAGTACGGACCGGTGGTAATCGGCACCGCGCGCCCCGAAACAAAATTTTCCGATAAAGTCATAGTTGTTAACCCGAAAGACAAGCGATACAAGCACCTGCACGGAAAAGAATTTGATGTGGAGTGGATTAACGGCAAGATTCACGCGAAAGTGATTGCGGACCCCAGCGTGGATCCGGCAATGGGAACCGGCTCAATGACCATAACCCCTTCCCACTCGCTGGTTGACTTTGAACTTGCGGGAAAATACAAACTGGAAAAAGAACAGATTATCGATTTCCACGGGAATCTTTTACCGGTGGCCGGTGAATTTTCCGGAATGCATATTGCCGAGGCTCGGGAAAAAATTGTCGCAAAATTAAAAAAGAAGGGACTACTGGTAAAAATCGAAGAAAACTACATGCATAATATCGCTGTTAATTACCGCGGAAAAGGCGTTGTGGAACCGCAGATCATGAAACAGTGGTTTGTTGACGTCAATAAAAAAGTCATAGACTGGAAGGGCAAAAAGAGCAGTATCAAAGAGGTAATGCAGGATGTGATTCGCTCGGGCATGGTTAAAATCGTCCCCAAAAAATTCGATAAAATATATTTCAGCTATGTGGATAATTTAAGAGATTGGTGCTTGAGCCGTCAAATCTGGTGGGGGCATCAAATCCCAATCTGGTACAAGATTTCGGAAGAGGACAAAAAAATCTGGAAAAAGCATTCCGAATCATCCAGCTATCTTCTGCAAAGCCTGGGAATTAAAATTTTGGATACCAGATTCGGAGACAAAGAGCCCAAAAACGGTGTCTGGATAAGAGATCCCGATACCCTGGATACTTGGTTTTCGTCTGCTTTATGGACATTTTCCACTCTCGGCTGGCCAAAACATACCGTTGACTTTAAATACTTCCATCCGACAAGCGTCCTGGAAACAGGCTATGACATCATATTCTTCTGGGTGGCCAAAATGATTCTGGCATCAACTTACTGCTTAAGATCGGACGGCCTGCCCGAAGAAAAATGCATACCGTTTAAAACTGTTTATCTTCATGGATTGATACGCGATATCAACGGTCAGAAAATGTCCAAATCCAAACCCGAAACATGCATTGATCCGCTTGATATGATCGCCAAATACGGCACCGACGCCGTTCGTCTCAGTCTTATCGTCGGCAACACTCCCGGAAACGACATGCGACTTTACGAGGAAAAAATCGCCGGATACAGAAATTTCGTCAACAAAATTTGGAACGCCTCAAGATTTGCACTCCTGAACATAGCGGACGCCGACATAGATACTTCGGAAATACATAAAAAAGCAAAGAGCCGGGCGGATAAGTGGATACTCACAAATTTAAACAGACTCATCAAAGAAGTGGATAAAGACATCAACAATTACCGTTTTTCTGATGCAGCCACGAAGATATACGATTTTGCCTGGCTGAAATATTGTGACTGGTATTTGGAAACAACAAAAGGGGAGCATATTAACCCTCCGGTATTGCTCTACGTCTTAAAGGAAATTTTAAAACTCCTTCATCCGTTTACCCCCTTTGTAACGGAAGCTATCTGGAGTCATCTGAATTCCGAAAATATGTTGATTAACGAAGCATGGCCGATTGCCAATGCCAAATTGAATTTTGCCAAAGAGTCGGGAGAGATGGAAATGGTACATGAAATCATCACGACAATCAGAAGCGTCCGCTCGGAAAAGAAAGTACCACCCTCACAAAAAATTGACGCTGTAATTTATGCGGGTGTATGGACAAAAACGTTGGAGGATAAAAAAGAACCCATTATCCGCATGGGCAGACTAAACACTCTTTCCATACACACCGAAGGACCAAAAATAAATAATGCCGTCTGGAAATACGTCGGCGGAATGGATTTATACCTGCCGGTTGAAAACCTGGTGGACATAGAAAAAGAAAAAGAGCATCTTTTAAAAGCGTTGAAAATAACCGGCGATAAAATCGCAACGATCAAAACGAAACTCTCCAATAAAAATTTTCTGGAAAAAGCTCCCAAAGATGTCGTGGAAAAAGAAAAAAAAGCATTTGCGGATTTGGAAGAGGAGCTCCGTATTCTTAACGGCAAAATCTCCGAAATAAAGGCAATATCAAAAAAATAACATGAAAGAACAGGAAGCAAAAATCATCCTTAAGGATGCTTATAAGAAAATAAAACAGCTGATTCGTGATGAAAAATGGGTGGACGCGCACCGCGCCTGCATAGAAATTTTAAGATTCGATCCTGACAGTATCAAAATCATCAGGCTGAAAAACGTTATTGAAAAAAACGTTAAAAAGATAAATATAATCGCCATAAAGGAGGATGTAAAAAAGCTTCAGCCTCTGCGCGATCAGGGTAAATATGAAGAACTTCTTCAAAATCTTAAAGAACTGGAACCGTATCTGAACGATTATCCACCACTGAAAAAAATCATTCTGGAAGCTCAGGAGGGATACAGAAAGCAGGTTGAAAAAGAACAAAAAGAATACGTCAGCGCGGAACTTGAGAATATCAAGAGTCTTCTGAATGAAAAAAAATATCAGGAGGCGATTAGAAACGCCGAGAAATTGCGCATCCAGAAATACAATGAGGACGTGGTGAAAGAATGGATCAAAAAAATCCGTGACAACTGGATTGATAATGAATTGAATCAAAATGAAATGCTTATCGGAAGCAGCAAATATGAAGACATACTTTTATTTCTGCAAAAACTAAAAAAAATAGACGCAAATAATGCCAAATTAACCAAACTTACGGAAGAAATAAAGAAAAGAAATAATCAGTTCAAACTGGAACAAAAACGGGATTATATATTTATCGGCCTGGAAAAAACCAGGACTCTTCTTCAGATGAGAAAATATGCCAAAGCCGTTACGGCCGCCAGAGAAATATTGGACATAGATCCCACCAACAGCCAGGCAAGACAATTACATGAAACGGCTTCCAAAAAGGAGGCAAAACTGATCAACAAAGATCTCACGAGAAATATGAAACTGGCCAGGAAAGAAATCAAATCGGCATATAAACAAAACAAGAAGGATTTCATACGCTTCTAAAACCACTCCGAAAATAAATCACCATCTTATTTTTTCAGAGCGTATCTTTTTCTACCCACACGAGTGAATTTTGCGTTATTCTTAAGGTTCAGAATAATCGTAATCTTCTTAACCTTGCGGGATTTAAGCACCTCGGCGATTATATCCTCCTCCGACATGGATGAATGATCATTTAGAATTCCTTCAATTACATCCGCCACGGTGCCGGATTCATAACCCCACTCCTTAAGAGCGTAAAGTCCTCTGCCGATAAGAACAAAATCCGGATAACGGATAAGTTCATTGTGGACCGCCTGTAAATTAACATTCTTCTGGTCAAAATTTTGATTGACTATCGCATTGGCAATATCCACAAAATGCATGGGCTTATTTTTGCCCCTAAGAACGTAGAAAATTTTATCTCTCAAAGTGCGCGGATGAATATGCTTCCACGCGAACAGACCGACAGTCTCATCAATCACTTTAAACCCTTTGTGGATACCGTAAAGAGACTTCAAAGCTTCCGAACTGAATATTTCCATGGTTACTTCCTCTTTTACAAGCATGTTCCTTATTGAATCCATTCCCAACACATCCTTCTTTTCCGAAAGTATCTTCATGCTAAGCGCCGAAGCACGATCAACAACATTATCATCAAACTCAGCCATTCTAAAATGAGGCAGGTAGTGAATTGTATTTGTCTTTCTGCAAAATCTGCTGTCCAGACTCAAAATGAACAATATCGCCGACACACCAAAACCGGACTGTTCGTTTAAAAGACGAGAAACTATATCGTCTTCTCTAATAATTCCACCGTGCGACGAAATATGCGCAAGCGCGCTCTCGTTAATATCCGAAAGCAATGAATTGTTGATATTCCTCTTTAGCTTGGATAATGCGTTATTTTCAATCTGTCTGATTCGTTCGCGCGTCACATTATAGTGCTGCCCGATTTCTTCAAGCGTTGCTTTATCGCCTTTATCAAGCGCAAATCTACGTTCAATAACATATCTCTCCCTCTCCGACAACAATATTAAAAGTCGTTCAACCTCATCCTTTAACTTTGAAAAAATTTCATTAAGCTGCACATTCTGCTCTGTGATTGCTGTCATAGATAATGAAAATATAAATGTTAGTTACAACATAGAATTATACTTAAAAATTTTAGAATGAAAAGAAAATTGTTCAAGAGAGCAAATATCCGCTGCAGGGGATTGTGTAAATATACTTTTGATTGGAAGTTTTATCAAGTTTTTTTCTTAACTGGCTGATATGAACATCAACCGTGTTGGTGGAAATACTGGCATTTCTATCCCATACATTTTCAAGAATAGTGGTTCTGCTTAATACTTTTCCGGTGTTCATCATTAAATAATGAAGCAGTGCGAATTCCCGATGTCTGAGACTTACCGGCCTTTTTCCCAAACTTACTTCATGACGCGTAAGATCAAGCTCAAGATCTCTGATAACAAGTTTACTCTCACTGTCTCTGTCCTTAAGCTGATAGATAAAATATCTCATCTCCGAAGCGATACCCCCGAAAGAATACGGCCGGATAAAAATGTTCTTTATGAGTCCTCCCTCTTTTAATCTTGTGAGCTCCGGGTGAAATCCACCGGTAAGAATTACCATTGGCACACTTCGGCATATCAATAGACATAAATTTACGGTTTGATTAATCTTGAATGAATTTTCCGATAAAATAAATATGCCGTTGTAAAAGGAAACGTAATTCCTAAGAGTCTTCTGATCATCAATTGAAATCACATCCGCAGACAGACTTTCATATTTGAGACCCTTTTTTACAAACTCCGCCTTTCTGAGATTGTCTGATATTATTAATGTCCTCATAAATCGTAAGTTAACAAATAAGATATTTTAATACATTTCAGGATTGATACGTGTCAACGGCGGAATTTGGAGGATCGGTGAAAAATGCCTATACAAAAACAAAAAGTCTCAATAAAATACTGTTGTCACATTCAAGACAACAACATGCTGAATCTGGAAAAATTAATAAAAATGATCATTTCACTGGGCCACGAAAAATTTCGCGCTGGACAGATTATGGATGCCATTTATCGCAGAGGAGTGCAGGATTTCGATGCCATTATAGTCATTCCAGCCGACCTAAGGGAAAAACTCGCGGAAACTTTCCAAATCAATTCACTGACTATCATCAAAGAAATCACCTCCGCGGACAAATCCGCAGTAAGATATCTTCTAAAAACCGTCGACAATCACAATATAGAAACCGTACTTATGAAGTTTCGCGACAATCGCAATACTGTCTGCGTATCATCACAAATCGGCTGCCGCCTTGGTTGCAAATTTTGCGCTACCGGAAGGCTTAAATTCGGCAGAGATCTTACATCGGAGGAAATTTGCGATCAGGTACTCACTGTGCAACAAAGATTAATCGCCCAAAAACAACACATCACCAACATAGTCTATATGGGGATGGGGGAGCCGCTGATGAATTACGAAAACGTTATGGAATCGGTCCGCCTGATAAACGATAAAAAGCATTTTGGAATCGGGGCCCGCAGTATAACGGTATCAACAGCGGGAATCGCCCCGGAAATAATCCGACTTTCCAAAGAGCCGTTCCAGATCAACCTTGCCGTCAGTCTGCACGCCCCGAATCAACAGGTCCGGGAAAGTATTATGCCCGTGGCCAAAATACATAATCTGGAAGAACTGATGGACGCCTGCCGGCAATACACGTCAAACACCGGCAGAAGAATCACATACGAATATGTCATGCTGGAAAAGATCAACGACAGCCCCGCACAAGCCCGGGAATTGTCTCTATTGTTGAAAGATGGGCTTTGCCATGTCAATTTAATACCCTATAATGCAACAGGAATTCCCGGAGTTAAGGGAAGCCCGAAAAAAAACATAGATGCTTTTAGAAAAATTCTGGAACAAAACCACATCGCGGCGACAGTAAGAGTTTCACTTGGCAGAGACATCTATGCCGCCTGCGGACAACTTGCAAATAACCAATAATTCATAACCAAAAAATATCATGGCCGACGAACAGTCAAAACAACCCAATATTCAGGTCAAACTTGATCAGGCGGTGGAAGCCGGCCTATATTCAAATGCTGTCTCCGTTCATGTAAATCAGAACGAAGTCATTTTGGATTTCGGCTACATTATTCCAAACGTGAAACCTACAACCATTAAAGTGGTTGGCAGAGTTAACGTCACCCACCAGACCGCCGAATCTTTCATGAAAGTTCTCAGTAACGCCATGCTGGACTGGAGAAACAGACAAAAAGAACAAAAAAGTAAACCCGAGTAATGAAAGCCCTGATACAAAAAGTAAGCAAAGCCTCGGTGGAGGTTGAAGGGAAAATTGTGGGAGAAATAAACAAAGGAATCCTTGTTTTTCTGGGTATAGAAAAAGGTGACGGCGATAAAGAAATCTCTTACATTGTGGATAAAACGGTTAACCTTCGGATATTTGAAAGCGATGCGGGCAAGCTGGACTATTCCGTGTCCGACACGAAAGGGGAATTGCTTATCGTATCGCAGTTTACTCTCTGCGCCGATTGCAAAAAAGGAAGAAGACCCGATTTCGGGTCCGCCGCTGCTCCGGAAGCAGCCCTGGAAATCTATGAAAAAACCCTGAATTTATTCAGGGCAACCGGGCTGAAAACCCAAAGCGGACAATTCCGCTCATATATGCAAATCGCACTTGTTAACGACGGTCCCGTAACAATATTGATTGAATCACCCAAAAAATATGACAAATAACAATATGGTAACAATGGAAAAAGTTGTCTCTCTGTGCAAAAGGAGAGGTTTTGTGTTTCAGGGATCGGAAATTTACGGGGGATTGGCAAATACATGGGATTACGGCCCTCTCGGAGTGGAACTTAAAAACAACATTCAACAGGCCTGGTGGAAATTCTTCGTAAAAGATCGCGCCGATGTCGTGGGTCTTGATGCCGCTGTTCTGATGAATCCGAAAGTCTGGGAGGCAAGCGGCCACGTTGCCAATTTTAACGATGCGCAGGTGGACTGTCTGCAATGCAAAAGCAGGTTTCGCGCGGATCATCTTATAGAGGACGCGCTTGAAAACGTTAAAGTTGAAGGTCTCTCCCTAACAGATCTGGATAAACTGATTGAACAGAATAAAATAAAATGTCCCAAATGCGGACAGTCCAAATTTACCAAAACCCGCGTATTCAATCTATTGTTCAAGACCAATATCGGCCCTCTGGCAGCTGATTCCGATGACGTTTTCCTGAGAGGGGAACTGGCCCAGTCCATGTTTACCAATTTTAAAAACGTACTCAATTCCACTCGCAGAAAACTGCCTTTTGGTATTGCCCAGGTGGGAAAAGCCTTCCGAAACGAAATCACTCCCGGGAATTTTATTTTCCGCACACTGGAATTTGACCTTATGGAGTTTGAATACTTTATCCCGGAAAACGAATGGGAGAAATATTTTGATTATTGGATGGTGGAAATGGAAAAATGGCTGGATGAAGCGGGTATAGATCGTTCAAAAACGCGCATAAGACAACATTCCGAAGACGAACTTTCCCATTATTCCAAAAAAACGGTGGATATAGAGTTTGAAACGCCCTTTGGTTGGAAAGAACTGTACGGGCTTGCATACAGAACCGATTTTGACCTAAAAAACCACATGGAAAAAAGCGGGGTGGATCTGACATACATGGACCCGCACACCAACGAAAAGTTTGTCCCCCATGTTATTGAACCCACATTCGGACTTTCAAGATCCGTTTTGATGGTGCTTTTAAGCGCTTACCACGAAGAAGAAGTGGATGGAGAAACTCGCGTGGTAATGAAATTCAAAAAGAACATGGCTCCTTTTCAAATCGCGGTTTTGCCTTTGGTTAACAAACTTAACGATGCCGCAACCGAGGTCTGGGAACAATTAAGAACGGCTTATTCAACGGATTTTGATTCATCGGGATCAATAGGAAAAAGATATCGCAGGCACGATGAAATCGGAACACCCTACTGTGTCACTGTGGATTATGAAACGGTGGAAAAAGACCAGGCGGTAACGGTCAGGGATCGGGACACCATGAAGCAGGAAAGGGTTAAAATCAGCGAACTGAATCAGTTTCTTAAGGACAAACTTTCCGCCGCCTAAAATTTTTTAAGCTGAATTTTAGATTTCCTTAATGTTTTTACGATAATCTTGAAGCACACTATTTCAGGATTATGATGCCAAGGGAAAAACTGAGGATTAAAGGCCCGGAAGGATTGGAGGACCATGAATTGATGTCTCTGCTCATATGCAGGGGCAATAAAAACGAAAACGTCTTCCAGATATCAAAGCGCCTGTTCAAAGACTTTGACAGGGAGGAACTGTTGGCTCAAAAAAATCCGCGTATTTTTCAAAACAGCCTCAATATAGGACCGGTGCAGGCCAGCCAGATAATGGCATGCATTGAATTGGGAAGAAGATTTTTTGCGGGGAAATCATCCAATCTTCAAATTCGCAGTACCGAAGACGTGTATGAGATTGTAAAAAGCATGCAATATCTTAAAAAAGAGTACCTCAGAGGACTATATATAAACACCAGATACAGAATAATACATGACGAAATCCTTTCAATAGGCAGTCTGGATTCAAGCATTCTTCATCCTCGGGATATATTCAGACCGGCACTTGAATACAACGCATATGGCGTAATTTTGGCCCATAACCACCCCTCCGGTGAAATAGAACCAAGTTCATCCGACATTGAAACTACCAAACAGGTTATACACGCCGGGACTCTTCTTCAAATACCACTGATGGATCACATAATAGTCGGGTCGGACAGCTATTTCAGCTTCAACAAAAACGGCCTGATGCAGGGATAAGACAAAATTTGATGCCGGGATTGAGAAAAAGGCCTTTTTCTGCTATAATAAATAGATATTTTTGAATCTTATGGAAGACATCCTTATGTCAATTTGGCAGACGGTCTGGGAAACGGTAAAAAAATACCCGCTGGAAACGGCGGTAATACTGCTTGTTGCTGTAATTGTACTTAAGTCTTTAGTCAGGCTGATTCGCTTTCTGTTCCACATTACTATCGTGGCTCCAAACCTGATCCACATGAAAATCACCCTCCCCCGTGAAGAATCCCAGAAAGATAAGGAAAAATCGGAAGTTAAGGACTTCAAGGAAATGATCGGAGTGATGGAGCAATTCTACCGCAATGTTCATGAAATAGGGGAGCTCAATCTGCAAAATATGATTCATACCAGATTATTTCAGGATGACTTTGTTTCATTTGAATACGTGGCAAAAAACAAAGTCGTTGAATTCTACGCGGTGACACCCAAAAGATACGCGAACATGATTGATAAACAGATAACATCCTATTATCCGAATGCTGACATAATTATTGAAAAAAAGATTGATATCCTGCCAAAAGGCAACAAACTGAAAATTTATTATGCCTATCTGAAAAACCCGTATTTCTATCCGATAAAAACATATCAGAACCTGGAAAATGACCCTTTAAATGATCTGACAAATATATTTTCAAAGTTTGACGAATCCGATATAGGAACAATTCAGATAATATTCTCTCCCAGAAACGACAAGGGCTGGCAGAAAAAAGTAGAAAAAGCCGGCTCGGAAATGTTTGGAGGCAAAAAACCGGGAGCATTCAAAATTCCGGGATTGGGCTTTTTGGGGACATTCCTAAATGCCATGGTATTCGGAGCCGAAAAAATGACGGAAGGAGCCAAAGAGGAATCCGGCGGCCCCTACGGAGGCGGCGGTTACGTTAGACTTCTACAGACCCGCGAAGAAATCGCCAAAAAAATCGGAGAAAAAGCGGGCCGCCTTGCATTTGATACCATCATCAGGGTTGCGGGATCGGCAAAAACCAGATCCAGGGCGCAGGAAATAACCAACAATATAGCGCTTGGGTTAAATATGTTTAAGGACTCGCAAATGAACTGGTTCCAAACTAGAAGGTTTATACCCATTGATGCAATCAATAATAAAATAATGCACTACAATTACAGCAAACGTCTCCCCGCTGTAAAAATGCTGTTGTTTGGAGAAAAAGGATCATTATTGGACACTGCGGAACTTGCTTCACTTTTTCATCTTCCCACAAGCCGTTTCAATTACAGTCCGATCATCAACTGGCTTAAATACAAAATACTACCCGCCCCCGTTGATATGCCCACGGAAGGTGTACTTCTGGGCCATAACGTCTATCGTGGGATGAAAAAAGAAATACGCATGTTGCGCAATGACAGAACCCGTCATCACTACGTAATCGGAAAATCCGGTTCCGGTAAATCCGTATTTTTAAGCTATCTGGCCAGACAGGACATTCTTAACGGCGACGGCGTTTGCGTGGTGGATCCGCATGGAGATTTGATTGAGGAATTAATAACATTCGTCCCGAAAGAAAGAGCGAAAGACGTCATTATCTTTAATCCCGCCGATACCGAAAGACCAATGGGGCTTAACATCCTGGAAGCGACAACGCCCGAAGAAATGGATATGGCGTCCAGTCAGGCCACGGAAATTTTTATCAAAATATTCGGAGATGAAATTTTCGGGCCCAGAATTCAGCACTATTTCAGAAACGGGTGCTTAACGTTAATGGAAGATAAAGAAGAGGGAGCGACATTAATCGACGTACCAAGAATATTTGTTGACGAGGAGTTCATGAAGTATAAAGTCAGCAAAGTTACAAATCCGATTGTAAAATCCTTCTGGGAGCACGAATACGCACATACCGGCGAACGGGAAAGACAGGAAATGATTCCATATTTTTCGGCAAAGTTTGGTCCGTTTATTACAAACTCCATAATGAGAAACACGATTGGACAAACCAAATCGGCATTCAATTTTAGAAAGACGATGGACGAACAAAAAATCCTGCTGATAAATTTATCCAAAGGTAAAATGGGGGACTTGAATACTCAATTATTGGGGTTGATAACTGTGGCAAGACTTCAAATGGCCGCAATGAGCCGTGTGGACACTCCCGAAGATCAAAGAAAAGATTTTTATCTCTATGTTGATGAGTTTCAGAATTTCGCGACCGACAGTTTTTGCTCTATCCTTTCGGAAGCCAGAAAATATCATCTTGCACTCATCATGGCGCATCAATATATCAAACAGCTGGAGAAAAAAGGAGATACCTCCATCCGTGACGCCGTATTCGGTAACGTGGGCACAATGATGTCATTCAAAGTGGGCGCCGACGACGCCGAATATATGGCAAAAGAATATGCACCGGTACTTACGGAACAGGATGTCCTTGGTATAGCCAATTATAAAGCATATATCAAATTGAACATTAACAATACCACCTCCAGGCCGTTTTCCCTGGAAACAATTTACGATATGGAAAACCAAAATAAAAAAATCGGTGAAATCATCAGACAATATTCCAGAATGAAATATGGCAGAAAAAAAGAATTTGTTGATCAGGAAATTGCCGCGCGAATCGGCATTGATATAGCATAAATGGAAAACACACAGCCGGAAAACAAATCCGATGACAAAAAGCAGTTAAAACATATCAGACAGTCCATCTATGCACTGCTAATCAGCCTGATATTGGTTTCCGGAGCCTTCGGCGCCCTGATAAAAATCAGCAGGGATGATTTAAGAAACAAAGATCTCAAAATAAGTACTATTATCAGCGAAGTTGGCGAAGTTAAAGCCGATCTGAACAGGTCTATCGGAACCGTAAACGGACTGTTCAATGAATTGGAGAAAACAAAAAACACACTCAATAATCTCAACAATAACGTTGTCAGGGCCACCGCGGAAAAAGAAATGAACTGGAGTTCCATTCAAAACGAGTTGAATGCGGCGCAGGAAAGTTTAAACAGCTTGATAATGCAAAAAGAGTCGGTAATAAACGAATTGTCCCGAAAAAACGAGCTTTTAAAGAAGGAAATGAACATTGTGGAAATCAATCCCGACATTCTTGATGTATTGATACTCGGACATAACGCTAATCTGGTTGATACAATTATGCTGGCCAGTGCAAACCCGGAATCCCAAAAAATACATCTCATCAGCCTTCCCCGCGATCTTTATCACAAGGGCCGCAAAATTAACGAACTCTATAACGCCTATGGCATAGATGAGGTAAAAAAAGCCGTTTATGAAATAACAGGCATATATCCGGACAAACACGTTCTTTTTGGACTGGATTCATTTGTTGATTTTATCGATATGCTTGAAGGGGTTGATATAAATGTTGAAAAACCTCTTCAGGACATGGAATACCCCGGTCCCGACTTTAGCTACTCAACTGTCAGCTTTAACGCAGGAATACAGAACATGGACGGACAAACCGCGCTAAAATATGCCAGAAGCCGAAAATCAACATCCGATTTTGACCGCAGTCTAAGGCAACAGCAAATAATATCAGCCGTAAAAGAGAAAGCGCTAAAGCTGGATTTACTCGGAAAAATGGATTTAGCAACCAAAATATATGCCAAAGTCAGTACGGATATCCAAAGCGATATAAGCCTTTTTGACGCTCTGGGATATCTTCAGAATTTTAAATCCTACACACTAAATGGAGGAAATGTAATCAGCACCGCAAATTATCTCTACTCCACAACAAACGCCAAAGGCCAATACATACTACTGCCAAAAGAAGAAAGTTATTGGCAAATCAAGGAATACATCGCAGATATCGTCTCAAATTAATCACCACCAGACTTTTTTCCATCCCACCCTGTATGCCAGAAGATTGGCAATCAACGGCACCAGAGGTGATATAATTATGATAGACAAAATATGGAAAGGAGTAGGAAGAAAATACAATAACGAAAGTCCCAGCGCCCCTAAAAAGCTCATTTGATCCAGAGGAAAACTCGGAGCGGAACTCGCAAGTTTCATTCTTCTCTTGAAAAAGCTCTTAATCAAATCACCCAAACCTTCCCCTATACCAAGCAAAAAGCCAAGCCACAATATGTTGGGCAAATCGTAAGGCAGCAAAAACCATCCCTGCACACCCGGAACATGTTTATATATCAAAGATTGCAGATAAATTGTCAAAAGACCGCCGATTGTACCTCCTATAATACCCCTGAATGTTTTGGTGGAACCGAACAAATCATTCCCTCTAAACTTATATCCAAAATCAACAGGCACCTTCAAAAATTCAAACCAGTGCATCTTTTCCAAGAAAACGGGAACCGCATTTGAAATGTAAGCGGGAAGGAAAAAGAAAAGCGACTGAAAAACTATATAGAACATATGATTTTTCTATAGATGAAAAAATCAGTCACAAAAGTATAAGCTGTAATTGCAATCAAAAATTCATTCATGAAATTATATCCGCTGACAAGAAAAATCACGAAAAAAAGATATACCAACAATTTGGCCCTGATAACCGGAAAAAGCTTAATCCCCTTTATGATCGCAAAAGAGACAAATGCCTGCAGAACAATATAAACAATCAAAAAAACGGTACCGATAAAATATTCAACCATTCCATAGTAACAAAAAGTCAAAAAGACGATAAAAAAACTAAGATAATCGCATACCATATCAATAAAAGCGCCCCTTTCCGATTGTTTATTGAGATATCTGGCCAGAGCACCATCCAGCATATCAAAAACGAATTGGCCAAGCAGGAAAATTAACGCAATCCAGGGGTTGTAACCGAAGAAATAAACAAAAGGCAGCGTTACCAGAACCCCAAGATAACTCAATGATTCCGGCTTAATGCCGGTCTCCGCAAGATATGGCATAAACGGCCTGAATATAAGTTCCTTTATCCCGCGCGTAAAAAAATACACCCCGGACTCTTCCTCACAGTGCATCGCAAATTTATGCCTTGAAACCATAATTGGAATTATTGGTAGCTGGGGGCGGGATCGAACCGCCGACCTCGGGCTTATGAGTCCCGCGCTCTAACCATCTGAGCTACCCAGCCGAATAAGCCTAAAAAAAGATCTTAATTGGTTGCGGGGGGAGGATTCGAACCTCCGACCTCCGGGTTATGAGCCCGACGAGCTGCCTCTGCTCTACCCCGCGATACGTGTAAAAGACCTGAAGACCTGTAGAAAAATACTGATTTTATGCCTCCATGTCAAAGAAAAACTTCCACCATTTCTGGTTATTACTCAGTCCTGAATAAGAGTTTACGGTATCATCCTCTGCATTAACACCTCCCACGATGCCCGAAGCGTCAATTTTATCATTGGGAATAATAATCACTTCCTCCCCGGGATTAACCAGTCCCAGATTCTGTTTGGCGATTTTTTCTATATAAGCGTCCGAACTGTAATATTCATAATCCTCGCTCTTTTTTCTGTTTTCTTCCGCAATTTTTGAGTTCTCCCTCTCGTAATTTTTTATATGAAGTTCTATTTGATAAGCCTTATAAACAGAAGCGGTTAAACTGTACAACAAAAAGGACACCAAAAGAAAAAGTCCAATTATAACTAGCTTAGTTGTATGTGATGTATGTTGAAAACGGACGTACATTTGTTTATATAAAAAACCATAGCGAATATAATATGAACAAGAAATTTAATCAATGAAACGCCCTTACTTACCTATGGATTTTTCTTTTATAAAAAGATAGATTTCTAATCCGGAATATAAGACAAAATGTCAAAAACACTGGAAAAAAGCAAAAATATTTATTGCGTCGGAATCGGAGGATCCGGAGTCAGCGCGCTTGCCGCCATACTTAAAAAATCCGGAAAAAATGTTTCGGGTTCCGACTCAAATCTATCACCAACAACCGAAAAACTCCGATTGATGGGAATACCCGTTCAGGTTGGACATAACGGACAAAACCCGCCGGACAACACGGATTTATTAATATATTCACCTGCCGTTAAAGAAAATAATCCCGAACGAATAAAAGCAAAGCAACTTGATATCCCCCAGTTGTCATACCCGCAGGCGGTGGGGGAGCTGACTAAAGAAAAAAACACTGTGGCGGTTTGCGGAACACACGGCAAAACCACTGTAACCTCACTGGTTTCAACAATATTGATTAGCGCCGGCAAAGATCCTTCCGTTTTGGTGGGTTCTCATATCAAAGAACTGGAAAATGAAAATCACCGGCTTGGAAAAGGTGAATGGCTTATTATAGAGGCCTGTGAATACTGCAGAAATTTTCTAAATTACCATCCCGACGCAATAATTCTTAACAATATTGAAGCCGACCATCTGGATTATTATAAAGACAATGAGGATTACATCTCCGCCTTTAATGAATTTATTTTAAAACTGCCCCAAAAAGGTCTACTTATAGCCAATAACGAAGATAAAAACACGGTAATATTGGTTGAAAAAATAAAAAAAGAAAGGCCGGATTTACAAATTGTGACATTTGGAGGCCAATCCGGGGACTTTCATGTAAAGGCCGATCAAATTATTCATCAAGGGAAAACGATTGGAAAACTGGATATGAAGATCCCGGGGAAACATAATATTTTCAACGCATTAGCCTCGATCGCCCTATCAATTTCAATTGGTATAGACTCGGAAGCGTCTTTGGAAGCGGTAAACAATTTCAGCGGAGCGGCCAGAAGATTTGAATTCATGGGGGAAAGAGAGGGCACCATGATTTATAGCGACTATGCCCACCATCCCACGGAAATAAAAGCGACACTTCTTGCCGCGCGGGAAAAATTTGGAGAAGAAACAAAAATTTTGGCCGTATTCCAGCCACATCAATACAGCAGGACATACAAGTTAAAAAGTGGCTTTGCAACGGCATTCAATCAGGCGGACATGACAATCATTTCGGATATATTCATGACCCGTGACAGTAAAGACGACATAAGCAAAATTGATTCCGAAAAACTGGTAAAATTAATAGAAGCGAACAACAAAAAAGTACAATACGGAGGGAATATCAACGAAACCTATAAAAAAACTGTCTCAATCCTCGGGAATTATGATGTTTTAATCATTATGGGTGCGGGAGACGTGGACAAGATTGCAAAACAATTATTGACAAAACAGTAAATATAGTATTATCTACGCACACTAAAACATACCAACTCTATCCATGCATCATCTTGAATTCAAAACGGAAAGATCACCGGAAAGTCTAATCCCTTCGGCAAATCTAAATAATAACAACACCGTTAACCATCCCAATGCGGACCGTCTGGAACAGCAACTTGCCCAAATGCATCCCTCCAAAAGAGCCGCCTATCTTGAAACAGCATACGTAAGAGCAATGAAAGACCTACCGGACAACAATGCCAACAACTACATACCCGCCGTCCAACTCGCGGGAATCATAGACAGATGGATGTCTGATTCACTGGGAAAATACAGAAAAATCCAATACTTAAAATCCGCCGCCACTCGGGCTGACGAAAAATGGGAAAATAAGAAACCATCCTCCATAATCGCCGAAGAAAGACGTCAGCTAAAAGCGCTCTTTACCGTACAAAAAGCGGACTTTTTCTAGGAACGTCTTTTCCATACCGTACCTTCGGGGGTATCCTCCAGCACGATACCCCGGCTCATTAAAATGTCCCTAATTTCATCCGACCTCTTAAAATCCTTATTACCCCTGGCGGTTTCACGCTCTTTCATTAACTCGTCAATCTCTTCATCCACAGCTTCAACTTCCGGCTTAACAAAAATACCAAGAACCGAATCAAAAGACGCAATTAAAACCAGAGCCTTTTTCTTTGATCTATCTGATAAATCTCCGGAATCCATCCGTTTATTAAGCTCTTTGACTAAATCAAAACAGGCAGCCAAAGCTTTAGGAGTTTCAAAATCGTCATCCATCCCGGCTTCAAAACTTGTCTTAATTGAACTCAAAAATTGTTCAAACTCATTATCGTCATGATCCTCTCCGAATAATTTAAAAGACTTAAGCCTCCTCATAAAATCATGAATCCTATCCAGGCTGTTTTCAGCCTGCTCAAGTTGATTCTTGGAAAAATCAATAGGGGATCGATAATGTGTCTGCAAAAATAAATACCTGACAGCCATCGGATCATATTCCTTGAATATATCCCTGAGAGTAAAAAAATTATTCAATGACTTGGACATTTTTTCATTATCTATTCGCACAAATCCGTTATACATCCAGTACCTGACAAACGGCACATCAAAAGCCCCCTCACTCTGTGCGATTTCACATTCATGGTGAGGAAACATCAAATCCGCGCCGCCTCCGTGAATATCAAAAGATTCACCCAATAATTTCCAGCTCATGGCACTGCATTCAATATGCCATCCCGGCCGGCCTTCACCCCACGGACTGTCCCACTTGGGTTCCCCGGGCTTGGCAAACTTCCATACCACAAAGTCCTGTGGATTACGTTTTTCCGTGTTTAATTCCACCCTCGCACCGCCTCTAAGTTCCTCCAGTTTCTGTTTTGAAAGCTTTCCGTAATCCTCAAACTTCATCACGTCAAAATAAATTCCATCGGAAATCGGGTAAGTAAACCCGTTTTCCTCCAATTTTTTAATCAATAAAACAATATCATCAATATACTCCGTCGCCTTGGGTTGAAAATCACCCTTCCTAACCCCCAAAGCACCATAGTCATGTTCATATTCGGGTATGATTTTCTCAGACAGTTCCTTCACGGAAATCTTCATCAATTCCGCTCTTGTAATCATCCTGTCATCAATATCCGTATAATTTGTTACAAACTTAACATCATATCCCTTATAAATAAGATACTTCCTAATTACATCAAAACTGACAGCCGACCTGCCATGCCCCAGATGGCCAAAATCATAAACAGTGGGGCCGCAAAGATACATTCCCACTTTCCCATCAATAAGCGGCTTAAAATCCTCCTTTCTACCCGACATTGTATTGTATACCTTCATCATTATGATCCCAGTGATAAAATAATGGAGACAATCGCAATTTTAATAAAATCCAAAGCCAAAAGAGCTATCAAAGGCGAAATATCTATCATACCCAACCTCGGAATAATCTTTCTAAAAACGCTCAATACCGGTTCGGTAATCTCATAAAGCATAACTTTCATTCTTCCGCCGCCGCCCCCACCCTCGCCACCTCCGCTCATTACAAACCATGACATGATAACTCTTGCCAGTATCGCAAAACTCATCAAATCAAACAAAATCTGCACAAACCTTCCCAAAAATTGGATTATCATATTGATAGCCAAAAAATATCATTGGCAATCATAGCAGTGCCAGCAAAAAAATCCACCAATAAGACTTACTTTTTCTTGCGTGAAAGCTTTCTTGCAAATCCCGAAAGCACGCCGGTGCCGGCCAACAACCATATTAATTCCGGGCCGTTATCCACCATTCTGTCCGGTGCGCGACTTTCAATGGCCGCTCCCCTTAAGTAGGCTTCTTCTTCCGCAGACCTCAATGTGTCTGTCGGCCTGTCGGTAACAGCCGTCTGAATTTCAAGAGTAAACGGAATGGCACTTTCCAATTCACTGGTAAACAGGCTCTCCACACCGGTGTCGTCAACGGCTGAAATCGCGAAAAAGTATTCCTTACCATTTTCCAAACCCGACACATACCAGGTTGTAGCCGCATCTTTTGTTTCTACAACATTGGATAAGTTCAAAGCATCCATACCGTAATAAATTTTATAATTATTAATTAATCCGTCATCAGTCGCGGCCTCCCAAACCAGAGTCACGCGCTTATCACTGCCGTATGCAATCACGCCAAAAACCTGAGATGGCGGTTGACCGTCCGTCACATCCGTTTCCGTCTCGGTCGGAATATCTTCTTCTGTTACGGAACCATCACCATTCTCACTGATTGAAAGCATGGCCACATTTTGATAAGTGGCTTCGTTGCCAAGCTCATCTATCAACAAGACGTCAATCGGGTATTCTCCGGCCAACTCGGGAGCCTGAAAGGATGCCACATATGTACCCTCCGCGCCCGTACCCGGCGACATCTGATAAATATCCAGATTAAAAATCACCGCGGCATCGGACAAATTATTTTCGGAAATCAAAGTAAGATTTATTACATCACCCGCTTTGATTCCGGAAGAAGGATCAATAATCAAATCCTCAACAACGGGAGCCGTGGTATCAATAAAAAATTCCATAGTATCCGAAGTCCCCGCTACCGCATTGGAAGAGTCCAGCAAAACCGCATACAACTCATGCTTGCCATCATCAAGCGGTGTGGTCTGAAAAGAAAACTTGCCGGCTGAATCCGACTGTACCATCCCGATTTCCTGATCATTATCAAAAATCTTAATAGTGGATAGACCTTGGGTCGTCCCCGATATTGTCTGAACATTTTGGCTATATGTACCCTCTACCGGAGATGAAATAATCGGCTTTGTTCCGCCACCCGTCGTAACATCGGACCCGGAACCAACAGCCACATTAAGTTCCCCTTTAATAGCGGTATTTGAAACATCGGTAACAACCAGTTTGTAACTGCCGGCCTCGGTAAATTTAAGCCCCAGGCTGAACTCATGAACACCAAGATCATCCGCCTTAAATGTATAATCCTCCGGTAATGTCACATTAAGACTATTGGGACCCTCCACCGAAAAATGAATTGTTCCGGTATAATTTTGTACTGTTAGATTGTTCTGATCCTGTGCCGTTACGGTAAAACTGATATTTGTATTCGGCTCAACCACTTCCGGAATACCCGATATACCAAATTTATTCAAAGGTCCGGCATCCTGAGCCGATGCGACGGGAATAAAATATTCTATATGCCCTCCGGCATCATTCAGATAATTGGCGCCCTCCAGGAAGGCGATTTCCACACGCGCCGCAAGCACCACTCCCGCTGTCGCATCCACAACGGAATAAATGGAAACCCCGGGTTCGGACGAGGAAACCGCAAAAGAAAGCTCACCGTTAACATCTGTTATGGCATCTTTAGATGCGGCCATGATAATATCACCGCTTCTGCTGGATATCAGACGTACAAAATGCCCGCCAAAGGGATTGCCATATTGATCCACAATCCTGACCGCAATATACCCACGATCCTCCCCATCTGACTTTATAACTGTTCTTTGCACACTTGCTTCGGATTTTTCAGCCGAAACACGGTCCGGGTGAACGGTAAAATAACTTGATGACCCCCCCGAAACATTACCTTTTAAATAAGCCGAAACCTGATATTTACCCGCGTTTCTTGTATGATAATCGTATAAATCAATTGTGGCTATACCCTCGGAATTGGTGACGGCCGGAATTGTCAGTACGGATCCATCGGGCTTTTTCACATTAAAAAACAATTCTTTTTCGGGATAAGTGACCGATGTTGAAAGAAGCGAGCTGTATCCCGCTATAGTATCCATTCCATAGGCTTGCACCGTATCAAATCCGACAGCGGCAACCGATTGTGCGTTTAAACCAAAAGCAACCAGTAAAGCCAGTAAAAATTTAGATGTATATTTCATGTTTTTGTTTTTATTTATCTCTATATTATACTAAAAATAGCCCCCAAAGTAAAGATGGCAAGGGCGGCAACTTTGGTTCCGTCTGATTATTTGCTATGATTAACACATATATAAAAAAACCCAAATGCAAACAGTCTCAAAAATTTGGATGGACGGCAAGCTTATTCCCTGGGAAAAAGCACAGATACACGTCTTAACACACACCTTTCATTACGGCGGAGGAGCCTTTGAAGGTATCCGCTTCTATGAGACCAATAAAGGCCCTGCGGTTTTTCGTCTGACAGATCATATAAAAAGGCTTTTCTATTCCGCCTCCGTCCTGGATATGAAAATTCCCCATAGTCGTAAAGATCTGGAAAATGCGGTAATTAAATTAATTAAGGCTGTAAAACTTAAATCCGGATATATTCGCCCGATTGTATATTACGGCTACGAAAAGATGGGCCTCGACCCCATCGGGTCACCGGTTAATACAGCAATAGCGGTATGGCCCTGGGGAGCTTATCTCGGAGAAAAACCGGTAAAAACACATATCAGTAAATTCATCAGAATCCACCCCTCCTCCACCTACCCGGAGGCCAAACTCTGCGGCCATTACGTCAATTCAATTCTGGCCAGCCTGGACGCACGTCATAACAATGCCAAAGAGGCAATTTTGCTTGATTACAAAGGAAATGTGGCGGAAGGCCCCGGAGAAAACATCTTTATGGTAAAAAACGGAGTATTAATCACACCAAAAAAGGGGAGTATCCTATCCGGAATCACCCGTGATTCACTAAAACAACTGGCCAAAAAATTAAAAATTCAAAATAAAGAAGCCCTGATCTCAAAGAAAGAGTTACTATCCGCGGATGAAGTGTTCTTTAGCGGTACGGCCGCCGAAGTTACGGCAATAGGGTCAATTGACGGTAAAAAAATCTCAAACGGCAAAATGGGTCCCATAACATCGTCTCTCAAAGACTTATTCACGGAAACCGTTCACGGACGTGTCCCGGAGTTCAAAAATTGGCTGACCTACGTAAAATAATCATAAAATCAACATCGCGTCGCCAAAGCTGAAAAAGCGGTATTTTTTATCAATGGCCTCGCGATAAGCATCCATTACGAATTCTTTTCCTCCAAAAGAGCACACAAGCATCATCAAAGTACTCTTGGGAAGATGGAAATTGGTCAACAACCCGTCTACACATTTCCATTCATAACCGGGTTTAATAAAAATATCCGTTTCCCCGGTCTCGGCATAAAATCGCCCCGAACGAAAATTGGATTCAAGCACCCTAACGGATGTTGTACCTACAGCTATTATCCTGTTTCCCGACTCTTTTGCCCGATTCAAAAAATCCGCCGTCTCATCATCCATTTCATACCATTCACTGTGCATTTTATGATCATCAACATTTTCAACTTTAACCGGCAAAAAAGTGCCCGGCCCGATATGTAAAGTGACAAAAGCCGTTTTTACCCCTCTATTTTGCAATGCCTGCAGAACCTCCCCGGAAAAATGCAAACCCGCCGTCGGAGCCGCCACACTGCCCTTCTTCCGGGCATAAACAGTCTGATAGTCATCAGCCGCGGCAGTTGTATTTTTTATATATGGAGGAAAAGGCGTCCGCCCGATCCTGTAAATATATTCATCAAAAACACCGTCTTTAATCCTAAATAACACCCTTCGCAGGCTTCCATCCATAATCTCCAACACCTCAGCCTGCAAATTTTTATCAATCTCAATGACCATTCCAGGCTTAAAAATTCTTCCCGGCCTGACCATCACGGACCATTCATTATCTTTGATTTTTCTTATCAAAAGAATTTCAACTTTCCTCGTTCCAAAATCAAAAACTATCCTGGCGGGAATCACTTTTGACTGATTAAAAACCAGCAAATCACCTTGGCCAAGCTTTCGAACAATATCCCTGAAAAACAAATGTTCAATTTCTTTCCGGGCTCTATTCAGACACATCATTCTGCTGGAATCTCTGGGATAAACCGGATTCTGTGCAATAAGTTCGCTCGGCAAAATAAAACTAAACTCCTCCGTATTCATTCGTGATGTATTATTTCTCTTCAACAACCGGTGCGGTCGTGGGATTCCAAATCGTCGTCTTAACCTCCGCCGAGCGCTCCTTTTTGCTTTGTACGCCTGTATATTGAATGGCGATCAGCGTAACATCGTCATCCTGTACATGATCCTCAACAAATCTGGAATAATCAATGGCAACATGGTTCACAATACCATCGGGACCGTATTCCGGGGCAAACCTTTCCACCGCCGCTATAAGTCTATCCAATGTGTACATTTCACCGGCCATATTTCTCCCTTCCGTTAAACCGTCCGTATAAAGAATTATCACATCACCAATTTCCAGATTTAATTCCTGCTCCTTAATCAATTTACTGTTATCCGGTACCATTCCAAGCGCTATACCTCCGGATGTTTTACTCTCACAATTGCCGGTTTTAGCTCTATATACAAGCAAATGTTCGTGACCGCAACCGACATAAGTCATTTTTTGATTGATTTCATCCCATCTCAACATCAACATCGTCATAAACATTGTCGATTTTATGCGCGTTTTTAATTGCTTATTGGTATTAACCACAACATCATAGGCATTGTCATAAATCTCAACAAAAGTATGTATAAGCGAATTTGCCATGGTCATAACCAGGGCGGCCGGTACTCCGTGGCCGGTAACATCACCCGCGTAAATGAAAGTATTATTACCGCTCTTTATAAAATCAAAATTATCGCCTCCAAGTTCAACCGCCGGCCTGTTTTTAGCCACAATGTCCAGCCCTGAAACTTCAGGACTCTCTTTCGGTAATATTTCCTTCTGCAGCTCCCCGGCAATCTCAAGTTCACCCATCATTCTTCTTCCTTCCTTAATATCAATTGTAATCTTTTCAATACTCTTCGTAACTTCATTAAAAAAGTGAGCTATAACGCCTATTTCATCCATTCTCTTGGTATAAATTTTTCTATACTTTCGACCCGTAAGCAGATTTTTCATCTCGCGAAGTACTATTCGTAACGGCCGTACAATCTCAAAAAGATATACAAGTAAAAAATATATAAGAAATACTCCCAGTGATATAACCAAAACCTCCGCCGGAATATTTTTTATATTACCCAAATAAAGATATGCAACCACTGCCAGAATAATACCGGCAAAAAAAATAAAATGGATGAACATTCTCTTTAAAATACTGTTGTGTACAGTCGTTATCATGGGAAATTAGCTTAAACTGGCCCTGAATTCTTCAATTGTTTTAAAATGCTTCATAACACTGAGAAGCCCAATGACTTTCAACACGTCATATACGTGCTCTGCGGCCCCCACCACAATCAGCTCTTTTTCTCTTTTGGTCAGCCTATAATGAATTGTCATCAAAAATCCTATCCCTTCACTGTTAATAAAATTCAGTTCGCTGAAATCAAAAACCAGATACTTACTGTCAAATTCCTCGGCAAGTTTGTTTAATTCTTCCTTCACAACATCCAAACCCGCTTTATCAAGTTCTCCTTTAAATGAAACAATAGTAAAACCGTCTTTATCCGGTTCTTGAACTTTCATCTCAATGGAAGCATTGTAATCCTGCATAATTTGTTTATTTAATTTTACTAAAAACTGGTATCAGTCTACTTACATTATACTGCAAATAATCAATCTCGTCACCAACTTCACAAACGGAAAATACTTTTTCAAGTCTTTCAGCAAGATGTTGAGCATGAATGGTATCCGGAAGTTCATCAAGATAGCTGTGCGGCAAAAGAGCTCCCCGAATATGCGTTTTTATCTTATCCGGGACAAAATCCAAAGCGTCCAAACATCTTTCAAAATCCTTATCGGATCCAAATAAAAGGATTTTTCCAAAACGTGACACATATTCATAACGGTGCATGCAAATGGCCGCCAATAAACAAATCACTCTGGTTTCCGAATCACGACTATTGATATTATTCAAAATAAACTTGTTCATAAATTGAAAATGAACATTTCCCGCAAGAAAAACTAATGTCCACTTCTCATTACTATCGGATCCTTCAATAATGCTCATTATCTCCCTCTTTGCTTCATCCCTTCTCCCTTTGAATTTCCACATTTCCCTTATAGCAAGCGCCCTGATCAGCTGGTTGTCATTCTGAATATACTCACTCAACCCTCCCCCCGAAAAAATGGCCAGCGCCGCCAAAATTCTTGCGCGTTCAGTCATGGAAAGACCATCATTCAAACGTTTGTTCAAAATTTCGACCACTTCCTTTTTTAGAACAGGCTTTCTGATTATTGTTTTCATCAAATTTATAATTGATTTTACTATAACGGTTTTTTCCAAATTTGAAGCATCTTCGTATAAATCCATTAGTGCAATTACCGACCTGCGCGCATTAATAGTTGAAAGTTTAACGGCAATCAATTTTCGCAATTCGGAATCCCGGCTATTAATAAATTTATGAGCCAAAGCCTCAATTGTCCGCCTGTGGCCTTTTTGCACAAGAATATTTACAGCCCTCAATTGTGTAACCTTATCTTCAGAATTAAGGTTTTCCAGATTCAGCAATGTGTATTTTGCCTTCAATTGATATGTAAAAAAAGTCATTCCCGCTATCAGAAAAATGATAACCAATTGCGTAAAGAGATAAAAATGCTCCTCCATTAATAGAAATTGCATGCCAATAATAATCAACGTACCAAGTACACATGAAAGGGGATAAGCAATACCTTCAAAAAACTCCCTCATTGCCTTTTGCATATCATCCCCGTAAGCATAATAGGTGTTTTCATAAGCGCATTTCTGAATTTTTCCCGACAAAACAAAATTATGTTTAAGAAGCACGGACGAGAAAAAACCTTTTGCAAAAACACTGGTCAATACTCCCAGAGCCGTTAATAAAGCATGAACAAGAAAAGAACCAAAAGCACCCAACTTTATTATTATCCTGTTTGCGGCCAGGACCTCAAATAAAAGTGCGCTTCCATGAATCAAAATATGAAGCGTGCCAAGCCCGTGAGTTAACATTTTTTCGTGTTCAGCCACATCTCCGTGATGACTCAAGATAAGACTGTCATCAACCGCTTTCGTAAAATGAAACTCAATAAAAATCGAAATAATCCAGTTAAAAACCAGTACCGCCAATAAAATCTGTAAAAAAGGCACCTTCTTAATCTGATTCAAGCTCTTTTCAATGGAATTGACATCAAAAGAACCCCTTCTGCATCGTTTATGCTCCAACTTATGAACCTTCTCAAGGCTCAATGGGATGGACGGCGTAAAAACAACCAAACAAACAAGAAACAAAATAAGTAAGCCGATCCATACGAAAAAGATATCTCTACTTAAAAGATGTAAGCCAAAAAAAGCCAAAAAAACGCCGGCCACAATGCCGCCGATAGTTTCGGATGATTCTATGAGAGGGAAAGTTCTTTCAGCCTCCGACGGTGTAAAATGTTCCTCTATGAAATTGGAAAGAAAAATAACAGTCTGGCCAAGAAAAATTCCATTGGCAATCAAGGCAAACAAAATGAAAAGAAAATTGTTTTCATAATAAACAGCCGCTACCAACAGCGACAGAATGGCAAAAAAAGTGCTGCCTATTATCAATTTTTTAACATCCGTCTTTTCCACAACAACCGAAAAAAACAACATCCCCGCCAGCGTAAAAAGCGCTTCAAACAATATCAAAGCAGGCAAAAACGATATATCAAGCCTGGCAACAACTGTAGCCGTAACCACCGTCCATCCGATAGTTACTCCAGTAAAAAAGACAAGTTTTAATACCCATGAATAAAAAGTCCGGGAAAACTCGGCTGCCGAAATATTCATTATCCTGCCCAAAATATTTACCCACATATACAAAAATTACATTCATATAATTATAAAACATAATCGCCCATAAAGCAACTATTGATACATTAAACAAGCCTTAAATTCATTTCAAATCCCCTAAATGACTAACAAGGTCCTTAATGGAAACCATTTTCATTCCATAATGACGTGAAAATTTTAACAAATCATCCACTCGGGCCATTTCTCCGTTTTCCTTGATTATTTCACAAATAACACCCGCCGGCGGCAAACCCGCCATCTCCATTAAATCAACAGCGGCCTCCGTATGACCCGGTCTTTCCAATACCCCCCCATCCCTCGCAACAATCGGAAAAACGTGTCCGGGCTTTGTAAAATCATCCGCTTTATTCCCAAAATCACTTAAAGCCTTGATTGTCCGCGCTCTGTCACCCATGGAAATACCGGTGGAAACATCATATTTGTAATCCACCGAAACAGTAAAATTCGTACCAAGCCTACAGGTATTTTTACTTACCATCGGTTGAAGACCGTATTTTGCCGCATATTTTGATGAAAGCGGCACACAAATCAATCCTTTTCCAAAAACAGCCATAAAATTCACTTTATCCGCATCAATTTTGGATGCAGCCATAATCAAATCTCCTTCATTTTCCCTGTCTTCATCATCAACAACCACGATCATCTCTCCTCTTTTGATCGCTTCCACCGCATCATTTATAGTATCAAGCATGCTATAAGGAATACCTGCAAAACCTCACTATTTTTATATTTTCACCCATTTTGTTAACAAGATCCAAAATCAGCTTCTCTATCGTCATTTCATTGTTCTTCACAAACAACTGCTTCATCAGTGCCGATTCCTCTCTAAATTTTTTCTCTTTACCGACCAAAATATTTTGAATCATTTCATCCTTCTTTCCTTCATCCTTCAACTGTGCCATCCAAATTTCCTTTTCTTTTTCAATAAGTTCGTTGGAAACATCTTCCGGATTCAAAAAAAGCGGATTCATGGCTGCAATATGCATGGCAATATCCTTTGCCACCTGCTGAAATTCTTCATTCTTTGCCACGAAATCAGTTTCGCACCCAAGCTGAACCATAACGCCTATTTTTGCATTTGTATGCAAATAGTTGGCAATTACACCCTGTCCGGTAGATCGTTCTCCTCGTTCCACAGCCTTGGCTTCGCCCTTCTTTCTAAGAACATCCACAGCCTTTTTGATATCACCGCCGCTCTCCTCAAGTGCCTTTTTACAGGCCATCATAGAAACACCGGTCATTTCCCTTAATTCTTTCAACTGATCCATTGTTACTTCCATTTTCTATATATGTTAAAAAATTTATTAATGAAAAACATTCACACTCACTATTTATTAGCCTCGGACGCCCCCTCATCACCGGACATCGGCAACTGCTGCTGGACTTCGCCTTTCGCTGTATTACCAGCTTCGCTTACAGGAACATCCTGATTCACATTAGCCTCTTCAGATAAAACCGCAGTCTCATTCATAATAGCGGCTTCTTCGGCTTTTGCCTGCTGCTCCTCAATTGATTTTTGTTCGATCTCCTCGGAAACTTTTGCACCCACGACAGCTTCCCTGGTCACCTTGGCAAATAATTCCACGGGAATAAGTTCCGAAATATCTCCAAGCACCGGTATTTTCCACCAGTTACCGACAAAAGCCTGATACATGGAAAACAACCCGATTCCAATCATCGCAAAATGAATAATTACACCAATAAGTGGACCTATAAACGGCACCAGATAAACAAATATACTAAAAAAGAATATCAAGAAAATAAGCAGTCCCTGTCTTCCGTGAAGCTTGATGAAATCGCTGCTGGGTTTTAAAACAAGCGCCATTAATGCCATCAACGGAATGTACGAAACCAATCCCCATATCTTTTCATCAGACGTTACCGGAGGTTGATTCTGAGCAGTCTTCAACATTTCCGGCACTTTGATTATCGGCTGTGTTGCCCGGTCTTCCGTTGATACCGACTGTGACTGCACCGGCGCGCTCACCGGCGCCATACCTTCATTTGGTACATTCTGTCCCTCAACAACCGGCGCGACACTTCCCGTAGTCGAAGAATCCGCTTGCATCACATTACTATTTATTCCCTCACCGACATTATTGGTATTGTCTTCCATATGTATTAATTACTGTTTATTCCTTACAGCTATTGATTTTTTTACCTCACCTATTAAATAAGTCAGCGATTTAATCGCGTCATCATTACCCGGAATCGGAAACTTCAACTTATCGGGATCGGCATTGGTATCCGCGATACCAACAACCGGAATATTAAGCTTATTGGCTTCATTAACAGCAATATGGTCCCTGACAACGTCGGCGACAAACACAATATCGGGTAATCTATCCATGTCTATCACCCCGCCCAGAGCCGATTCAAGCTTAACCATTACCTTCTTCAACTGAGATGCCTCCTTCTTTGTATATTTATCAAAATCACCGGTTCTTTCTTCCTCCTTCAATTTCTTATAATACTGAATTCTTCTCTTGATTGTACTGAAATTCGTCAACAAACCTCCCATCCATTTATTTACCACATACGGCATACCGGTCTCACGCGCAGTTTCCAGTATTAGCTTTGTTGCCTGAGGTTTCGTGCTTACCAAAAGCACCCTCTTTCCATTCATGGTCTCCCTCTTTAAATATTCTCCGGCTTTTGACAGACAGTCTGCCGATTTCTGCAAATCAATAACATGTACGCCGTTATTGACGCCATATATATATTTTTTCATCCTTGGATTCCACTTTGTGGGCTTGTGTCCAAAATGAACCGCACTCTCAAGCATTTCCTGCAATTGATCTTTAGCCATATTTCCTTTGGGTTATAGCTTGCCTCCATCAACTTATGCTTTGCCCCGAAAACGGGGAGGACCGCATAATCAAAAGACAAACAGAATTAAAAAAGCACCGAAACTTTAATACAAGACATGCTTGAAATCAAGCCAATTTGCTAATATGCTAAAGAAAATCCAATTTTAAAACAAATATGCATAACCCGCCCCTGAACGGATTAAGATCAAAAATAGACAAAATTGACCAAAAAATCATTTCCCTATTGGCGGAAAGACAATTACTTATTCTAGAAATCGGAAAAATCAAATCACTGAACGGGATAAAAATACGGGATAGCCAACGGGAAAAAGCGGCCTTGGAAGAAAGATGTCAAATGGGTGAGAAAAACAACCTTGAAAAGCATCAAATAAAAAAACTTTTCAGGATAATTTTTAAATATTCTGTTGCGGCTCAAAAAAAGATATCCGGCACCCCCGCGGTCTTTGACAAAAATCGGCATAAATGATAAACTATATGGATTTAAAAGTATTTACATGCCCGAAAACATAGATCTGTCCGGCATACAACAAATGGCAGTACAAAATACGGCGGTAAACAGCCAAAATACGGCTGTGGTCAAACCCATGAAAATAACAATAACGCTGCCCACCAACGCATATTTTGTGTCCGGAATACGTGATTTTACCCTGGGCCTGATCAGAAACATGACCGAATTTTCCGAGCAATGGGCTTTTAGATTCCAGTCCGTGGTGGATGAGCTTTGCAACAATGCCATTGAGCATGGATCCAGCCCGGGAGAGGAGATCAAAATAACATTTATCAATAATCCGCACGAAAGCATAGAAATCATTGTGCAGGATTCGGGTACGGGTAAAAGCAAAATATCCGCTACCGAACTGGACAGACTGGTCAAAGAAAGAACAAACCCCAGCTATGTTCACACCGGGATCAGAGGAAGGGGACTGTCCAAGATAGTGTTTGAGTGGACCGATGCTTTGGAATTTATGGATTTGCCCGAAGGGGGACTACAGGTTAGAATTAAAAAGTTCCTAAAAGACCCCCAACTTGAGATTGAGATGTCAAAAGTTCTTGAAAGTCCCGCTCACCTTGTGCTTCAATAATAAAAAACAATAAATAATAATAACCAATCAAAAAAATGACAGAAGCAAATATAACAATTGAAGATATTCCGGTAACTGCGGGAGACCTGCATGCAAAACTGGTCAAATTTCAGGGACAGCTTGATGAAAGCAATGTTGATGAAAAAGCAAAATCAATCTATCAGCTTATAGAACAGTTTCCAGCCAACCTGTATTTGCTTTTTGATTTTGAAGAACTTGAATATATGAACAGCAAATCAATCGGCTACCTGACAGACTGGTACGGCAAAATATCAGAAGGGAACGGGAAAATCGTCATAGCAAAAACAAGAAGCAACATTTTGGATATCCTTCAGGTTGTGGGACTTACGCAGCTTATCAATTGCTACGCAACATTGGATGAAGCCAAGTTCGCGCTGTTACAGCAGGGTGGCGAGGCCTAGGAAAACAAATTGAAATTCGTACCTTCAAATGGCGGAAACCCCAATCACTCTATATGCAATCGCAGTAATTCTTGCCCTTATACCGGCGGTGATATGGCTTACGCTGCTTTTTAAGAAAACCAAGAGGCGGGGGATACAGGTGATTATCTTTATGGGGAGCATTTTTTCGGTTGTCCCGGTCTTTTTGCTGCACTATTTTCTGAATATTTTTCCCCAGTTTGACATCCTTTCATTTCTGCAAAGTGCCATTCATGACCAAAACCTCAACTACGTACTCCTGTTCATTTCGGTTGGAATTGTGGAAGAAATCGTGAAACAGGCGTTAATAAGATGGGTTGATCGCAAATTTCTGCTTATTCACACCATTAACGACTCAATCAGGTACAGCCTTGTGGCCGCGCTCGGCTTTGCGTTTGCCGAAAATATTTTTTATATAGTGAACATTTATACGCAACTTGGAGTGCAACAGCTGATTGTCGCCTACCTTTTCCGCTCAATATTTACCACCACCGCCCACATGTTATTTTCGGGCATATTCGGTTATTATTACGGAATAGCCAAATTTGCCATCAATATTGTTGAGCAGGAGGAATGGACGGGCAAACACAAAAAATATCCCGCGTTTGTCGCCAGAATGCTGGGAATGTCCAAAATTCACGCCTACAAACAAATCATGATTTTAAAGGGGCTCATATTGGCAATCATCCTTCATGCATTATTTAACCTGCTCTTACAATTCAACCTTATTTTGCCGGTGGTTATATACGTTGTGATTGGTTTTGCTTTTCTCCAACACAAACTTTCCCAAAAAACCGGCCAATTGATACTTGTCACCAACGCTGACAACATCACATCTTCAATGCACAAAAATGATAGCGACGTGGTTGTTGAACTTCTTGGAATGTGGTTTAATAATAAGAAATATGTGGATGTGATTCATATTTGCCAACGTCTGCTGGAAAGAGATCCTGACAATAAAGTTGTGCAACTATTCAAGGCCAAAGCCATGGATAAAATTGATAATACTTCGGCTTACGGAAAAGTTCTAAAACAAATGTTCCCGGATAAAAAAGAGAATGAAAAAACAATGGATGATATGATCAAAGAGAAAGCTTTGAGAGAAAAAAATCTGAAACAATTGCCCTTTAAACCGCAAATAACCGCGTCACCAAAAGAAAGCGACATTCAAACGCCACCAAAAGAAGACACGTCCAGTTACAACCTGGAAATATAACTTACCTTTAAAACGAAAATAACGTATATTATTGGGGATATACCCGCTTTTTCAATGAATCTAAAACAACTCAAAGTAGCCATTGTTTGTGACTGGTTGACCAATATGGGCGGAGCGGAAAAAGTTATTCTTGCAATGCATGAACTGTTCCCGAATGCCCCAATCTACACTTCTCTATATAACCGGAAAAGAACAAAAGGTTTTGAAAACGCACGGATTATTACTTCCGGCCTGCAGAAAATACCCGGAGCTTCCGGCAGACATCAGCTTTTTTTAGGTTTGATGCCCGGCGCTTTTGAAAAATTTAACCTGGACGGCTATGATATTGTACTTTCCAGTTCACATTCGTGCGCCAAGGGAGTTATCACCAACCCCGCCACATTGCATATCTGCTACTGCCATTCTCCTATGCGATACGCCTGGGAAAACAGTGTGAATTACATAAAAGAGTACAACATCAATCCGCTGGTTAAAAAAACGGCGCCATTTTTGATTCATAAGCTGCGCATGTGGGACCGCTTGAGCGCCGACAGAGTGGACTATTTTATTACCAATTCGGATTATGTCAGAAACAGGATTTTTAAGTATTACCGAAGGCCCGCCGCTGTAATCCACCCGTTTGTCGATATTGAAAAATTCTCTCCGGGACAAGAACGACAGCAGTTTTATCTGGCGGCGGGCCGCCTCACTCCATATAAAAAATTTGACCTGATAATCAAAGCCTTCAACGAGCTTAAATTGCCCTTAAAAATCGCCGGCACCGGAGTATCAAAAACCGAACTGCAAAAAATCGCCTCGGACAATATAGAATTTCTGGACTATGTCACCGACGAAGAACTGCTAAATCTTTACAGATCGGCCAAAGCCCTGGTTTTTCCGCAAATAGAAGACTTTGGAATAATACCCCTGGAGGCAATGGCCTGCGGGTGCCCGGTTATCGCTTACGGCAAGGGTGGAGCCCTGGAAACGGTGGTAAACAAAAAAACCGGATTGTTCTTTAATGAACAATCCGCGGATGCAATCAAACAAGCCGTTTCTGAATTTGAAAACATCAGATTTAACCACAAGAACATCAGGTCACACGCCGAAACTTTTTCCCACGACATCTTTAAAGAAAAAATTCTGGACTATATTGAAAAAAAATGGAAAAGTTGGCGCGAGGAAACAATCATTTAAACCAAGCACATGGACTTTAAATCACACCTGAAATTAATTTTAAGACACCTTCTGCCTATAACGGCAGTAATCGTGGTAACAATTTTGTGCGCACTGTTTTTTGGAAAAAGTTTCCTTGCCACAGGCTACGACGCAACCGTTTTTACAACAATCACGGTCAAAAGCGAAAACACATCTTCTCAACTTGCTACCTCTTATGACGACGTCCGTGCGGCCGACCACTTTACCGAAACCGTTCAGGGCTGGTTTAAAAATCCCGCATTCCTGAAATCAATACGAGAATCGGAACTAAACCGTTTCATTCTCATTATGGCAGAAGATTTTACCATTTCGGCGGAAAGACAGGAAAAACAAAACCTTGTCATCAATTTCCATGTTGATGGACAAGACAGAGTGCAAAACATCTCCAATGCCACAATATCCGTCCTTGAAAGCGCCATTCATAAATACAACCAAACTTCGGACACCGACTTTGCAATCGCTTCACACGAAACATATTTTACCGAGTCCGCGTCCAAATTAAACTTTTTACTATTGTTCGCTCTGATACTGGGCTTATGCGCCGGCATCGGATTATCATATTTATATGAATACCTGACCGGTAAAATATTAAGTCCACTGCACGCCGAAGATATTCTAAACAAAAAAGCGGCTGAAATAATCCCATTTCATTTCTATAACACAGACACTTTCAAGTATCTGAACGTCTTTCTGGACAACATTCACACAAAAAAATATTTATTGATATTTACCTGGGATGCAAGCACAAAACATCAAAACAAAACCATTGAAAGTTTGAAGAAGAAAGATGTTCATGCCGTCAATTTCATCAAAACACCGGAAAAAATCACCAGCGAATCAAACCGAATACCCATCCTTTTTGTGAAACCGGGAAAAACCGGATATCAGAATCTTTTTAGAATTAAAGCTCTTCTGCCCGAAAACTACTTATTGGTGATCCAGGAATAATGATTATCGCCGTAGATTTACGCGCCCTTACCAGCAATGCCATAAGCGGCGTTGAAGTTTATACGATAAATCTTCTCAATAACCTTTTAAAAAAGGATACAAAAAACACCTACGTTTTATACGTAAACTCTTTTAAAAATAGCGAGCAAATCTTCTCTCACTTTAAAAACAAGAACTATATAAAAGTCCAAACACGCATTCCGAACAAAATTTTTAACCTCGGCCTGTCAATTTTCAGATATCCAAAACTCGATAACATAATCAAGAAAAAGACCGGACTGACACCGGACATTTTTTTTATACCCGATCTGCGACCGGCACCGGTTACAAAAAAAACAAAGAAAATAATCACCATTCACGATCTGTCCTTTATTCATTTTCCACAGTTCTTTTCGCTAAAAACACGCTTATGGTACATATATATCAGGCCAAAAAAAGAAATCCATGAAGCAACAAAACTTATCGCGGTATCAAAATACACCGCCACCGACCTTAATAAGACATTCAAAACCAAACCGGACAAAATCACAGTAATATATGAAGGCGCCAATGATGATTTATGCGCCGGGGTTACTGCCGAATTCACACAAAAAGTATCCCTGAAATTCAATCTGCCCAAAAAATATTTTCTGTTTTTCGCCACACTGGAACCCAGAAAAAATCTGGCCAACCTTGTTAAAGCCTTTCAACATTATAAAAAATCGGAGTCCGGTCATAAACTGGTTGTTTGCGGCACAATGAATCAAAACATATTTAACAAAATGGTATTACCCCGCGACATGGATATTATTTACACCGGATTTGTAAGCGAAGAAGAAAAGCCCGTACTGTACAAAAAGGCGGCGGCCTTAATTTATCCATCATATTTTGAAGGATTCGGTTTACCTATTGTGGAAGCGATGAAATGCGATACACCCGTAATCACTTCCAATATCAGCTCGATGCCCGAAATTTCGGGTGACGCGGCACTGTTGATCAATCCCGATAACTACATTGAAATATCTGATGCGATGCAAAAAATAGTTCAACCCGACCAAAGAGCCCGCCTTATTAAAGCCATGTCGAACAGAAATAACCTTTTTGACTGGAAAATCTGCTCTAAAAAAACACTCAGGCTATTTGAAGCTATTTTTCCTTCTGCTGATAATCCTTTAAAAACAAAGCAACGCTGGTCGCCACCGGTATGGAGAAAATCAATCCGATGATATCCAAATACCTGAAACCGACCATCATCGCAAAAATAATAATAATCGGACTCAAGCCGACCGCTTTATTCATTATTTTTGGCACCAGGATATTATTTTCCACCTGTTGAATCGCCAGATAATAAATACTCATCCATAGCGACAGCATGGGGGACTGATTAAACACAATCGGGAAAGCGACCATCCAGGCTATAAACCTTCCCACCACCGGAACCACCATACAAATACCTGCAATCAGAGACAAAGTCAGCGCGTAATCAACGCCCATAATAACCAACCCGATATAACTCAACAAACCGGCCACAATGGATACAAACAACTGCCCGCGAAGCCAGAGCCCAATCTGATCCTTAACCGCCTCACTCTTTAAAGAAATGTATTTGGCATGACGCGAAGGAAACATGGAAAGGAAAAAGTTATCTATGGATTTTTCCTCGACGGTCATGAAAAAAGTCAGAGTAAGTACGATAATCAAATTAAACAAGCCGATAGAAATATTTATCAACCAGTCCTTAACAGTATTGAGGGCATTTTGAACCTGCGAGGCCGCCGTCTGGACATCCACGGTCTCAAAAAACTGATCAAGATAAGGCTGAAGATATTGAGCGGACGGAATTGTAATATGGCCGTCTGTTTGCAGACTGCTAACCCAAATGCCAACATTTGTGGCTATTCCGGCAACCTGGTCGGCCACCAGTGAAACCACGTTGCCGACAAACAATCCCAATAAAAGAAACAAAACTATATATATCAAAATCATGCTCAGAGAACGGGGCAAACCCAATCTCTGCAATCTGTCCACCAAAGGATCAACGGCCGCGGCCAAAAGAAAAGAAATAAAGAAAATCAACAAAATACCGCTGATCTCCTGTAAAAAAGTGAACAACGCCAGCAAAAGCAGAATCACAACCGTGATTTTCGCCACATGTACCAGTGTAAAATCAATTGTGACACTCTCGTTCTTTTCCGATTTCAGACCCGCCGGCTTTGCCACGGCAGATAACTTGTCTCGATCATCGGACTTAATAAAATTTTTTAATTTTTTTACAAAACCGTCGGTAAACTTGCCAATTGATCTTTCTCTCTTCGTATTGCTGATTTTTTTTGCCATTTTTTAACTTGTTACCGCAGTAATAATAACCTGAACAATCACCCAGGACAAAATACCAACTACAAGACCCATTAAAGCGTGAATGACAGTCTTCTTGCCCTTCTCTTTCTGATCCATAACCCCTCCGTAAATATAATAATAACCGCCGATGACGATAAACAACACGGCGATAATACCGCCCAGACTCAACATAAAATTGGCGATATAAGTAATAAAATAAGGCAGCATT
>JBGSPQ010000008.1:0-5603 GCA_041738505.1 Candidatus Altimarinota bacterium | reverse complement strand
TATTTCGTGGTATCTGGCCTGAATAATTTCGGCCATCAGTTTTTTGGAGACTTTCTGCGTGTCTATTTTGCTGACCAGCGAAAGATCGATTATTTCGCGGTCGTTTACGTCCGCGGGGTTGCAGGTGCCGTATTCAATTTTGATTTTTTCGGCGGTGTCTATGGAAGTGCGAAGGCCGATTGCAATGTCGTTGGTGACATTTTCGCCGCCCACTCCAAGCACGGCGGTATGAAGGGTGGTTCCCTCTTCAAACACGCTGATTGATGTTGAGCCGCAGCCCACATCCACAACCACAACGCCAAGTTCTTTCTGCCTCTTGGATAATACGGCTTCGGCGGAGGCGAGACAGGACGGGATAATGTCGTCTATGTCCACTCCGGCCTGCAATACGCATTTTTCTATGTTTTTAACGCTGGGAACAAGTCCGGTAATGATGTGAGCGTCCACTTCCAATCTGATGCCGGTCATGCCCACGGGATATTTGATGCCTTTCTGCTCGTCCACGGTGAATGATTTGGGAATGATGCGCAGAATTCTGCGATTTGAAGGGATGTTCACCGCTTGCGCGGCTTCCAACACCCTGTCCACATCATCTTCGGAGATTTCGTTTCCGGCGCTGCCAACGGCTATTACACCTTTGGAATTGATGGATTCTATGTGATTGCCGCCGATGCCCAGGAAAACATGGTTGATGGGTTCACCGGCCATTCTTTCGGCGTCTTCAAGCGATGATGAAATTGAGTTGATGGTTTCCTCCACATCTATAACGGCGCCCTTGCGCAGACCGGTGGAAGGCGCGATGCCAACACCAATAATATTGGGCGCGGGGGACTTTTCCTCCATGGTTCCCACCACCGTCCTAATCTTGGAGCTGCCAACGTCAAGGCTTGCGATTACTCTCGGTTTGGCCATAAAAATTCGTTCTTTAAGTTAAAAAGAGACTGTTTGGAATATATTACAGGGAAGCGTTTTTTGCAATGCAAACTCCTTCATAATTATGTTAAAAAAGCGATTGCTGGCTCTCTTGGACTGGCGTTATCCTGGTTTTGATTTCCCGCAATTTGATTGTGAGAGACCGAAATTCCAGTTCTTCAAACAGTTTTTCCACTTTCGGGTAATCAATTGAGTGTGTTTCAAATTTTTGCAAATCAAGGTCAAAAGGAGCGTCCATCATCAACCGACATAACTTTCTGCTTAAATAGGCGCTGTCTTTGCCTTTTTCCAGTTTGGATTTTTGGCCGGGTGAAAGTTCGTCCAGGTGGGCGTAAATGTTGTCCAGGTCGCCGTATTTCTTGAGCAGATCCACAGCCTGTTTGGGCCCGATACCGGGCACTCCGTGAATATTGTCCGAGCTGTCTCCGCTAAGGGCCTTGAAATCCACCACCTGCTTTGGAGCGACACCCATTTTTTCCTCCACCTTCGCGGCGTCGTATACTATCATCTGGGAAATACCCTTAACCGGGGAAAGAACACCGGTTTTTTCTGTAACCAGCTGAAGAGCGTCTTTGTCTCCGGTTAATATGAAGATTTGCAGATTGTCCTCTTTTTCGGCTTTGGCGGAAATCGTGGCCAGAATGTCGTCGGCTTCGTAGCCGTCCTGTTCCATCATCGGGATGTCCATGGCGGAAAGTACTTCTTTTAATCTGGGCAATTGGGGGTAGAGATCGTCGGGGGGCGCCGCTCTTTGCGCTTTGTACTCTTTAAATTCCTCGTGGCGATAGGTCTTTGCTTTACGGTCCCACGCGATACCGATGTAGTCGGGTTTTTCTTTTAACAACACGTCAAAAAGCATTCTTATAAACCCGAATATGGCATTGGTTACCTCTCCTTTGGCGGTTTTGAAGGGCGGCAGAGAATGATATGCACGATGCAAAATCGCGTTCCCGTCTATTAAAATTAGCTTTTTCATGCGGTTTTTTGGTTTACGGGGGTGGTTTCTCTCCCCTTTTTCTGCTATAATACTTTGATAAATGCGACTTAAGTTATACCCAACCCATGACCAAAAGTGAACATAAAAAAGTGCTTGAGGCCAAAAAAGCCGCAAAAGAAGCGCTTTTTAAAAAAAGTTATTCGGATGTGGACACAAAAACGCCTTTGCTTTTGATCTTCGGGCCTTCCAAAGTTAAAGAGGATAAACTTCTTCTGGAACTGCTTGAGGGTGTTTCGGTTTTGCAGGTTAAGGTGATTATTGTGGATGACAATATTCCCGCCGATACGACTACAAAACCTTCCGGTCAGATAACCTGGGTGAATACGGAGGACGGCAGAAACGCCGCCGAAATGGAAAGATATCTTGAAGCCGCAGATATGGCGCTGGTGTTTGACGAGGATCATGAAAATCTGGGCAAAATCATGCAAAAAGGCGCGATAATCATTGGTCATGATATTTCTCCGCTATTGGAAAATTATCATCCCAACGACGAAACCGGTAATGCTTTCACCTTTAAATCTTACAATCCCTGGGAAATGTTCCGCGCGATTGTGCGGGCAACGGAAACTTACCGCTTCCCTTATGACTGGGAAAACATTGTAAGAGGGATGTTTAAACAGAAATAATCCGCTTTAGTCTTCTATAACAAATTGTTCGTTTCTTTCCAGCTTCTTGGCCGCGTAAAGCGCGGATTCACGCATTATTCCGGAAAGTTCGCCGACCCGGTCATAATCTTCAAGACTGGGGGTGTGAAGCGTGGGAGACTTGAAATTTTTCTTGTTTGGGCCCGCCAGCAGGGAATCCAGATTGAATTTCAGCAATTCCACTGACCGAAGGGTATGGTGGGTAACTCTCCTTTCATTCATGGTTCTTTCATCAAGAAGCAGTTTCTCCAACAGTCTTTTATTTCTTAAACGCGGCAGGTGAGAGTCAAGTATAGCCGCCGCGGCTACGGGGTCATCGTAGAATCCCGCCACTTCGGCTATTATTTCCGTTTCATTTTCGGATGCACCTTCCGGTATGCAATTTTTCTTCATAAGTAATAATTAATTTAATGGTTGTGTACTATAGATGACTTTGTTTTTTTGTCAATACCCTATTTGACTCATTTTAAATAATAACAAAAAGAGCCCGTCATTACAGGCTCTTTAATTATTGTCCGAATGCGACACTAGTCGAGTGAACTGGATGAACTGCCCGACGGAATGGACCGGATGTTTTCTATGATTTCAGAGAAATTGATGTATTTGATAATATCCAGACCCATGGCACGACCGACTGTCGCTACTATCACCACCGCAAGAACGGTTATGATTAGTCCGATTATGGCGTATCTGATTGTGGAGACGGCGGTTTTGATTTTGTCCTCCTGTCCTCCGGAGAGAATAAAGGAAATTCCTCCGATAAAAATAAAAACAACCGACAAAAGTCCCGCCACTATAATTGCGTAGGCCAGGCCTTTATTAATGATTTCAACTATTTCGTAACGTGATGCGGCGTCTATGATTGTATCTTCACCCATAGGATTTGTGTTTTAGAAATTGTCTATATTTTAACCTCTCCGCCGTCAGGTTCAACTATTTTGAGGTTGACGCGGGCATTATTTTTTGAGCCTATTACGCGAAGCAGAATGCGAAGAGACTTGGCTGTCTGCCCGCTTTTGCCGATAATCTTGCCCATATCGTCCTTGTGCACTTTCAATGTAATCAGCACTCCCATTTCATCTACGGAGCGTTCCACCACAACATCATCGGGATGTTCCACAATCTGTTTAACGATGAATTCCACAAAGTCCCTGTCGGGGCCCGAGGTAAATTCTTTTGAATCGTCCATATTGGATTTCGTTAGGAATTAGGTTTTGGGATCCGTTTTGATGTGTGAGCTTAACCCGCGGGGGTTTCTTCGACGGGAGCGGCTTCGGCTTTAGGGGCTGCTTCGGCTTTTGGAGCGGCGGAAGCGGGAGCCGCTTCTTCGGGCTTCTCCTTCTTGCCCTTTTTCTTTTTATCCCTTGGCGCAATAAACTTATCCATATCCGCAAATCCTTCTTTTTTGAGAAGAACGGCAACGGTGTCGCTCGGCTGGGCGCCGACGCTTAACCAATGCTGGATTCTTTCCTTATTGACTTTGAGAATTTTGGGCTGAACCTGAGGAATATATTGTCCCAATATTTCCAGATATTTTCTTTGTACGGCTCTTGAATGCTCGCCAACAACTATGCGAAAACTTGGTTGGGCTTTTTTGCCGGTGCGTGTAAGTCTAATCCTTAACAAAGCGATTTTATTTAGAGAATAATTAAAAATAGCGGTACAAGTGTAACGCACCAAAGTCCGTTGTCAAGAAAAAATGCTATTCCGGCTCTTCATAATCGGGATCCGAAGCTTCTTCGGTGTAGGCGGCAATCTCTTCCGGAGTGAGCGGGCGTCCGCCGGGACCGGTTAAGGGCTGTCCGTCCGAGCCGAGCGGCACGTAGGCCGCGGGAGTCTCCATCACGGGCTGACCGTCGGCTCCCATAACCGGCTGGCCGTCGGGACCGAGAACGGGGACGGGAGCGGGCTGTGCAAGCACGGGCGCAACGGCCGGCTGAAGAGGCGCGGCAAAAATCGGCAGTCCGAAAAAGGATGTGCTTCTTTGTTTGTGAGCCTCGTTAATTTGGGAAAGCCCTTCTTCGTTTTCCACTTCAATTCCTTTTGAATACGGCATAAATATGCTGTTTTCATCAAAGGAGTTATGGATCATTTCGGCCACTTCGGTTTTGATCTTGAGGATGTTGCAGGGGCGGGCCACCCAGAATTTAAGGGTAAAAACGGCGCCCACGTCATTGAATTTTTTGAAAACGACTGAGTGTTTTGGCTTTTTAAGGACCTTTTCGTAACCTTTGAGTATTTTATTGAAAATTTCCAGGGCTTTGGAGACATCCGACCCGTAACCGATGCCGACATCAATATCCAGTCTGCGCATGGTGTTATTTGAGTAATTTACTATGGTCTGAGTCATGACGTCGCTGTTGTAGATGGTGACATGGCGGTTATCAAAAGTTTCCAGCGTTGTGGACTGGAAATCCATTTTCTGGACTTTGCCGGTGTAGTCGCGAATTTTTACGATTTCACCGATTTTGAATGGAGCCTTGAATAATATAAGAATACCGGCGACGTAGTTTTTGATGATGTCCTGAAGGCCGTAACTTAAGCCCAAAACGGCCACACTCACGAGCAGTGTCATATCTATCCCCACGATTTTCAGCGAAATGGTAATACCCATTACTATGATGAATCCGCTGGTGATTTTATCCATTAAATTGATGGCATTCCTCTGCTGTTCGTGCTCAACCTCGATTTTTTTGAGGCGTCTGCGGATGTAGCGGATGGCAAAGACCGCCAGGGCAAGGATAAAAACCGCTTCCAGCACCGCGACGAACTTTTCGATAATCAACGGAATATAGGAAGCGATATCAAATTCGCCCTCTCCAACACCTCCCTGCACGTTGACTCCAGTTGTGACCGGCGCGGCCATCGCGTTTGGTTAAAAATCCTTTTATTATAGCAGAAACAGAGGATTTTTGCCAGATTCAAAAGTTGAATGTGCCGGATTCGGGCTGATCGTCCGCGGAGCGGGCGGGGGTGATGCGGATGCGCTTGACGGCTTTTTCGCCGAATTTGGCGGTGAGGCCGCGTTG
>JBGSPQ010000003.1:0-6852 GCA_041738505.1 Candidatus Altimarinota bacterium | reverse complement strand
ACCCTTTCCCTGATGAACCATTTCGACAGCTTGTGCCCTCAATTTGGGCATTTTTGGATTCGTTGTGTACATATTTGCTTGGGTTATTTTCACCTGCTTCTATTCTACACAAGTGTTTCCAAGCTATTGAACCATTACGTTGATGTTGACTTTTTTTTACTTTGATACTATAAAATGCTGTCAAATAACTACGCAAATGAGAAGCGATATTCCAATTCCTCACTGGTTAAAGCAGAAATCCGCAGATTGTTCCGCAAGGGAGACTCAAAATTCCGGGAAAATGATACCCGCGATAGTCGTAGGAACAATGGTTTCGTATTTTGGGCTGATGGCTTTGCATGCGGCAAAACCGACTCATGAAAATACCGTCGCGGCACAAGCACCGGTGCAATACTCACCGGATCGCGCACCCGCATATACCGCACCCGAGGAAAAAAAATCCCCTCCCCTTGGCAGACTTACGGACACCAATCTTGCTTTGATGGAGCCCCATTTGAGAACCGTCCACCAACACATTGCCGAAGGTAATTCGTCCGGCGCCTGCGATGAATCGGCAAATAATAAATTCAGTCTAAAAAGAATGACTTTGCCCTCCCGCTACGCGGAAACCCTTTGCTACGCGGAAGCAAGCCGTGAACTGTTTGGCAAACTTAATGACCGGCAATATTTGGAGCTGGCGGCATATTATTACAGACGCTGTCTTTTTCTGATTGACGGCCAGTTGCAGGGACAATTCAAAAAACCTAAAGGCGGTGACGATGAAATCCGCGATAGACAAAAATCGGTCTACATTGCGCTGGATTCAATAGAGCAAAGTGAAAGATTTTAAAAAAGAGCGCCGTTTAAGACGCTCTTTTTTAGTTTTTTCTCCGATTATTTTTTGACCACGTATGTTTTGGCGATCATGTCGTGCAGACCTCTTTTGTTTTGGGTGAATGCGATCATCAGATAACCGATGCCCAGGATAATACCACTGACGATGTAGCCCAAGTAGCGGACTATGGCCTTTACGGGAGTGAGGTTATTGCCGTTTTCGTCAATAATCTTAAGTCCCAGAGCCATTTTACCGGGGGTGGCCGATTTCCAGATCCAGAAACCGATAACGTAGGCGATTGGAATAAGAGAGTACCAGCCGACAAAATTTACGCTCACCTCATACATACCGTCGGCGGTCTGTCCGGTGTTGGTTACCTGATTTCCTCCGACCAGCGAGCCGATGATACCCAGGATAACGCCGTCTATAAGCGTGGCGAGCAAGCGGATCCAGAAGCCACCGAAGTGTCTTCCCGATAATGTTTGTTCCATGTGAAAGGGTTAGGATATTACTTGGTGATATTATATAGCGGATGGAGATTTTTTTCTAATGAATTATCGGGAGCGATGTGTTATCTTTGTGCTCCGATTGGATAACAACATTTATGAAAATTTTACTTATCGGCGACATTTGCGCCAAGCCCGGAAGAAGAGCCGTTTTGACGGTCCTGCCCGAAATCAAGAAAGAAAACGGAATTGATTTTGTGATTGCAAATGCCGAAAACATCCGCCACGGAAGCGGAGTGGGAGAGGATAATCTTAAAGAAATGCGCTCCGCCGGCGTGGATTTTTTTACTTCGGGTAATCATGTTTATAAAAACAAAGATATTATCCCTTTTATGGATAATGAGCGGATGGGGCTGATCCGTCCGGCCAATTATCCGCCGGGGGTGCCGGGAAAAGGGTATATGGTGGCGAAAACGGCGCTGATGAAAAACGTGCTGGTGGTGAATCTGCTGGGCAGGCTTTTCATAAAAGAGAAATCGGACTGTCCTTTCCGGGCGATGGACGCCATTCTGGAGGAACACAAGGGCATGGATCTGGCGGCCATTATTGTGGATTTTCACGCCGAGGCGACTTCGGAAAAAGCGGCGCTGGCTCATTATCTGGACGGCCGGGTTTCGGCGGTTTTGGGTACTCACACGCATGTCGCGACCGCGGATGAATGTATTCTGGAGGGAGGGACGGCTTTTCAGTCGGATGTGGGTTTTTGCGGGCCGGCGGATTCGGTGATAGGCGTGGATAAAAAAATCATCATCCACCATTTCCTGACCCAAATGCCGGTTAAACATGAAATCGCCGCCGGCCCCATGATTTTCAACGCCACGGTGGTGGAAGTGGATGAAAAAAGCGGCAAGGCTGTATCCATCGCCAGAGTCGCCCGCAGGATAGACGCTCTTTAGACTTTTTGTTATAATTATCTCATGAAAGGTTTTCAAAAATTTATAGGTGCGGTGGTGCTTCTCGCTGTTGTGTTTCTTTTGGGATGGGAAAGCGCGAGCTATTATATTTTAAAAAAGACCGCTGAAAACCGCGAAGTGACGCAGGATGAGGTTTCGCCGATGGCGGCATTTTCTTCTTTGATAAGCACTTCTTCTTACCAACAGGATAAGGCCGATTTATCGGTTTTCTGGACGGTCTGGCAACTTTTGGAGGACACCTATGTGGACGAGGAATCTCTGAATAAAACGACCATGGTTTACGGCGCGATTAAGGGAATGGTGGGCGCGATTGACGATCCTTACACCGTTTACATGGACCCGGATGAAACTCTGGAATTTGACCGGAACCTGAACGGACAGTTGGAGGGCATCGGCGCCGAGCTGACCGTACGCGATCAATCGCTGGTGGTTGTTACTCCTTTAAAAAATTCTCCGGCGGAACAAGCCGGGCTTAAACCCGGTGATATTGTTTATAAAATCGACGGGGAGCTGGCGGCGGAAATGACGCTGTTTGACGCGATTATGAACATCCGCGGGGAAAAGGGTTCGCAGGTTGTTTTAACGATTATCCGCGAAGATATTGACCAGCCTTTTGAGGTGAGTATCACACGCGACACTGTAAACATTGAAAGCGTTTATCTGGAGGAGGTTGAAGAAGGTTTATATTTATTGAGCGTTTATCAGTTTAACGACAACACCCCTACCGCATTTATGGAAAAAATCCTGGAGGTTAAGAATGCCGATGCCAAAGGGCTGATTCTGGACTTAAGAAACAACGGCGGAGGGTATCTGGAAATTTCCGTGGATGTGCTTTCCGAGTTTCTGGAAGGTACGGTGGAAGCGGTTACAATCAAGAGACGCAATGAAAAAGATAATGAAACGCTGTATGTAAGCGGTAAACCGAATCTGCCGGAGATTCCGATGGTGGTGCTGATTAACGAAGGTTCGGCTTCGGCCGCGGAAATTGTAGCGGGGGCTCTTCAGGATTATAAACGGGCCGTTGTGATGGGTGAAAAATCCTTTGGTAAGGGCAGTGTGCAGGAAGTGGACAAGCTGGCCGACGGTTCCAGCGTGCGCCTGACTATCGCCAAATGGTTCACTCCAAACGGAAATAATATTGATTATACGGGTATTACTCCGGATATCGAGGTTGCGTATTTTGAGGAGACGGCCGAAGCAGGCGAAGAGACGGCCGAAGAGCCGATTGAAGATGATATTACTGATGTGGAAGACCGCCAGCTTGATGCGGCGGTGGAGTATTTAAAGAATTTGTAGGCGGTTAATCGGATGAATCGTATAACATGTATCCTAAACCGTTGACGGTTTTGATTATGGAACGATCCCCCTTTTTCTTTATTTTTCTGCGCAGAAAGGTCATGTAAGCCTCCAGTGAGCTGTCCGAATTGCCGCCGGAGATGTTCCAGATGTGCTCCAAAATGGTGCCCCGGTTGAGTACGCGGTTTTTGTTTGCCTTTAGCAGATCAAGCAGTTCGCCCTCTATTTTGCTGAAACTTTTTTTTTGCTTTTTTATGTATGTCATGGCCGCGCGGTTGATTTGTTACAACCGACAATTTACAGCGCGGGTATTATGTTTTTCTTATGGCTTTCTTAAAAAAACCTAATTCTTTTATGCTTGTGGATACAAGCGGGATTTTGTATATTAGCTTTCGGCTGTGGAGAGATGGCTGAGTGGTCGAAAGCGACGGTCTTGAAAACCGTTAGAGGCGCAAGCTTCTCGTGGGTTCGAATCCCACTCTCTCCGCCAACACGCACATCCGAAGGATGTGCGCCGCCGAGCTAAGGCGAGGCGCAGGAGTGAGCGGAGCGAACGGCGAGCGGAGCGAACGGCGAGCGAAGCGAACGGCGAGCGAAGCGAGCACCATGTTCCGCACTATGCAAACAACCCTTTAACTTTTGAGGCGGCTCTGGCGAAGAAGCTTTTTTTGACGGGGGCGGGTTCTTCTTCAATGATAATATCCTCATCCGTGAGTTCAATTCCCGGCTCATCATCGACTATAATATCAGCTTCTGTTAGCTCTATTGCCGGCTCATCGTCGACTATGAAATCGGCTTCCGTCAGCTCGATTTCCGGTTCGTCGTCAACTATGAAATCGGCTTCCGTGAGCTCTATTTCCGGTTCGTCGTCGACTATGAAATCGGCTTCGGTCAGTTCAATTTCCGGTTCGTCGTCGACTATGAAATCGGCCTCCGTTAGTTCAATTTCAGGTTCGTTGTCTGCGAGCATTTCGGTAATGTTGCCAAGAATGGCGTCCGTGTCGCTCTTTTCGCCCCATGAATCTTTCCATTCTTGTGATTTCTGGGTGTCGTTCAAACCCGTCGGAGAGGGAGCGGATGGCTGATAATTGATTGGCATGGCGCCTTTGGTATTCACGGTGTCGTCGTCTTTGGGTCCGGCGTTAACTTCGTCTTTGTAAACGGGTACCACACATCCGCGAAGCATGTCGCCAATTTCGTTTTTGCCTCCGGCGCGTAAAAATCTTTCGACGGAACGAGCCACCATCGGCGAACCATCCACGTCGTTTTTGGCTTTCTGAACGGCGGCCTGGCGATGCAACCTGCTAAAAAACTCGTTGGTTACGTGGCCGGTGTCGTTTCTGGCAAACGGTTCATGTGTAATGTTTTCCAATGTGTTCATGACCGTTGTGTGGAAGGCGGGGGCGCCGCCCGCGCGCAAATAATTGTGAGTAAACACTTCCAGCGGATGGCAGTTGTTTTGGTCGATTTTATACCCGGCGATGTTTTCGGGCGGCGCGGCGGGCACAACATTTTTTATGCCTTCGGCCATCAGTCTGATCTGGTGGTATCGTCCGTCTTTCATTAAATTTTCGCTGTTCACGTCCAATCTGCCGGCGGCTATTTCCGCCTCCAGATGGTCAAGATTATTCAAATATGAAGCAAAAGACTTTTGGGCAAAATGTCCGGTGGCGGTTTTAACGCCCGACTCCAGAAATCCTCTTAACGCCTTTAGCTTAACCTGGTTTGGCGTTTCGGAACCGGTCATTTCAAATTCACTGTGGGACGCCGCATAGTTTAAATCGGCAAGGAACGAGTGCATCCCCGTAAAGTTGGAGGTGTATTTTGTATAGTCGGAATGATCGATGTTAACCGTGTACTTTGGCGCCTTTTTTTGATTATCCACGTTATCTTTTTTTTGTTCCACGGGAGAAGGTGCCGGCGTTTCGTGAGAGGTTGCCGTTGTGGTTGTAACGGTGTTGGTGGTGTCGGCGTTTTTTGAATTGTCATCCCCGGACTGACTGTAGATTACAGCCGCCGCCAATGCCACTCCCGCCCCCAGAAGAGCCCAGATTTTAGCTCTGGTTTTTTTAATTACCGGAGAAGGAGACGATAATTCTTCTTCCGGTTGTTTGATTACTTTTGGAGGGACAAATGGCGCCGGTTCCGGTTTTCGCATGGGCTCCACCGGCTTTGGCACGGGAGCGGAAATATTTTGACTAATCGGTTTACGTTTTTCGTATACCATCGGAAACTCCGCGGCGGGCGTATGATTCCCCTCGTCTTTTACTACAGTCACTGTGGGTCTCAATTGCGTCGGAGGCTGTCCTGCCTTTGCCGGTGCACCCATTGCACCCGTCGGCCTTAAGGTTTTTACGCGTGACTGGTTCATCAACTTCTGCTGAGTTGTCATCAGCGTGGGCAAATCCTGATCGTCCGTATCTTCACCTATTCCCGGTCCGGATACGGTTATTTTGGTTACCTCGTCTTCATCATCAAACTTGTTCTCAACAGCCGGCGCTTGGCCGCCAATGTGTGATTGTATTACTCTCTGCAGTCTTTCCGACTCTTTATGCGCCCGCGCATTTTCCAAGGCCTGCTCCAGAATCCGCTGATAAGTGGTTACTCCGCTTTTGTCCTCCTCCCCGCTGGGCGGAATAAAACGATGGGTGGCGGTTGGCCTCATCAAACGCAATATCTGCATTTTCAAGCCGGGGCGAACAAGACTCTGGCTGTCTTTTTCATTTAGTTTTAAATCAAATTCCGAATCTATGGAATTGAAAAAATAGGACGACATGGCGGAATCTTTTAAAACCTCAAACATGCCGGCCAGCAGATTTCCCGTTTCTTCGCTGATTCCGTTGGCGACCAGAATAATAGAGTTTATTTCGCCTTCTATTTCTTTCATCTTGGCGGTGAATTCATCGCTATCCACTCCGGCGGTTTTGGATTTCACCAGTTCAACCAGAACGGCCTGTCTTCCCCTTAGCCGGTTTTTGATTTCCATAACAAGGCTTTTGGCTTGCCTGAAGAAGTCGTCAATCAATCCCGCCATTGCCTGAAAGTTTGTGGATCTTACTTCCCGGTTCTCGTCAAAATTGCCAGACAGAGTCATTTCTTTGATTTTGGAGGCGATTTTTTCGCATTTTCCGATGTTGAGGCTTACGAATTCCCGCAGTTCCTCATTGTTTTGGGTTTTTGGACTTTTGTCCGCGCCGTTTGAAAATAGTGGTGGCATGGGTGTTGTTTACAAGGCGATATTCTATGTCATATTTCTCCCTCAAGTCAATCCTTTTTATGGTTTGATTTAAAGCTTCCAGTCTATATAATCTTCAAAAAATCA
>JBGSPQ010000034.1:0-120092 GCA_041738505.1 Candidatus Altimarinota bacterium | reverse complement strand
AAAATTGAATACGGCACCTGCAACCCCGCGGACGTAAACGACCGCGAAATAATCGATCTTTCGCTGGTCAGCAAAATAGACACGCAGAAAGTCTCCAAAAAACTGATGGCCGAAATTATTCAGGCCAGATACCACGAAATATTTATTCTTGTAAAAGACGAACTGGCAAAAATCCACCGCGACGGCATGCTACCCGCGGGTGTTGTCTTAACCGGCGCCGCGGTAAAAATGCCCGGCACCATAGACCTCGCGCGCGAGACTCTCAACCTGCCCGTTCAGATCGGATTCCCGCAGAATTTTGACGGAGTCGTGGACAAAATAGACGACCCGGCATACGCCACTGCCATCGGACTTATATTATGGGGGACAAGATTGGAACACCGGACGTACGGTTTTTCATTCAAAGGGTTCAACCTCAAAAAAACCTTTGGTGGAGCCAAAGACTGGTTCAGGAATCTATTCCCATAATATTTTATTGACATTTAATCAAACTATAGGTAAGAATAAGAACCCGTTGCTAATCGGGTACCGATAATCTACAAATTACAACCAAGCTTATGGCTACCAATCAACAAAAAGATTCGCTTCGAAACTTGTTTTCAGGATCAACTTCAAGCCACAAACGTTCTCAGGAGATCGTACCGGAAATCAGTCCGGTGGCTTTGATCAGGGTTCTTGGAGTTGGAGGCGGCGGATGCAACGCGCTTAATCGTATGATTAAGGCCAATCTCCGCGGTATGGAATTTATTGCAGTAAACACGGACGCACAGGCTCTTTATCATTCCGACGCGCCCACCAAGATCAACATTGGAAAAGCCACAACCCGCGGACTGGGAGCCGGATCCAATCCGGATATCGGCAGACAAGCCGCCGAAGAATCAATTGATGAAATCAAAGAAGTATTGGACGGAGCAGACATGGTCTTCATCACCTGCGGTATGGGTGGAGGAACAGGTACGGGCGCCGCTCCGGTGATTGCCGATTTGGCCAAGGAAATGGGAATTCTGACGGTTGGTGTTGTAACAAAACCTTTCTCTTTTGAAGGCCACAGAAGAAGAACCCAGGCCGACGAAGGTATTGAAAACATCAAGAATAAAGTGGATACGCTTATCACTATCCCCAACGACAAAATCCTTTCAATTATAGACAAGAAAACACCCCTTACAGAAGCCTTTACCGTTGTTGACGACGTGCTTCGCCAGGGTGTACAGGGCATCGCCGACCTGATCACCGTTCACGGAATGATCAACGTGGACTTTGCCGACGTTAAGACGGTTATGGAAAACGCCGGATCCGCGTTAATGGGAATCGGTTACGGCACCGGCGAAAACCGCGCCGTGGAAGCCGCCAAAGCCGCCATTGAATCACCTCTTCTTGAACTCTCCATAGATGGAGCCAAAGGCGTACTGTTCAACGTAACCGGCGGAAACGACCTGGCTATGTTCGAAGTTGACGAAGCCGCCAGAATCATCACAGAAGCCGCCGACCCCGAAGCTCACGTAATCTTTGGCGCGGTTATCAACGATTCCTACACCGGCGAAGTCAAAATCACCGTTGTGGCAACCGGATTCGACGAAGCACACCGCGACAGCCCATCAATCATCAGACAGCACATTTCGCTAAACCATCCCATTTCACAGGGGCTGGTCGGCTCACTGCCTTCCTCGTCATCGTCCAAAAACGGCTCAACCGTCGCCACGCCCACACAGGGCCTGAGCAACGGCCCGCAGGGCAAATACCAGGAAAGCGAACTGGACATCCCCGCGTTCATCAGAAAGAAGATGAATTAAAGGTTCACCTTGCAAAGCGTTACAATCCCTATGCATTGGCCTCTGCCTTGTTAGTTGGCATGGGCGGTCTTGGAGGTTTTGTAAAATTCTTTTGAGCCGCCAGTGCCGCCACTTGGTCCAGATACGCGTTCCATTGGCCCTCATCCTGCTTATTCACAGCATCATTTCGCAAATTTCTCAGGTCAAAAGCCTGATTAACATCCAGACTGGCAAAAAAGGCTTTATCTGAATATTCCTTCCATGGTGCGGCAATTCTCTCGGGAACTATAAATCCGTTCGCGTAAGCGGTATTAATTACGGCATCCTGATACTTGTTCCAGTCCGCCGGTGATTGGGTTTGATATGCCTTATCTCTTAACGCTTGCATTTGATTCATCTGATCCGGAGAAAGCGAAGTCTTGAAATCCTCATTACTATAAGGTTTTCTTGAAGTTTCAGTCCCCTCCCTGTGACTTTTTTGAAATTCCGCCTCAGAACTATCCAGTTCCGCACTCATCCTGGCAAACTCGTCATCACTTATGCCCGGAATATTACGCGCAGATTTTTTAATTGCATCCCGTCCCGCCTTTTGCGTATCGGCGCTGAGCCCATATGGATCATCCTTATATTCGCCCGGAGCCTCTTCATAAGCTTCTCTATAACCCTCGGGGGTTTCGCCTCCTCCTGCTTCGGGCGCTCCCTTCGCAGGAGAAAAAAATATAAAACGTCTGTTGAACAAATTTGGCATATATTTGGTGATTATAATTAATCCATTTTATCCAGTTCCTCCAGCAGAGCATCCGTCTTGGTCGCGGTGTTCTTCTGATCATGGCGCTCTTTTTCCTTAAGGAAAACTTTTTTCAAATTGTTGCTGGCAAGCTCAATTTTTTTGACCATTTCCTTCATGGCCTCCATTTGGGATTTTTGCTCCTCAAGGAGAAGCGCGATAGCCTGCTGCATTTCATCCTCGCTTAAAGACATCAGCTTATCGGTAAGCAGTTTTCTGTCCTCCTCGGAAAGTGCCGCAACGGTAACGGAAGATTCCAGCAGTGTCTTTAATTCATCTTTGATGTTGGACATTTTAGTATCGGATAAAAGAGATTAAGCCAGTTTTTCGGGAGGCAGTTTGTTTTTCTCCACCATGGCAATATATTCTTCCTGAGTTTTCAGAGGAATATTGGGAGGATTGTTAGATCCTGCCGTATATGAGTAAGATTCACGGAAAAAAGCCTTATCCCAGCTTGATCCCTCGCTTGGAGTTTGGATTTGTGTATTCTTTTTCAGTCCCATGACCGCAAATCCGTCTGCCGATCTTTCTACAAACAAAGTTAAGGGATTGGCTTCAATCATAAAATCAAAACGCAACGGAGATACGTTTGGCTTATAGCTTTTTAAGGCATCCAGCATATCCTGAGTCAGCACACCACCGGCTTTGGCTATATTTTCCACCGCCGCAAGAACAAGTTTTTCCTGGCTCTGTTCCTTGGTTTCGGCCACACGGGTATCGGCTGGTTTTGCTTCCGGTTGTTCGGTTGTTAAAAGAGGCCTATAAATCCCGGCGATTATACCAAGACCTTTTAACGGATCGCTGGTTTTTTTGGCATCTTCAATGGTTTTTTCCGTATGTTCATCAAGGTCGGTAAAAATATCGTAAATCTTAACCAAAACATCTCTGCTCGCAGGCGGATTAAAACGGACTTTTTCCAGCTCCGTTTTAAGCTTTTTTAGCTGAGCAAGCTTTGTCTTAATTTCCTCGGGCATTTTTTCACCGCGCAAATCCTTGGTGAAATAGTCTTTATTATAATAATCCTCAATCGTTTTAATATTCTTATCCACGGCCTTAAGCACTTTTTCAATATGCTCCTGTGTAAGCTCGTCGGCTTTTGGAATATCGCCCGCCACCTCCATGGAAGCCGGTTTGTCGGGAGTTCCGGGTGCAAAGAAAACCATACGGTTTGTTCTGAATAAATTTGTCATTTTTTTTAAAAAATATTATATAAATTTTATTTTTATGCGTCCTCCAGTTCCTCCAGCAGAGCATCCGTTTTGGGCTGTTCCTGCTCATTGGCGTTGCGCTCCCGGTCGGCGATTAACATCCTTTTTATATCTGCACTGCCTTCCCGCAATTGCATCATCAAATCGTCAACTTTCCTGCTTGAGGCTGTCATTTTATCGGTCATTTCCAGGATTTTATCATCACTTACCTCCAGAATCTTGATAACGGCATCCGCATTGGCATCATCCATTTCCATAAACCGGGCCGAAATTCGCTCTTTTTCAGCCGGATCAATGCTTTTCAAGACTACCGATTTATCAATCAGCTCTTTCAGTTTGTTTTTTTTCTGCTCATCCATTGGTTAGTGCATATTATGAAGACATTTCAACTTCTTTGGATTTGACTTCCTGGGTTCGCGGATCTGTCATTGCCACTCTTATTGTGCGTCCATCATCGCCGGCAATGTCTTCAACTTTAAATCCCGCATTCTTCAGCATTTGTACGGTTTTTCCATTTACTCCGTAATTTTCTACAAGAGCGAAAACATTCTCCAAGGCCTTGTCATATTTTGACCGGTCAGTCTTAAAATTTAGCGAGAGCGCAGACGATTCGGAGGATAATTCCTCCAAAGCGATTTTATACGATCTTGCAATACCGCGTATTCTTTCCGTGGGGGTGGCATCCCGTGATTCCATCATGGAAATTCGGCCTTCGGTGGAGCCGGCCGGCAATGACGGTAAATTGTTCATCGATGCACCGTCCTGCGCGTACATTTTCTGATAGCGGGTTCTCTTTGGGGAAACTTCACGTCTGTAAACGGCATATTGGTCTGCCCTGCCGTCAAATTCATGCATTTTGACAATGGTAATTTCAGCCGTATAGCTTTTGGTTCTCTCATCACCCTGATATTCGGTCACCGGTCTCTGAAAAACTATTCGGTCACCGGGGCGGCCTTCCTTCAGTTTGGCAATTTCCTCCTTGTATTGTTTATCATATTCATTCTGAGCTTCGGCTTTTTCATCCGTCGCCTGTTTAACCAGATTGGGTTCCTCATATGAAGTTTCTTCCCCGGTTTTTTGATAAGCGGAGGCGTCAAGCGCGATATTAAGAACGTTATGATGCAACACCGGAACGGAGCCGGCATGTTTTGGAATTCGCACGTCCCAGCTTAATTGCAGGAATCTGCCGTCTTTGCTCGGAGTTACAAATACTTTGATTGTTTTGCTTCCCGGGCTTTGCTCAATAATAGGAATTTGGTCAATTGTCTGCGCCCCCACCGCGTCCAGATCAATATCCATAACAACCCCCTCCTTGGTTCTTGCGCAATATTTCCGAAGCTGCTCAACCAAAGTTGGTGATAAATTCAATTCCTCCGCGTTAGTGAATTTTTTTGCATTAATTCCCATATTCACATCCTGCGAAAAAATTTGGGTGATGGCTTCTTTTGGAGCGGCATCTCCCGAACTCAAACGTTCATTTTCGGCTCTTAAAAGCTCGGTCTGCTTAGCTTTGGCTTCCGCTTCCGTCACTTCGTGCTGGCGGAGCTCCAGATTGCCGCTGTCCAAAGTCGGGGCCAAACCTGCCATAGTATCCCCTTCAGCGCTGAATTGCATATCACTGGCTTCTCTGATTTTTTCAAGTGATGCCGTAATCGCATTTCTAAGGTTGGTTTCATCATTTCTAATATTTTGCACGGCGTTCTTTAAAACATTTGCCCATTGAGCCATGGAAATTACTTTGGCAAGGATGTCCGGATTGGTGATTTTCTCCGCCATCTGTTTTTTAAGATTCGCATCCGTGCATTCCCCTTTGTCATTGAATTTAGTGACATCAATATTCGGAGGAACCATATTAAAATGCGCCGCGACCGAATTAACATCTTTCTGGACCGTTGCCACAAATCCGTTCACCTGTCCTTCCAAATCCTTATATTTCCATTGATCCATTTTTTCCGCAGGAGCCGAGGTTTCCGGTGTACCGGCGACATCGGGAGGAGGTGACATAAATACAAATCTCCCTTTCAAAAGGGAAAGTGAATAATTTTTTTGATATGACATAATTTTTGTTTTTAAAGGATTAATATCAATCTTAATATTATATAATAAAATTGCACATATATCAAACACAATGATATAATATGTGTGGTATTGTGCGTCATGCACTAAAAGGGATCAAAATTTCCATGGATATCCAGGAATACAATCTGCAGGAAAAAGAGCAGTTTAACGAGTTTGTTCATAAACATCCTTTCGGCACCATCCATCAAACCTATGAATGGGGTGATTTTCAGGCGAAATCATCCAAAAGGGACAAATATTGGATGCTGGTTTTGGAGGACAGAACGGTCACCGGCAGGAAGATTATGGGAACCGCTCTTGTGATACGCCAAAAACTGCCCTTCGGCCTTTCCTGGCTTTATTGTCCGCGCGGTCCCTTGATGGATTATTCCGATGTTAAGCAGATCGGGCTGATGTGCGAAAAAATAAAAGAGATTGCGGGTAGGGAAAAAGCCGTTTTCTTTAGAATGGATCCACCGATTTGCGTACACGAGGTTGATACAGTTGTTAATATCGAAAACTGCTACAAATCGGAAACAATGTGCAAAGCGCACGCGCAGTATATGCCCCAGAATACTTTGATGGTTGATTTATCGCTTTCGGAAGAGGAAATCTTAAAGCAGATGAAGCAAAAGGGCCGATACAACATTAAGGTGGCGGAGCGCCACGGGGTTAAAGTTGATTTAAAGTGCATCAGGGATATCGATGTTTTCTACAAACTGTTCCATGAAACCACCGAGCGGGACGGATTCAACGGTCACCCAAAAGAATATTACAAAAATATGCTGGATGAATTGGGCAGTCGACGCGCCAAACTTTGGATCGCGTCCATAAAAGAAAAACCGCTGGCCGCCGCCATTGTTACGTATTACCACGGTACCGCCACATACTATTACGGCGCTTCCTCCGGCGAAGACCGCAATGCAATGGCTCCATATCTTCTGCATTGGGAAATCATGCGCGACGCCAAAAACCACGGCTACAAACAATACGATCTCTTCGGCATCGCCCCCGACCTCAGAGGTCAACCGGACAAAAAGCATCCGTGGGCTTCCGTAAGCGAATTTAAGCTAAAATTCGGCGGAAATCGTGTGGACTATCTTCCCGCCCGCGAACTCATATTCAAGCCGTTCTGGTACTTTCTGCTAAAACTGGCCAAACACCTCAAAGGTCGATTCCGCTAAAAAAAACAAATTGACCTCAAAGGTCAAGTGCGGCGCCACCAAGGTATTTCCATTTTTTTGGTGCATCCACAAGCCCATCTTTAACGGGATTGTATTTGATGTACTGCTTCACAACATCGTAATAGATTTCATCTCTGATCCTTTTATTCTTATAAACACCCTGAAAAAGCCTTCCTGAATGCCCATATTTAACAGCATAGTATCGTGCATAGGCATTCTGAAGTTGCTGCATAAATTTAGAGATAATTGGCTTAAGTTGGCCAGTTTCTCGGATAATAAAATGAAAATGGTTGGGCATAAGGCAAAAAGCCTGCAAATCAATGGGATATTTGGCTTTGTACTCATCCATGCGCGCAATGAATTTATTATAATCGGCATTGGAATGAAAAATATTTTTTTTCAACACTCCACGATTATAAATATGGTGAATAGAATTGTATGTATAACCCCTTTTTATTGATGGCATGAATAAAAAATAGCATGCCAACATTATGGAAATCTTAAAAAAAACTAAATTAACCTCAAAGGTCAATTTCGCAAAAAACAACAAATCAACCTCAAAGGTTGCGCTTGATTTTGGAAACCGCGGTGGCAATCCCCGTTATATTCGGCGATGTACCCGAAGCGCCGGTTCTTGTTATGTCCTCGCGGGAAAGACTCCAGGCCAGCTGACCCTCGGCCGTCACCCAAACATTCAGCTTGGCGTTTTTACGGCTGTTAATATCGTTCCCGCCACCCCAATCCAGAATCATATCCACTCCGTTGGCCCTGGTAAGCAGACGAACCACCCGCCCGATCTGTTTATAAAAAGCTCTGAAAGCCAGCGGGTTAACAATGTCGGTGTATTTACGCTCCTTTAAAGCCTCCACCGCCTTCTGCCCATCCGGAATGTCGTCATACTTCTCCGTCCAGTCGCGGTGGCGCTTCATCACCACCAGAAAAGCGTTAAAATTCTCACAATAGCCCTCGTGCACGTCCGAACCGTCCGGCGCCGCGTGATTTCGGTCAATCAAATACTGAATCCTACCGTGTTTATCCGGTCTCACCCAGATATCCGGATCCCTGCCCGGCCAGTCAAATTCCAGCTTATGCGTCCACTTGCTGGCGCTCTCGCCATAAGTGGCTTCCTGATCAAGCACATCCAGCTGTCCGATATAATTTTCCCATTGTTTGTAAGAGCCTTCATCCCCCAAAATATCATACTGTCTGCGCGACAAAATATGCCCCTGATGCATCCTCTTAACCAGCGCCTCCATGGAAGAATATCTGTATCTTCTTACCGGCGCGGACTGAAAGCTAATGAATGCCGGACCCCCCGCGCCCTGCGCGAAATAGACGACCGCCGGAACCAGAGTATTATTAAAAGGCATTTGAACGGTCACTCCGGAAGGATATTTTTCCGGATGCTTAATATATTCCAGAATCAGACGAGAAGCATCCGCGTATTTATGGGCGGCCTCCACTCCCCCAAGCATCTTCGTGATTTCGGGATCAATTGTTGTCGCTTGTTTTGTGCCTTCGGGAGTAGTCTCCTTCTTCTCTTTCTTTCCTCCTATAATATTGTCCAGATCCTTGGCGGCTTTTTCCCAGACGGGAATAAATTTTTCATTATATGATTTTCTCAGATCGGCGATTTTCGGCTGTCCGTCAAATTCCATCCCCGAATCCTTCAGGGCTTTGTTATACAATTTTAAAATCTTGTCATTGACCGGGTCGGTCAGATTTTCGTTGTATTTTTTCCCGAAAATCCTTTCCACATCGGTATTTTTAAACTGCTGAAACGGTTTATTGTTCTTAACCGTTTGCGAATAAATATTCAAATCATATCTATATTTTTCTCCCTTCTTTACTTCATTCAAATCCTTTTGCTGGATAAATGAAGCCCTTTCGCGGGCTTCGGTTGATTCAATGCTTTCCTCCCCCAGCACCAGCGCGGATTCATCCACCCACACGCTCTTGCCGTTATAATCAACCTGCACAAAAGTAACGCCCTCCACCTTCCTGCATTTGGCTTTCACATCTAATATTCTAAGCTTGGTTCCTCCGGAAATTTTACCTCCAATCTTACCCTTGTCATCGCGGAAAGGCGTATCGGCCAAAGAAGAAGCCACTTTCACGTCCGCGACCGACCATCTTCCGTCCACCATCTCGGCCGAACTCCACTTATTCTCATATTCATCAACTCCCGTCGGAGGGCCTTCGGAAGGACCACCTCCACCTCCGCCCGTGCCTCCACCCCCACCCCCACCTCCAACAACAACCAATCCGGCCAGCATGGAATCAATTGTTCCCGCCACCAGATTCAACTCGCTCGCGGCGCTTTCCAGAGCGGCATTTTCACTCACCGCCGCCTCCAGCATCAGCAAAGTACCGGCCGCCGCACCCGCCGCCGCCTTGGCTTTTTCAAACCGCGCTTTCAAATCATTAATACTTTGCTCGGTATATTTTTTGGCCGATCCGTTCTTACCGATCAAATCATTAAGTTTATTTTCCACTTCACCCGCTTTCACCCCAAGCGCCCGCCTCTTTTCCACCAGCGCCCCGCGCGCCAGCGCCGCGATCATATCCGAATAATCGGAAATCTTCTTCATATCCCCGTTCGTCACAGTCAAAAGTTCCTTATTTAAAAACTGCACTACGTCCGGCGGAAGAGTAAATCCCAAAGCCGTTACCAGCACCGCCGCGCTGTTTTTCAAACGCTCAAACGCTTTGCGCGCCTCCAGATGCGTCTCGTTCCACTCCCGCGGGGAATGGACCGCGGTTAATTTCGCCATCTGATCATGGCCCCTTTCCCATTTATTCTTCTCCGGCGAAATCTTAAAAGCACCGTCCGCCCCCATTTTATCAACCGTTTCATACAAATATTTCCTGTAAGCGTCGTTGGTCGCAGGATAAGAGGTTTCCGAAAGAGCCAGACAACCGGCCAGATAGCCTTTCGGCTCGTCCTCCAGGTCGGGATATTTCCTAAGTTCATCAAGATACTTGCCCATGGCCATATCCTCCCTCAACTCATCATATTTCAAAACACTCCCAGTCCACGAACCATAAACCTCATTAGCACGGGCATACGCGGCTTCCCTGGTTTGCGGGCCGTCCAGACCCATCGCGGTCATATATCCCGAAAGAGTCCATCTGGTTTCATTGTCTTTATTGGAACCTTCGCTGATCCATCCCGGACCCCAACCCTCATAATCGTCAATCGCGTCCTCCCCGTCCCTTTCCGGATCGGTCAGCCGTCGCGCCTCGTTCACAGCTTCGCCAAACTGCCGCGGCCTTTCTTTTAAAGCCTCCAAAGAAGGCATTGCCTCCCAAAGAAGCCGCGAATCGGCAAAAAAATCCAGTTTGCCCTCGCGGTAAGCCTTATAAAGGTCGGCCCGTTCGGCCTTAAGCCGTTCATGAAACTCGCGCAAACGGCCTTCACGATTGGATAAAGTCGCCGGATCGTCCTTGAATTTTTCCTTTAGCGCGGCGATTTCATCGGCGACGGCCTTATCAACATCGGCTTCCGTAAGCGTGTTGTCCTGCGCCACAATCCTGCGGTGCAGGCGCTCAAGCGGACTTTGTGATTCTGGGGGCATGGTGGTTGATTAAGTGGTTTTGGATTCAAAGGCATTAAAACTGCTTTTTGAGGGATTGTAGGTTAATACAAACTTATGCCCTTCCAGAAGCTTTGTGGAGCCGGCCGAAATCGGGGGTTGGTCCCTTAAAAGATTTCTTTCTTCTGCCGAAAGATTCCCCTGGACCGCCGCAAGGGCAATATTTAGATTATTCACAACGCTGCCGGCATCGGTTATATTCATCCTTTTTACGCTACTGACCGCATTTCTGATCATGCTGACAACTCTGTTCCTGGCTTTTTGTACGGGTGTTTTTTCCGTCTGCTCTATTGGAGCAGCCACTACCTCCGCCGGTTTTGGTGCGGCTGTGGTTGATTTTGCCGCAGCTGCGGCTGCAGGTTCTTCCGCACCGGTGGTTGCCACAGAACCCGCGGGTTTCGGCGCACTTTCCGGGGGAATTGCCGTTCCTGCGCTTGCCACGGCTGTTGGCTTGGCGGTTGCCGTCCCGGCCGCCACTGCGTTAGCCTGTTTTTCACGCGTTTCCCAAGCGTTTTTTGCCCATGCATCACCCCGCGCGGGATTCAATAAATTAGCTTTACCGTTACTTACGCGCACCTGGAAATCTCCAACGGAGTAAGTTTTATTCAAATTTATGTCCTTGATTTCCAATTTTGCCAACTCGGCATTTATTTCGGCCAAAACTTTCGTCCCCAATTCATGGTAATCATTAATACCTTGTTTATTAAGTGCGGATATATCCAAACGGACAAACCTGGCAAGTACTCCCCGCACCGCCGCCGCCACAGCCTTTTTCTCGGGCGTTTCCGGTCCCTCATCAACGTTTTCAGCCGGTGCTCCACCCGCCCCCGGGGCGCTTTTGGCGATATCAGCGCTACCTCCCGCTCCACCTCCACCACCCGACGCCGGAGCCGCCTTTAATCTGGCATCCGCCGAGCGCATATAATTTCTGAAAGTCGTACATTTACCGGTTACATTGGCCGGATTATCAAGCTTACATATTTCCGTAACCAGTGTTCTTCTGTACCAGCCAATCCTGTTTGTCGCATCCGGCATCCCTCCCCACATCCGCGCCGCTTCCGCCATCTGCTGGTCAAAAAACGCCTTCACGCGGGCGTCCTTCATATTGTTGACGAATTTTTCCATGCCCTTCTCAACCTTGCTGTCAGCAACCCCATCCACAACGCTCCTTTCATTTTTTAGAGCGCTTGTTTCCTTGGCGCTGTTCCAGTCGTTTGTTTTATTTAGCGCTTCATCAGTCACTTTACCGTCTTTCACTTCATACCCTGCATTTCTTGCATACTCCGTCGGCGAAAGCAGTCCCGCCGCCCGCACTTTCGCAAAATCGCTGTTCTCGGGCAAAATAGCCAATTGCCCAATCACATATTGGCGGTAATTATTATACAATGGTTTATTTTGATCATACGCATTCTTGGCAGCATCAAGCATGCCGTTTACATAATGACTGGTTTCCGGATTCTGCATTATTTTATTGGCGGCCTCCCTGGAAGCACCTGTTTCTTTCGTGTCACCCAAAGCGGCCACATCAGCAAAATTTGGATCGGGATTTCCAGAAACATATTTACCAATTGCTGTTGCATGATTTTTCAGCTTATTCTGAATTTCTGTTCCCCATTCTTTACCATAGGGAATTTCCATGTCGGCCACCAGGGCCAGCATATATGCTCCAAGCTGTTGCCGTTTTTCTACGGACAAATTGCCTTTTACGGCTACTTCAATTTTACTAAGATCCACGTCATTACAGACGGCAGACTTTTTTGCATCAAAAGCCGCCCTGTGTTTCTCTTTGACAGTATTGATCGCCAGCGCGGACAGTTCCGACTTCACGTTTTTCCCATTATCAATGGATTTTTGCGCCGCATCCGCTTCTTCTTTGGCTTTGGTTACCTCTTTATTAATTAGATTAATTACATTAATGCTTTTAGCTACGTCCAAAGTCGCTGCACTGGTAATTTGAGCTTTAATTGAGGGAAAACTATCAAGTTGATGTAAGTCCAGGCTGGCTCGCTCCGTTTGCCAATTTTCTGCCTTTATTCCATTAATAGCCGAATCAATATTGGTTTTTACCGCAGTGGCATTAACCTGCTTATAATAACTTTCATATTTCTGCACCGCCCCCTTCGCATCCTTCCCAAAGTTCTTTGTTACAGACGCATCAATCGCTTTCTGTACGCCGTCCAAATATCCTTTAACCGGCTCGTTACCTTCGACGGGTTCATTTTTCATTTCCTTGTCATCCAATTTCGCCACATCAGTCCGTTCCTTTTGTGTGTCGATTCGTATTTTTTCCGCCTCCACCGCGGCCGGTGTTTCACCCATAAACACCAGTCTCGCTTCCGTAAAAAAATTATAAAAATTTTGTTTTAAAAATGTTTTCATTTATTTTAATTAGTGAATTTTATTTGATCTAGAATGGATTCCGCGCCTTCCTTCTCATCTTGTTCCTCTTTGTTATTCCGGTCTTTGCGCACTTTCTTTAAATTCTTTCCCATGGTGTCCATCTCGTTATTGAAATTGCCCAGAATTACCCCCTCGGTGACTGAAAAATCCTCATCAATTCTTTTTTCTTTCAAATATTCCTGCAAAATGAGGGCATAATATTCCTGCAAAATCACGTCATCGCCCTCCTGCATAGCATGGAAAATACGGGCAACAGTTTCCGGCCCCAAATAACTCCTTGCCGAAGAATGATCCATCAGCCACTTGAAATTTTCCGGACTGTACGCCGTATCGGCCGTTAATTGAGACACAATATCAGGTATCATAAATAAGTGTTATAAAATCTAATTATTATAACATAATAATAAAAAATATCCAATCCCTGAATGGAATTGATATGTAGTGTGCCGGATTTACAACCCAAATAAACCCTAAATCCGCCCCATTGCCGCTTCCACAAGCGCGCGCCGCTCCCGCATCATCTTTTCACAGGTTTGCGCCCCGTTGTCGGGATAAAAAACTTTCACAGGATCTTCCCGTAGATTTTCCTCCACTCCCTGCGCCAGAGTCTTGGGCGCAACCGTCGTGTAATTAACCCCCCGTTTGTCCAGCTCCGCTTTTGCCGCCGGCCAGTGCTTTAATCCCGCGATTATCACGGAATAATCATTGTCGCCCTCAAGCGCGTAACCAACCTCCCTCACCGGCACGTCTTCAATTCTGGCTCTAAATTTTTCCAGAAAGCGGTTTTCAAACTCATGCACCGCGCAATAACAGTGATCGGTGGTTTCCGAACCGCCCCCGCGGAAAGAGTCTCGCGCCTGAAAAAAAGTATAATTGCGTCCGTCGGTGCCAGTGCAGACTCCCTCACCGCCAATAGTGGCTTTCATAAGCCGGGTTTCCATTCTCACCAGTTCGTTCGCCCCTTTTCTTTCCTCTTCCGTTACTGTGCCGATTGGTATAACCGAATCGCGGAAAGTACCGGTAATCACCGGCCCCGCGAATTTGGTGTCCCGCATCACAGCCGGCACCATCGCCAGTCTGTCATCCAATGTGGACCTGCTGAATAAAGTCTCCAACAGATTACTGTCGGAGTTTTTAATTTCATAATTACCCGCCGTGTCGCCGATTTTCCATATCTCCATTGCCACCGGCACTCTGCCGTAGGAACCCACTAAGTCCTCCACAATTTCAAAAATTTCCGTCTGCACGCGTCTCTGATAATCACCCACCGTAGAGCTGTTATTATGATAATCCAGAATGTACACCACCGATTTCCTGTCATCCCCCCGCTCATTTTTTTCCACCAACACACCGTCATCGGGCACGTTAAAGGTCGAAAAACGGAAGTTCCCGTCAGTCCTGCGTTTTACGCCGTCCACCTTTTTTTCGGATTGATTTGCGACGGGTTGCGCGGCTGTACTCAAAGGAACAACACTCTGGACCGGCTGCACGTCTCTCGAGGGGGACGCTATTACCGGATTGGATAGGGCGGGGATTACTATACCTGATTGACCGCTTTGATGGCCGTTGCGGATGAATTCCTGAGCCTCTTCGGGAGTGTGGGTTTTTCTGCATCCCCCCGTTAAAATCAACGACAAACCCGCAATCGCCGCGATTTTGCCGAAATTGGACGATGAACCGATGTTCAGGCTCTTTTGGTTATTTAGCGGCCATTTTCCCATTTCCATAAATAGAAAATATAGACCACATAAAAGCATAAAAACTCAAAACAGTCAAGCGCTAGTCAAAGTATTGCCCGGAGCAGACTAATCGGCCCAGGCTTCAACATTTCCGTTTCTAATCTTCACCTCATATTGATAATCAAATACCTTTCCCGAGGCTCTTCTGATACCTGTTTCCCAATTGCCCAGTCTTGTTTTTTCTTTATCGGTAAGAGTTGCATAATATTGGGCTATTCTGAACTGCAGCCCATTCTTCAACTTAAAAGCTGGTATAACGTCACTATCAAGAAAATATTTCACTCTACCATCGATAATACCCTCAAGTTCCGCAACCATTAGAGTCTTGGTTTTTTCCGAAATATTTTCAACGTTGCCCTCCTCTACCTTCTCCAGAGCCGCCATTTCTGCATCGGTAAGCGCTCCTTCTTGACCATCCCTGTCCACGGCAATAGCATTCAAAGTAAAACCCTGCGGACGGAGGCAGGCCCCTCTGATCACGAAAGCTTCATCATCATCGTCGGGATTCAATTGCGCGACCGAAAACGCGGAGCCGGCCAGTGCCATCTTTTTGGCGTCAGTATCGGCTATTTTGGCATACACATCGTTCATCGCCTTGTTAAAATCAGCGAGTCTTTCACTGTCGGGACTGTCAATTGTGTATTTTCTGCTCATATCAATAAATTCCTGTCTCATCTGTCCGATCAGTGCCTGCCTGTCCACCGCTTCAATTTTCTCCTGGCTTTCACTGCTGTCGGCGGCCGCAGCTGCGGATAATTGTAGCGCCTGTTTAAAATGAGCTATCGCATCACCGAATTTAGCCTTTGCCTCATCGGGCTTACTTACTATCATCGCGGCTTCACCATCAAGAATCAATTGTTGCCCCTGATCCTTTATAAGCTCTTTTTCCGATGAATCCTGTTTGCTTTTTTCCATATACTCACTCATCTTTTTTAGCGCTTCTGTTCGGAGTCCTTCCGGGGTTGTTTCCACCTTCTCCTTCGGAGCTTTATTGATTTTCGCTCTCACTTTAGTCGCGTATTCAGTATATTTCTGTGTGGCGACTTCGTAATCAAGATCATTTTCAGCATTCTTCGCTTCATCCTTCACGGATTTTACGGACGCCAGAATGTTTTTTCTGGCATCTTCATTTTCAACCTTTTCATTAAGCTCTTTCTCTGCCTTTGACGCCCCTCCCTTGGCCTGATCAAGATTTTTCTTTTTTTCAATATCTTCTTCCAGTCCAAGTTCGCGTTGCGCGTATTTTTCGGCACTGCTTCTTTCCGCGCCTGCCCCACTCAAAATGGCTTCTCCGCTCAAAAGTATGGACCTCAATGAATTTGTAGCCGTCTCTATGCTTGCTTTGTCGTGGCTCACTTCGGCCGTTACCGATTCGGAATATGCGGTATCAATTTCCTCCGCAAGTTTTTTCGCGTCTGCATCATTCATTGTTTTAAGCCGGTCACTCACTCTTTTGGCGTGAGTTCTGGTCATATTCCTTTTTGCTTCATCGGCGGAAGGGGTCGGACCTTCTTTTGCGGGCTCTGTCGTTTGTTTGTCGGCATCGGCAGTTTCCGCTTCCGCGGGAACATCTTCGCTTGCGGACGCTCCGGAAGAAGCTTCAGGTTCTCCAAACGCAAATCTTTTTTCAAAAAGATTTAAAACATATTGATTATAAAGGTGATATTTTTCCATTTTTTTTTATTAGGAAATATTTAATATTTATTTATTATTAAGGTGAGCCTCTCCGGCCGCCGTTACCAATTCCAGATTTTTCACGCTCTCATCAATCCGCTTAACCGCATTCGCCTGGGCTTGTTCAAAAGCCTTATCCTGTCTGATAATCTCCTCTGTCGCGAAAGTGATTTCCTCTACGCTTGAATGGATGTATTTCATCTTAATAAAATTCCTGTCTTTAAGTGGCATGCTTTGAATTAGCCTTGAGTGTGTCATTGTTTCAAGCAATGTTTGATAAACTTTGAATTGTACGGCCTTGTCTTTATTCATTTACAAAATTATTCTTATAAAATCCTTAAATTATACAACAATTACATTATAATTTCAAGCCCGGGTCGGCGCCCTTGCTCAACTGGCTTTCCTCCCAGTTGAACACATAGCGGGAATCGCGGAAGGCATTATAAAAATACTGCGCCTCGTTTTCTTTCATCTGCTGAATTTTGCGGATCAGCGTCTTCTTTACTCCCTCTTCAAAATACCTGTAGTGGGAAAGAATGAATTCAATTTCGGTGTGATCGTCTTCTTTCACTAGCATCAGCATTTTCTTCACCAGATCATCAAGCCTCGTGGTTTCGCCCAGTTGAATCAGCGTCAATAAGGCAAAAGTGCGGATATGCGGATTATCATGATCCATCTGTCTCAAAACGTAATCCTTGTCCCACTGCGCATCGATAGACCCGATCACATACAGGGAATTTTGTACGGCCTCTTCGCTTTTCAAAGTCAGCAGTCTGGCGATTTTAGCGGTCAGAATCGGCCGCATCTCCTCATATTTCCACAAACTCACAATCGCCGAAGCTCTGATCTGCAAATCACGTGCGCCCAAAAACGGCTCAATAAAAGGAATAATCCCCCGATCGTTAAAACTGGCCAGCGTTTTTATCGTGTTCGCCCGAATGTTTGTGCTCTCCGATTGCAGATTTTTTTCCAGAAAATCAATCACATCCTCCAGATCAAAATATTTCAAATCGTCAATCACCTCCATCTTCACATACTGCGGCTGGTCGCTTAAAAGTATTTTTTCATACGCCTGCAGTAAATAATGTTTGGTAACCGGAAACCTGTTAAAGTCCTTTTGCTTGCGGATAATATTATCAATGGCGTGGATGGCCTCCACCTTCACTTTGGAACTTTCGGTGGAAAGCAGTACCTTGGTTAAATCCATAATCGTCTGATAATTGCCGATAATTCCAATGCTGGCCATCACCCGGGAACGCACATCCTGCGAAATCGTGGGAATGTTGAGGAGTCTTCGTAAGTCTTTTTCGCCTCTGTCCTTAGAGACTTTTTCCGCAAGCAGATCAATGGATTTCAGCTTCAGATATTCATCCTCTTTAAATAAATTTTCCTTTAATGTGATTTCATATTTTTCTTTTGTTTTAATGCCGGCGTAAAAAAGCAGTACGCAGGCCGCCATGGTCATGCCGGTGTTAAGCGTGGATTCCAGTGAAATGTTGTACGAATAAATCAGCAAAATCAGGGAGAAGACCACTGTCGCCGCGGCGGTTAAAATTCCTCTTATCAGATAAAAAACCGACTGCTGGTTTTTCTTGGGTATAACAGACAAAATCTGTGTCGTGCTGATCCCGAAAAACGCCAGCTGAAAAATGTTGTAAACGATATAAGCCAGAATCACCGCATAAACATTCAGCTGAAAAACAACAGCCAGTCCAAGTGCCGAAAACAGCATCACGGGATATGTTATCAGCATGTTTGTAACCCCAAAACGGAAAAGCAGTTTCTTGGCAAAAAACGTTGTCATCACCAGAACCGCTATACGGTTGATCATATATATAAGACTCAATACCTCTGTCAGTTCCACATGCCCAAAGTTCATGGAAAGGACGGTTTTCAGCTTGAACTCCATCATCACATGAATGCCGGCGGCAAGAATCACAATCACGCCCACCAGTTTATATAAATTTGTGGAGTCAAAAATCAGTTTCAGACTGCTCTTAAAATCCTGTTTATAGGTTTTCAGACTTTGCGGCGAAAAATTTGCATAAATTTCTTTCTTAAAAAATCGGGAAGTCACAATAATCAGAAGCATTAGAATCAACAGACCGGTCATAGGCAGATAGCCGATTCCCAACGCTTCATGGATTTCCTGGTATGGAAGAGCAAAAAAAGCGCCGGTTATCGCTCCAATGCTCATATAGCTTATCACCGTTGGCAAAAAACTTTTCGCCTGCAGAGGGGTGAGCATTGAATTTGCAAAATTGAGCATCAGAATTTCCTGAACGTTAGCCAAAATAAGGGACAGAATCATAAAATAAAAAACATGCACGGCGGTCCCCGTGGTAACAAAAGTCAGAACAAGAAAGTTCAGAAAAATAAAAGCCATCATTCCAAAAAACATCTGATGCGAAGCGAATCTTATGGAAATAACGGAACTAAGAAACGAAAACAGCAAAATAAATGAAGCCGAGGCGACCAACGCATAGGGCAGTTTTTCGGGTCCCAGAAACGTTAAAAACAAACTGGCCGCGTGAATATAATTGGCCATCACAAGCGCGTACAACAAAAACGCGGTGGCGCTGAGCAGCAATTTTTTCAAAGTATCAAGCTTCACAAGACGGCATAATGACAAAATAATCCCTCCATTATAGCACAATCGACCTCAAAGGTTAATTCGGCGAAAAACCCCGAATTAACCTTTGAGGTCGAACAGGTGTCGATTACAGGATATGCTGACCCTTAAGCGCTTGTTCGGTCAGTCGGTCCACAAACAGCTTTCCGTCCAGGTGATCAATCTCGTGTTGAACAATCACTGCGTTAAGCCCTTTAAGGCCTAAAACCCATTCCGCACCTTTGAGGTCAAAATAGCGGACAGTCACCTCCGCGTATCTAGCCACCATCCCAAACTCCCCCGGAAGGCTTAAGCATCCCTCTTCGCCCACCTCCATTTTTTCCGAAACGCGGGTAATCACCGGATTAATCATCTCCGCAATAAGTTCGTTTTTGGTTCCCTGGTTTAACAAACACACAATCACCCGAATGTTTTCGCCCGCTTGTGGAGCGGCCAAACCCACGCCATCGGAAGTCATCATGGTTTCCTTCATATCCTCAATAAACTTCTTCAGTTTCTTGTCCGATTTTTTCCCGGACAGCTTAACTTCCGCGGATTTGGTCCGCAAAATTTTATTCTCCCTGCCCGTTTGTATCAGTAATTTTGCCATAAGATACCGAATTGTACACCAATCCACCTTTGAGGTCAACATAAACCGCTGTAGCAAGCCGATACCCCAAAGCCAACCTCTTATTCAAGCCGCCCCCGAACCCCCAATCAACCTTTGAGGTTAACTGCAAAATTGACAAAAGGGTAGAAATATTATAAAATACGAAAATAGGTCAATTAATAATCAGTCATTAAAAAACAAAAATGAACATGCATTTGGAAGGATTAATCCGCCGCCCCCGCACCGCCCCGAAAAAATCCGAAGTCCGTGATGATGAGGAGATAAAAACTCAGCACATGATTGGCAACCGAGCCACAGGCAAACTGGAAACCGTCGACGGCACCTGTACGGCGTTGTCCATGGTGGGGGGAAGCTTAAAGGACCACAATGAAGACGCCGTATTCGTTGACAGCGATTTCATAGCAGTGGCCGACGGCATGGGGGGAGCCAGAGACGGATCATTGGCCGCATATTGGACACTTGTAGGTACAATAAAAGGCAGACACCGCGGACAGCCCGTTTCATCCCTACCCGGCGAAGCCTGTAATACACTGATGGAACAGAACCTTTCGCAAGGAAGTGGAGCCACTCTCGCCATGGCCAAAAAAACGCCGCTTAAAAACGCACAGACGAAACTGGAACTTTGTTCAGTCGGAGACGCCAAAGTCTACGTCATTTCAAAATCGCAAAAAGAGGTTATTTATGAATCCAATGACCAGTCGTTAATCCAGTCTCAAATCGATTCCGGTGTTACGAAAGACCCATTGGAAAGATATTCAAGCCCTGTCAGCAATATCGTGCTTAGCGCCGTGATGGCCGAAGGATTGGGTGATGAACCCCGCTATAAAGAGTTGGTGCGTCCCGTTGGAGACACCATCATTGTTTGCTGTTCCGATGGTGTTTCCGATTTTATGACGCCGGAAGAAGTTACCGAAATAGCGCTGAAATACCAAAACCTCGCCGCTGATAAAATAGCGGAAACCGCATTAAGCAGACAGAACAGGCAGGAGGGATTTGATGTCCGGTACGGCGGGAAAAAACACCACATTCAATCCAACCACGGCGACAATACCTCCGTGGCTGTCATGATGGCCTAACCTTTGAGGTTGGATTCCAGAAAAGCGTCAATATCCCCGTCCAGAACCGCATCCACGTTATGCGTTTCAAACCCCGTTCGGTGGTCTTTGACCATTGTGTAAGGTTGCATCACGTAAGAACGAATCTGATTACCCCAGGACATCTCCACCCGCTCGCCCCGCAGTTCCTTAATCTCCGAAACCTTCTGCTTCTCAACAAGATCCACCAGCTTCGCCTGCAGGATTTTCATGGCTCGCTCGCGGTTCTGGTGCTGGCTCCTTTCGCTCTGGCAGGCCACCACCACCCCCGTCGGCAGGTGAGTAATCCGGACGGCCGAAGAAACTTTATTCACATTCTGACCCCCGGCCCCCGACGCCCTAAAAGCGTCCAGCTTCAAATCCCCCGGATTAATCTCCGGCATCTCCTCATCCGGCAAATCCGGCAGAATATCCACAAACGCGAAAGAAGTTTCGCGCGTGTGCTTAACATTAAACGGCGACAGCCTAACCAGCCTGTGCACCCCGCGCTCTTTTTTAAGATACCCGTACGCGTACAGCCCGCTGATATGCAAAGTCACCGACTTCACCCCCACCTCCTCGCCGTCCGACTTATCAAAAATCTCCGCCTCAAACTCCCAACGCTCGCACCACCGCATATACATCCGCATCAGCATCCCCGCCCAATCCATCGCGTCCTTTCCCCCCGTCCCCGCGTGAATGGACATAATCACATTAAATTTATCATACCTGCCGTTTAAAAAAGTCCTGATTTCCAGCTTGTGCCACCTGCCCTCCAAATCGGCCACCATTTTCTTAAATTCCTCGCCGGAAGAAGGATCATCTTCAACATCGACAGTCGGAAAAAGTTCGGTCAGTTCCCGGGAATCCGCAACCAGCCCCTCCCATTCGGCAACCTCTTTCTGGGCATCCGCAAGCTCCTTGGAAATTTTCTGCGCGCGCTCCTGGTCGTTCCAGAACTCCGGAACCTGGCTTTCGGCGGTCAATTCCTTAATGCGAATCCGCAGTTTTTCCAGATCAATTTTTTTAACCGCCGTATCCACCTCCGCGCACACGGTCTCCAGTTTTTCTTTTGTTTCGTGCATATTGGAAAATGATATTTTATTCGCCCGTACCGCCCGCCCCACCCCAACCTTACATCAACATATCCAATTATAGCATATTCCGGCTTACCCACTAACCGCCCGTTCACCACAAAAATTTTTACCGATTGACTTTTTTTGAACGATAAATATCATGTTGGCCATCCATTAATCATCTGAACATGGAATATTCCGGAGCACGCGCAGAAAGACCGTTCTTATCACTGCACCGCACAAAAATGCTGTTGGAACATTTGCAATCTTATTATCAGCAAAACCCCGATGACATCAACATGACAGCACCAAATGCCTCCAAAAAAAGTGAAGAATATGGTGCCTACCTTCAGCAGGTTTATGGTTTTATTGATACGGTTCGCGAACACCTTGAATATAACGAAATGGATGTTCCGCGGGAAATAACCGAGTTCCTCGCCAAATCAAAAAACATGCGGCAGCTTTTCGATAAATTCGATTATTCCCAAGTTGAAAAAGCCAAAGAAGTTATCGCCGTCGCCCTCCTGGCAATCAAGTCTCTGAACCACTAATCCGGCTTAAACTCAACACCTCCCTCCCCCAGATATTCAATATCGCTCCGCAGTGATATTTCGGAAATCTCCGATTTATCGGCCTTCACGACAACCGAATAGATTTTTCCGCTTGGCTGGACAATGGCATAATTACTTTCGTTTCCACTGTCGGCCGCCTTTTTATCCGATGCAAAAATAACGGCGGCGGCCGCGATACTCCCGGAAGCACAGGCCGTTTCAAAAATAAAAGATGCGGTATCTCTAACAAAAATCGACGGCAACATGGCATAATTTTCGCCTTCTTCCCTCAGGCGGATAATCCCGAAAGCCGGAGAATCTCCTATATATTTTTCCACAAGCGCAAGCTCCTCCGCGTCCGGTTCGGTATTTTCGGCGCCCTCCAACGTCACACCCCTTCCAACCTCCGTAATCAAATGTGTAATCCCCTGCATCTCAACCAGGTGCCCGTCTTCCGTTTCGGTCATCTGCCTGATATAAGTTCCCGGAAGTCTGATTTCCGCTGATTTGCCATCGGTCACCACTTCAACCAAATCTTCAAAATCCGTCTCCACGAGCACGGTCCCGTTTTTATTGTGCAGAAAAGCGGCGCATCTGACGGCATTGGCGCAAAACTCTCCGCCCATCATCACCATTTTAATATCGGCCCTCGCGTCACTTGCTTTTTCCATAAACGCCACCTGTTCAACTTTCGCGTCCCCTCCCATTATCAAAATGGCCAGTTCGGCATACCTATCCACAGGTATCGCATCCTTAACAACGGCGGTGGTGTTACCGTCCGGCCGGATTATAAAATAATGGACTTCAGCCATTGGACTGTTTGATTTCTTCAAACTCATTTATAGCCCGAATCAGTTCAATCAGCAACTTATAACCAACCTTTAAATGCCTTTCGGTGCAGGCGTCGGTCAACCAATCTTCTTTTTCACTAAGATAAGCGAGAGATGCCTCCCAACCCAGCGACAGGTATTCGGCCGGAACCAGATTAATCAGCTGATGCATTGATTCACAAGCAAAAGGCATGTGTCCGACCATGTCTTCGGTCAATTCAAAATCAATCAATTCAAGACTTCTCAGCCACTTGATACCGGGATTATTCAACACATGATCTTTCCCGGGATTCTGAGCGGGGGCCTCCATTATTTTATCCAGAATTTTTTTAGCATCCGCGCTTTCGCCGGTCTGTTTATCAACATATTTGATCAAATCAATAACATCCTGATTGGGGATTCTGGCCGCTCTGAAAGCCAATTGCATAACCGTATGCCCGTGTTCCATCGGTTCATCCCACCAGAGCCATTTCCGTTTACGTCCGAGTGCGACTTGAAATCTCTTATCAAACAACGGAGTGTCCTTCACCACTTGTTCAAAATCCACTTTGTCGCCGGTTTGACTGATTTTTGGATCGGTAGTCACGGTATCCAGGTGTTTTTTAAGCTCCGGAGTCCTGCCGTCATCTTGTACGGCTTTTCTAACCAGAGCCGCCTGCTCCTCCAGCTTCCGAACTTCTTCATTTTCAACGTCATGAGCGTGCTGATCAGTCCCCAGTCCGAGATTGATTTTATCAACCTCCGTAACTATCACAGCGCTTCCCTCATCTTTGCAGAAGTTCAACATTTGAGCCGTTATCATTTGAACCACACAGGCATTAAACTTTGAGTGAATCCGAGTCGCCTCTTGTTTAAGCTCACTCACAATTTCGGGATCAACCACATTTCTTTCAATTAGATTTAAAAGTTTTCCGTAAATCGTCATAAAAGTTGCCGCCGCCACCATTGTTGAAACGGCCATTCCGGGCTTATCCTCATCTTTCATAATATATCCGCGAAAAGCTCCGGCCACCAGTCCGTTGGCTTTCAATTGTACCATCAGCGAATCAATCAATTCATTGACCAAATCCAGATAAAGACGCAATTTTGTTTCATCAATTCGCGTGCTCACATTGGAACTCTTGCTTAGTTGATTAAAATAACTGTCAATACTCCCCACCGAACCCAGAGTCAAATCCATCTGGTATGCGGCACCCGGTTTTATGCCTGATTGATCAAGAAAATCGATAGCGGATCTAAGAGCTTTCTGCGAAAAATCCACAAGTACAAGCCTTGCATATCCTTTACGCAGACCCTTCATCAGCTTCCTGCTCAATTCACGGGTGGGATTGTAGCCGCACCCGAATATAGTTATACAGCCAACCCGCGACAAAACTTCTTTCAATTCTTCATCCGTCATATTGGCGCGTATACCCATACTTTTATCAAGAGCATGCTGAATATTGTCATAATGTTCTTTCCAGTTGCCGGCATTGGACTCGTATTGGGCCATAAAAGTCTCATATTGATCCAAAACCTGGCGGTATTGGTCTTCATGAGCGTCGGCATAAACAAGAACCCTTCTATGCGCGGTATTGCATAATTCCAGTTCAATTTTACTTCTAAAATATCTTTGGCGTGCCATCGTTTCCGCCCCGCCAACAGGCGTAAACTCGTTATTGTCGCTGTCGGGCGGCGGTTCACTGGTGCCGGACGTTTCTTTCCTTGGCGAACCGTCGGGTTCGTCCTTTGGCGTCTCATTTGAGGTTGATTTTCCCAGAATTTTTGGAGGTACAATTTCTTCTTCTTCTGGACAATTTTCCGATTGGCTCATGTCTAACATAAAAAGGGCAAAATTCTAAAATAATTTAGCCTACTTTGTCAATAGGATTACTGGTATCCACATCAACCATCATACTATGAATTACATGATAATGGTCGCATTCATCCTGCCACAGCCAGTGGCACATTTCATAATCGGAAATGGCGGGTATCTGCAATGGCAAATCGTTAATCTGCCCCGCAACGGTTTTAACGATTTTTTTGGTGCCCTTGAATATTTTTTCCGTGTCCACAATCACAAGCCCCCTCTGTTTTTCCCTGCCCAAACCCACAATGTAATTGGTCGTGAATGAAAGCATGTAGGTGTTATAGGCGTTTTCAAACTCGTCGCAGGAGGTCAGTATATTTTTCTTTTCTTCGGGAGATAGCCGTTTAAAGCGCCTGATTTTTTCCTTGAATCCGTAAATAATCGGGAACAGCGTTGACGTGGCGAACATTGATGAAATGAAAAAATCAAAACGATCATCCTCCTCAAGTTTGGACAGTTCCTTGTTAACAATCTCATCCATTCTCGATTTAAGATCATTTTGCATTTTTTCCAGCGCCGGCAGGCATTCCCCATTGTGAATCCTGGTAAGAATATCTGCGAAATAGCCACTAATTCCCCCCGTAAGGTCAATCTGATAAGCCCTGATTCTGTGAAGTGGCACACCTTTGTTCAATAAATTATCAATTGCCGAAATCAGCGTAAGTTTGGAAAAATCAATCAATACCACCTTTTTCAGACGGCCGTCTCTTAATAAATTAACAAATTCCGTGTTGAAATCACGGTCGCCCGGTTCCGGCCCGCATCCAGCGATCGCCACAACTTTGTCCGAAAGGTCGTCATATTCACCCAACATCAGATTGATCTGGTCATGGATTTTGCAGAAATGATCCTTCCAGCTGTTGTATTTAAGGTAGTTTTCCTGATATGTGGTGAACAGGTATTTTTCATATGCGTCGCTGATTTTACTGTACCTCGAGCTGTTCTTGTCCGGAATCAAAATCTTTTCCTTAACAAATTTTTTCTTCCGTCTTCCGCTGAAAAGCAGGAACCCCAGTCTGCCCTTATGGGAAAAATAAAAATAAAGATAATAACCCGTTTTAAAAATCAGGAAGAATGAATGCAGCGCGAAAATATATGTGGCGGTCAACAAAGTCATGGGAACGCCAAAAACGGAAATTTCCCAGAAAGCGATTACGTTTCCCACAACCGCTATCATCAGATTAATCATAAAGACCTCTATTTTCCTGAAAGAAAAGCCCGTCTCGTTGTCAATAAAACGGTTGATTACATAAAAAGCCGAGGCCGGAACAAGAAAACTAAAATAGAAGAGAAAAAAATCACTCTTTAAATACATCAAAGCCGCGAAGTGTGCGCAAAGAAGCAAAAACGGTATAAATAAGCCATAGAGCAGTCTCTTGAAAGGATACAAAATACGCTTCACGGATTCCACGCCCTCAATTTTTTCCAGCAATTCAAAGACATTTTCCAGAATCTCAAAGGATGGTACCTCAATACGGGAAACATATTTGAATTTATCCGAACCAAAGTTTTTATAAATTTTTGAAGAAGCAATGTTAACGCCTTCCTGCGATATCTTTGTTGAGATGTCACCCAGAATACCAATACGGTCGGGGGCGGTTACCTCCACGGTTACCAGTTCCGCAGAAGATCCGGCGGGATTTTTTCTAAATGCAAAAACTTTACCAATCACGCCCTCCTTTTTATAAAGCGCCTTCACAAAAACCAGCGGATTAATTTTTTCCTCACAGACGTTTTTAAAAAGATCCTGTTCATTCTCAAGATTAAAAGTTTTTAATGTGGCGGCAAAATTCTTATGATGCAGAAATTTTTCAAGTTCCTGTCTACCCTCTCTTTCAAGCACTTTCGCCAGGATTTTTTTACCCATCGTCGCCTTGTTGTCATTCGTCTCCTTGTATACGAATGAGCGGATAAGTTCCTTGGTCTTGCTTATTTTGGCGAACTTTATCCAGGAAAGTTCCGGACTTATTGACTCCAGAGTCTTTATTTCCACGTTGTCACCGGTCTGAAGCTGTTTACCCGCCGTGTAGATCGTGCCGTTAACAACCGCCTCTTTAAAATGATTACCCACATCACTGTGGATTGAATAGGCAAAATCAAGCGCGGTCGCCCCCTGGGGCAGATCCATAATTTCGCCCATGGGTGTAAATACAAAAATCCTGTCCCTTAAAATATCCACCTTCAAATTCTCCACGAAATCAAAATTGTCTTTCTGAGCTTTTTGCAGACTCAGAAGCTGATTAATCCAGTCGGTCTTTTTAAGTCTGTGGGGCGAAAGATCATGTTTATAAAACCAGTGCGAAGCGACTCCGAATTCCGCCTCTTCATGCATTTCCGCCGTCCTGATTTGAATTTCCACATTCTTGCCTTCCGGCCCGAAAACCGTTGTATGAATACTCTGATACCCGTTGGATTTGGGCACGGCGATATAATCTTTGAAACGGTTAAAACGCGGTCTCCACAGGGAATGAATAATGCCCAGCGCCCGATAACAATTTTCTTTTTCCGTCAGAATTATCCTCAGGGCGAAAATGTCATACACTTCCTCCGGACGCCTGTGCTGTTTCTGAATTTTCTGGTAAATACTGTAATAGTGTTTGGATCTGCCCTCAATAATGCAGTCAATCCCTCTCTGTTTCAGCTCGTCCTCAATCTGTTTTTTAAGCTTTTCAATATAAATCTCACTGCCCTTTTTATATTCACCAAAAAAGCGGTCAATTTTTTGATATTCGGTGGAATTAAGATACTTAAAACACAAGTCCTCCAACTGCCAGCGCAGATACCAGATACCAAGCAGATTGGCCAGCGGGCAGTAAATTTCCAGAGTTTCGCGCGCTATCCTTAGCTGTTTGTCCGGTCTAACCCCGTGCAGGGTCTGCATATTATGAAGCCTGTCCGCGAGCCTGATAATAATTACCCGGATGTCGTCGGCCATGCTCACGAACATTTTTCGCAGACTGATTATCTGCCTTTCCTCCATCCTGTCTCTGTATTTAACCTTGGAAACCTTGGTCACGCCCTGTACCAGTTTGACCACCGTGTCGCCGAATTTAGTTTTGATTTCGGCAAAAGTGACGCCCGAATCTTCAACCGCGTCATGAAGAAGGGCGGCGCAGATCGTATCATCGTCGGCGTGCAGATCGGTCAAAAAAAGAGCCGTACTATACACGTGGGCAAAATACGGCTCTCCGGTTTTTCTCCACTGGTCGGTATGGATTTTACTGGCGAAATCAAAGGCCGAACGGATTTTGGTTTCGTCGGAATCCGGGCGGTAAACCCTGATTTTTTCCATTAATGTGCCAAAGTCGTTCATATGCTTTGATTAAACCTTCAATTGGCGCGACACTTCTTTGTCCCTCGGCGTTTTTTATCCCTTCTTGAGAACCATAATCTAACGTATTATTCCCTGTTTTGTCAAGAAAAATAAGGGGGTGGCATTTTTTTCGCGACTGGCAATTTTACGCGCTTTCAGCTACCTTGTTTGGGAACCAATTTCTCCATGGGAACAGCCAGAAAAATACTAATCAACACCGGATCGCAGATACTGGCTAAGGCCGTATTGGCGATTATCGGCTTTGTGACGGTGAAAATCATCACCAACTATCTGGAGGTTAAAGGTTACGGCTACTATACCGGAGTTTACGATTTTATCGCTTTCTTTGGGATAGCTTCGGATTTGGGATTATATACGATTGCGGTGAGGGAAATGGCACGCGATGAGAGCAATATAGAAGAGATTATCGGGAACATTTTAAGCATCAGGACGATATTGGTGTTTGCTACGATGGCGGCTGCCTTTATTTCAAGCTATTTCTATTTTCCTCAGGGGACGGATATTATGTTGCCGCTGGCGGTCGCTGTCGCCTCCGCCGCCACTATCCTCGCACTCCTCACCGGAACCATCTCCACCGTCCTCCAGGTAAACTACAAGATGCAGTTCAATGCGGCGGCTTCGATTGTGGGCAAAGTCATCGCCCTTGCCTACATGCTCTACATTATCTTCATTTGGAGCCCCACGCCCGCGGACGGGGGCTTTTACCACTTGTTTGCGGCCGGCATCTTTGGCAACGCGACACTCTTCGGCATCACCTATTACTACGCGTCCAAATACACCCGCATCCGCTACCGCTTTGACTGGAAATTCATAAAAGAAGTGGTAATCAAATCCCTGCCATACGGGTTGGCGCTCATCTTAAACAACCTCTATTTCCGCATCGGATCCATCATGCTTCTTCCGCTTGCCGGCCCCGAGCAGACGGCGCTATACGGGCTTCCTCTGCGCATTCTGGAGGCGATCGCCATACTGCCTCTCTACTTCATGAACGCCGTATTACCAACACTCACCAAAGCCCTAAAAGAAAAAACCGACTACTACAAAAAAGTCATCCAGTATTCGTTTGACGCGCTGGTAATGGGAGGAGTGGCCATGGCCATCGGCATGTCCGCAATCGCTTACCAGGTGATATATTTGCTATCAAGCGAACACTTTTTAAGCCGCGCCGACGAAGGGTTTTACGGTTCCGATATGGCTCTGCAGATTGTGATTTTCGCACTGGCGTTTTCGTTCATCAACACACTTTTCGGATTCATTCTGGTCGCCATCAACCGCCAGTCCAAACTGCTTTACATCAACGGAACGGGCGCGATTCTCGCAATCATTCTCAACTTAATACTCATTCCCCGGATAACGGCCCGCGGCGCCGCCATAACAGACATCATAGTGGAGCTGGTCGTGGCCCTAAGCGCCTATTTTATGGCCAAAAAATATCTGGATTTCAAAATCGATTTCACCAACACCTACAAAATATTGTTTTCCGGAATAGCAATGGGCGCCGCGGTCTACTACCTTAAAGACCCCACCTATTATCTTTTCAATTTGCAGAACAAAAACATAATTTTCCTCATCCCTCTCGGCGGTGTGATTTACGTGGGACTGCTCTTCGCGCTCAAAGTAATCACTCCCGAAATGCTCAAAATGCTCAAAAAATCCAAAGACGAAACCTCCTCCGCCCCCCCGCCCCCACAATCGTAAACCTTCCTAAAATTGAAAAGTGGGAGCAAAAGTGGTATAATTTACCCATGAAACCCGAACAAAAAGAAAAACTTGTCGGACTGATAAATAATTCACGCACCCTAAGCGAAGATCGCAAGGCCGTAATCCTTAAAGCGATAGACCTTTTAAGCGACGATAAGGCCGAAACTCTGATACGGATTTTTGAAGAGGCGAGCAAAAGATACGATGACATAGAGCAGAAATTCGAGGGTGCAACAATGGAATTAAGAAAGGAATATCTGGAAAAAGCCAACGAATTCACCAGTAAAGAACTCACCGACCTCTTTCATGAATGGGAAATAGTTGAAAACAAAAAAGAGGAGGAGGAACTGGCCAAAATCGAAAAAGAAATAGAAAGCATCACCGAGGAATAGCTTCTAGTATCCGTTTTGATCAAGCTGTATATCCCACGCCAGTTTGTAGACATCTCTTTTTGTTGGTGTCTGTAGGGCTTTTTCGTCTGTCATTGAGCCCTGTTCAATATATCCGTTATCGCAAAGGGCGTCCGCATACGCGGCATACCAGCTTGTTGCCTCCGCGCCAGAGCAACCCGTGCCTTTTGTTACGTCCAGACCCAAAGCGACCGCATAAAGCTTTGAAAGTTGTGCCCATGTAATAGCGTCTTTCGGACCAAATTTCCCATCTGAATAACCGTTAATAATACCCTCTTGCTCCAACATATTTGTGATAACGCATTCCATGGATCTATCTGCAATATCGGGAAATAACGACACGCATGCTTCCCCGCCCGCGGGAAAATTATCCAGTAATACGCTATAAATCGCTTCACTCGTACCAATCCTGTCCGCCGGAGTGTTCATATAAGCATTAATATGATTAGCCACAGACTTCCAATCTTCTTTGGTAAGGGTATCGGCCGGATGCATCAATCCGTCATCTTTAGTCACGGGAATACCGTGCATGCAAAGAGCATTTGTATAAGGATAAAACCAGTCCTGATATGAAATATCGGAAACCGCCTCCGTGCAAATGTCGGGGTATCCCGCCAACCCCACGCTTTGACCGGCCACCTTAAACGTCTCCGCGCGGTTTATCAGGTCGTCAGCCCGAAAAGTGCCATTCGGATAACTATCCATACCGCCCCTTTTATTAAGTAAATTAGCCGCGTCACATAAACGGGAATCATTTTGAATATCCTCATCATCCGGGAAAAAATTGGGATCACAAGCTTTGATTTCATTGTAACCCATTACATCCTCTTTAATCGCGACAGCCAGTTCCCCTCTGGTCATATGGTCCTCAGCTTCGCTCCCGCCCGCGCCCCCCGCTCCCGCGGAACCGGCATCCGGGCATTCACAGTCCGGGCAATTGTTTTCCGAATAACTGTTTGCCTGCCCTCCGCAACCGGCAACGGCTGTCATAGCCGCCAAAGCAATTGGAGCGACAAGTCTCTTTAAAGTATCATTTAAATTCTCTGCCGAAACACTTTTAATACCGGAAATCTTTGGATTTTCCATAATAGATTTTAAAAAATGGAAAATAATATAAAAGAAATCATAACAACTGTCAAGTAATTACAGTTTTCCAACAATCACCGGAGACATCACAACTTTGTCGCCCGGCTTGACATGTTTTTTGTAATGATTTACATTGCCGACCTTTTTTTAAGTATGTTCTTAAATCACTAATTAATCACTTTATGTATCACAACGAAAGACAGTTGCCGATAACGGAAGGAGTAAAAGAAAAAATTGCACCACTCCACGGTATATCCAGAATATCCAACTCCACCGCGGCGAAAGCGGCTTTGATAGCGGCGCTTGCCGCCGGAACCGGATGCGGCGGCAATGTGGACTCCAATGACAACCTTATCAATCAGGTTAACGACATCGGTTGCGATCCGGTTCCCACATGTCCCCGCCCATATTTGTCAGGTGCGGGTGCTTTTTCCGAAGATACTTATTTAAACGATCAGCGTTGGTTCAGGGTTAACCCCGAAACCAACGAAATAATTGTGGTTTGCGACCCCACCGAAAGGGATTTCTGCGAAGAAGGTGAAACACCCGCAGAGGACGGATGTTCTCCGCCGGTTTGCCCGGGCGCCCAAGAGTCAATGTGCGATCCTGTGCCTTCAAGAAAAGAGCAAAACGCTCCTTATCGCGGTGCAAATTTGGCTAACTACCCAACATCCAGCGAACATTACCAAAATCTCCCCTGGATACAGGAAAATAAATTGGATTATCCGGTCATATTTGATAGCGCCCCCGATTGCGAGGCGGGTGAAACACCCGAAGGAGATTCATATTACCGTTGTGACATGATCCCCACTTGCGAAAGCACGATTCCTTATTGCGAACCGCTCCGAAGATGCGAACCGGGTGAATCGCCGGTTACGTGCGAGCAGTCATACGCCCGTTACGGCAATATTGATGATTGTCACACTCATGCAAATAACATAAATCAAATCACGGGCGCTTATTACATTGATATGTCTCCCTACTGGGATAATAATAATATTTGCGGTGAACAATACGATCCGGATTTGAATGAATACTTTTATTCACCTCCGGCGGTAACGGTCAATTGCCTTCCGGTGCGCGAATGCGCCAACGGCGAAGAACCTTATAGAACCTCAATTACCGTCAATGTTGATTGCGGACAGTGGGGCTCCTGGACAACTGTAAGCGGCGATTATGCTCCAAGCTGCGACCCGATTAAATCCTGCGAATAAATGGTAAAAATTTCGGCGTTTATAATCGCCAAAAACGAAGAGACCGGCATAGGTGAAGCCCTAAAATCGCTGGTCTCTTTTTGTGATGAAATTATTGTGGTGGATACCGGTTCAACCGATAGGACAAAAGAAAAAGCGTTTGAATTCACCGATAAGGTTTTTGATTTTGAATGGATTGATGATTTTGCCGCGGCGCGCAATTTTGCATTAAGCAAATGCACGGGCGACTGGATAATCTGGCTTGATGCCGATGACAGAATTGCTCCGGCAATGCAGGCCGAAATAAAAAAACTGATTTCCCGCGCGGAAAAAGAACATGACGGTTTTTTTATCAAATACAGCTATTCAAAGGCAAAAAGCCTGTTGGTTCCCAGAATTTTCAGAAACGGTTCGGGACTAAAATTCAAAATGCCCGTTCATGAGTATCTGGACATTCCCGAAAACCTCCTTGCCCGGTTTAAAACGGAACCCGGAATTGAAATTGTCCACCTCAAAGAAGGTACGGAAAATGAAAAAACAATGGATAGAAACATTTCAATCCTCAAAAAAGCGATTAAAGCCGGTGAGAGCAAAAGCGGTGGCGAGCATGGCGAAATCGAACATTTAAAATTTTTTCTGGGAAGGGATTTATTGAACGCGAAAGATTTTAAGGCGGCCGGGGCGGTTTTTTCCGGGCTTGCCGCCGAGGTTTCCGTCAGCGATAAATCGTTCAGATACAACATCCGTTTGCACCTCGGCCGCGCCCTTGCCGGTCAAAAAAAATATAAAGAAGCCCTTAAAGCGTTTGAACTTGCGGCCGCCGAAGACACCCGTTTTAACGAGCCCCTGATTGAGAGTGCGGATATTTATCTTTACCGTCTGGGTAAACCCGAAGATGCCAAAGATTTATATTCACGCGCTCTCACAATTACAAAGCCCGTCTCAACCTTTGGTATCAATCCCGCCAACTATCACGCCTACCCCGCGAAACAGCTGGAAAAAATCGCGGCGCTGAAAAAGCCCGCGATGCTTATTTGCGGATACTACGGAAGGCAAAACATCGGTGATGAATTGATGCTGGCCGCCCTGATCCAAAAATACCGTCCCGCTTATCGCATTATCGTGGCTTCGTACGATCCCGTTTCAACCCGAAAAATACACAATGTCGAAAGCGTCGCCCACCGCCATGACCATTTCAACCTTGCACTGCAACAGTGCCAAATTGTGTTAATCGGAGGAGGCACCCTTTTCCACGACCAGGGCATGAAGGAAAATACAAACGTTGCTTACTATTGTTCCATTATTAAAGAAGCCCTCCGGGCGGGGAAAAAGATTCATCTGGAGGGAGTGGGTGTTGATAAAATTCACCTGCGGACAAACCGGGACCTTATAAAAAAACTCTCCCTTTCTGTGAAAAAATTGAAGTCAGAGATTCGCAGTCGCGGGACAATCTGGTTGAATGCGGACTTCCGGAATCATCCGTTGTTGTCGGCCGCGATCTTGTCTTTGAACTGAAAATTTCGGAATTCAAATCGGGAAGTGGTCAGGTCAAATCAAAAAAGCGAGTAGGCATAAATTTGTGTCCACCGTTAATGGATAATCCTTCTAAGTTGATGGTGCCGGTGGAAGAAAAATTATTGCCCTTTTTGGAAGAAAACAGGGACAAGTATGAATTTGTTTTTATCCCCGGAAGTCCGGAGGATCTTAAATACATTGATTATTTCAGAGTAAAAATTGGGCTTGAATTAAACGTTTTTCAGCCAGATGCGGAAAACTTCATTGGCGGATATCTAAAAATAATCGCTTCCTGCGATTACCTTATCGCTTCCAGGTACCACTTCATTCTGTTGGGGCGGATTCTTAACGTCCCCACGTCCGCCATCAGCTACTCCGAAAAAACCGACCGGCTCACAGTTTTCCAACAATCTCCTTAAATGCCGCGCCCCGGTATTTGTAGTTTTTAAACATGTCAAAACTGGCCGCCGCCGGAGACATAACCACGTTGTCGCCCGGCATGCCGTTTTCAAAAGCTTTTTGAACAGCCTCCTCCAAAGAACCGCAACGGTAAATATTTAGAGCGAATTGCGCCGCGTCCTCGGGATCCGCCTGTTTTGACAAGCGTAAATGCGCTTCATTCAAAGCTTTTTCCATCCTGTCCGCCATCAGGCCGATTAAAAAAACACTCTTCAGATTTTTATTTTTCTGCAATTCCATACCCCATTCCGTATAGTCGGAATTTTTTTCCGAACCGCCCGCAATCAACATCACCGGACCATTAAAAGCATACGCCGCTGCGATGGAAGTTTCGGGTGTGGTGGAAAAAGAGTCGTTATAAAACCGAATGCCCTTTACCTCTTTTACGAATTCCAGTCGGTGTTCCAGCCCCTTAAAACCGCGCACGCCCCGCCTTATCGCCTCCAAATCAATTCCCAGATTCATGCAAACCGTAACCGCCGCCAGCACGTTTTCCAGATTATGTTCACCCAACAGCCCGACTTTGTGCGTCTCCATAATCTCCGTCTCTTTTCCATCCGCCACATAATAAATTTTTCCGCACTTGGTAAACGCGCCGTCGGTAATTTTCCCGCCGTCATGTCTGCTCACCAGATATTTTTTGCCGTCGCCCGCGGTCAGAAATTTTTCGTGATAATCATAATCCGCATTAAGCACGCAAAAATCATTCTTACCCTGATAAAGTGCGATAGGTTTTTTGGCCTCTTGGTATTCGGTGACATCGGCATGATAATCCATATGATCCGAAGTGGTCATAAGAACCACCGCGGCCTGCGGACTTAAAGTTAAATCCTGCAACTGAAAACTGGAAAGTTCCATCACCGCGAAAGAATCGGGAGTCAGATCATCCAGGAACTTCAAGGGCGATTCTCCAATGTTACCTCCCAGATAAGCGTCTTTGCCGGCGGCTTTCAGAATTTCAAAAATCAGGCTGGAAGTTGTTCCTTTGCCCTTTGTGCCGGTCACACCGATGATTTTGCAGGGGCAGTTTTCAAAGAAAAACTGGGTGGTGGATGTTATTTTTATCCCCGCCTTGCTGGCCTTTTCCAGTTTGGCAAAATGAATGCCCGGACTGCGAAAAAGAACATCGCAATCGTAAATGGCATTGTCCGAATCACTAAAAAAATCCAAACCCAAAGACACATTCACCCCCGACGGAATCACTCCTTCAATGTTTTCTTTGGAATCAAAAACGGTCACATCGGTGTATCCGTGCCCGGCTAGATATTCCGCGGCCGCAAGCCCTTCCACTCCCGCGCCCAGAATTCCTATTTTAGATTTTTTATCCATACTTTTGGCAGTATAATCCAACTTCCGGACTTTTCAGCTTGCTATTTTTAAAAATATGTTGCGCAATTAAAGAAATTGATATACACTTCCACCCCTTTAAAGGGCATGATAAATAACCCAAGGTTAAAAATGCCCGTAAACAAATCAATGAAATCACAGGAAGGAAACAACGCGGAAGTGCTTGATAGAGCGCTTTTGGAATCAGACGAATACCCCAGGCCCGGTCCGTCGGAGACCGGCTTAACCGGCATCTCGGCCATGGAAACGCCGCTTCCGTCGGACGATGAACCCGAAAGCGACCGTGGCAAAAGGGACAGCGACCGGCCTTTGGTTTCACTGTACACGGAGGACGAACTTATCCATCTGTTTGATGAAAAAAACCCCCTTCTGAATTACGAAAAAATGGTTGAAGCTTGTGACGCGATTTTCGGCAAAGGAACCAGTATTTCCAAAGCCCGGTATCTGGAGCTAACCCGGGATGCCTACAAAATTGATATGGAAAGTTACGCCCGCAAGCATAATTTTACCGACGCGGTATATCTGGCGGAGCTTGTTTCACAGGTGTCTGCGGCCATTCGTCAGGGATCCGCAAATCCCACCGGCCGAATCGCCGTAGTGGGCTGCGGACAGGGCCGTCTTGCGGAGGTTTACATCGCTTTGGCCAAAAGAAACGGTATCAATACAATCGTAATGAATGATCTGATTGAGGATCATGTGGATGCCACGCGCGAAAAAATTAAAAAAATGTACGGAACGGACGGCACCGAAGGAAAAAAAGTGGAAGGTGTGAATATTGAATATGTAACGGGAGATATTTTAACCGCCGATATCCCGGATAATTCCGTGGACGCCGCCTACATGTGGTGGTATGTGGGGGCGGAAATTTGCGATCCAAGTTCCAGCGACGCCATGCTTGAAAACCGGAAGGCGACCTGTGAACGAATTCACAGAATGCTCATACCCGGCGGAGCCTGGATAGACGACATGCCCGATCCCAACAAGGAACCCGGATTATATCATCTGGCCGCGCACAAAACGGCCCATATTTTGCGCGAACGCGGTATCCTGCCCGGCATGGAAAACAATCTTCTGCTAACCAACTGGTCATTTGAACAAAATGAGGGATTTCCCTACCAGCTCAGATGGATGCCACCGAATGACGTTGATAATAAAATAAGACACAGAGCCGGTTTTAGGAATGTGGCCAGCGAATCCGGAGCGATTCCGATCAGGTCGGATCACACCAACGCCAAAGTGGTGGTCAGCACGCTAAACTCCATAAAGGGGCTGGATAGAGCACTGGACGCGTTACAAAGCCAGCTAAGAAGAACCGTCAGGGTTCCAAAAAGAAAAGATCCAATGACCAGAAGACGCATCATCAAGTGGGGCAAGACGGTTTAAAAAAGTGCGTATTAAAATAAATGATTCAACTTAGATCTTCCACATTTTATGGAAAATCTCTTTCAGCGTGACAGCTTCATCCTTATCCATGCGCAGAGTACCCTGCAGGGGATTCACTGAAAATGTCATAACCAGATTGCTCACCAGGTTGATGTTGGCCTTGATTTTAAAATCGGGAAGCATCTTGATAAACGTGTATTTGCCTTCATATTCGTCTTTGAAAGTTTTGTCCTCGGTCGTGCGCGGCGTGATAATATACGCTTTTACTTTGCTGGAAATTCTTTTTTGCACATAATTGTGGATAAACGCCTCACCCAGAACTTCAAAATCATTTCCGCTTTCAAAAGCCAGAATATCCTCTCCTTTCTTAATCGCCTCCTCCAGAATTTCCAGATAAACCTTGCGTACCCCCTCAATGCCTTCGTATTTCAAAATCCCCAGTTTCTGCGGCTGGCTTAAAACCGGTAAAATAACTTTTTTAAGATTCTGAAAAACAGCCTTGTCCCGCTCCAGTTTCTCTTCCAGTTGCAAAAGAGTAATTCCCCGATAAACCTCCACCCCCCGCGACTGCTGCATTTTTTTCACCAGATGAGCTGCCATCAGTTTCTTGATTTCCGCCCGAATCTTTACCGCATCCAGCCCGGTAAGCTTGCGCATATCAACCACTGTAAGCATATAGTGCGTCATCAGTTCCACATATATTTTCGCGCCGGTTTCGCTGATGTTCAGCAGTTCGGCGATGTCGCTGTATTTTATTTTCATGATAAAAAAGTTAAGATATTTTTTTTAAAGCCGTCGCCGAGCGTCTGATTTTAGTTAGCAGTTTTTTCATTGCCGGGCGGTAATGGCTGGAGAGATTGTCTCTGATAATACATTCAAAAAGAGGAACCAGTATTTCATCCGTTTCCTCCAGATATTCAACTCTTTTTTTGGGTTTCAGACCTTCCGCCGTACGCAGATTGTGCAGGCGGTCGGCCATTTTAATCACTACCGCTTCCGGGTAGTCGGCCCACGACCCTTCAACCTCGTCCATACTGCTTTTCATCTTGCAGTAGGAAGTGTTCCAGGCCGGATTTTTGGAAAGAATTTCCACCAGCTTGGCAACTTTGGCACCGAATTTCAGAGAAAGATATTCGCTGTTCAGAAAATAATCTTCAATTACGTCGTGCAACATTGCCGCGTTCAAAATGGATTCCTCTTTAATCCCCACCTCTTTAAGGATTTTGCGCACTTCATAACAGTGGGAAACCGCCGGTTCCCCGTTTTTTCTTTTCTGTCCGCCGTAAAAAAAATCCAAAAAATCCTCAATTTTCATTGGTTTTTGTTATGGAAATAAGATTAAGCGTATAAGCCCCAAAAGTAAATATTTTCATTATTGTTAATGTTTATCCCTAAAAAGTGTTATACTAACCTCTGGCGAAAATACCCGAAATAAGATATAATGAAATGATTAGCTCATCTTTGTGCGGCGTCACGGGATGGGATGATACAAGCCGAAAGGCAAAAAAATATTACATAACATAAGTAATTTAATGAACGACAATAAGGACGAACAGAACACCGGACAGGCGTCCGGCGGCAATCCGCAACATGGCGGATCCGTGCCGCAAAGCCAATCTCCGCAACAAGGCGGGGAAAATAGTGACAAAGTATCACAAACCGAAAACAAACTGGATTTGTGGTTAAAGCAAAAAATGCAGGAGGGAAGCAGCGGAGAACCCGCAAATCAAAAGATAGTCCACCTGCCCGCGCCTCAAAACGGCAAGAAACCTTTCTTAAAGAAACCGAATTTCATGCAGGGGGGGCAAAAACCGAATGAAAAAAAACATTTTCAGCCCAACGTATTCCGCCGGGAACCCAAATTCAGTCAAAGCCGATTTACGGGCAAACTGAAAGTGATTCCTTTAAGCGGACTTAACGAGGTGGGCAGAAACTGCATGGTTCTTGAATATTTTCGCGACGCGAAAAACGCCGATCCCAAGAACAAAAACGCCAAGAGTGACATCATTGTTATAGATATGGGCTTCCAATTTCCCGACGCCGATTTTCTGGGAGTGGATTACGTTCTGCCCGACACCAGCTATCTGGAGGAAAGAAAGGAACGCATCCGCGCCATTATATTCACTCACGGACATTTGGACCACATTGGCGGAGTGCCCTATATTATCCCCAAACTCAACTATCCGGAAATGTACGGAACCCAGTTGACCATGGGGCTAATTGAAAAAAAGCTGAAAGAATTTGGATTAACCGGCAGATCACGCGTTAACGTTATAACTTCAAAAGACAAGCTTAAGCTTGGACCCTTTGAAATTGATTTCTTTAACGTTACCCACAGCATTCCCGACGCCGTGGGCATTGTGGTAAAAACGCCCGCCGGCAACATGGTTCACACCGGCGATTTCAAGTTTGATTTGACACCCGCGGCCGGACAAAAAGTGGCGGACTTTGATAAAATCAGCGGACTTTCCCATCAGGAAATCGCCGCTTTATTTATTGATTCCACCAACGCCAACAAACCCGGACACACCGTCACCGAACAGAAAATCGGTGAATCTCTGGACGCCATAGTAAAAAACACCGAAAGCAGAATCATCATCGCTTCATTTTCTTCTCAGATTGGACGCATTCAGCAGATTGTGAACATCGCCCAGAAATACGGCAGAAAAATTCTGCTTTCCGGCAGAAGTCTGGAGGAAAACTTTGAAATGGCCAGCAAACTTGGCTATCTTCGCTATTCCCCCAATCTGGTAATTCCAATTCACAAAGCCAAAAAAATCAACGACCACGAAGCGCTCATTCTCACCACCGGATCTCAGGGAGAAGATGTGTCCGCCTTAACACGCATGTCCATGGAGGAACACTCCATAGTAAAAATCAAAAAAGGGGACATGGTCATTCTTTCCTCATCGCCCATTCCGGGTAACGAAAGAGCGGTTTTCACCGTAATCAACAATCTTACCCGTCTGGGAGCCAACGTTATTGATAATAAAATCATGGACGTGCACACTTCCGGCCACGCGCAGGAGGAGGACTTAAAGCTGATGATGACACTGGTGCGCCCCAAAGCGGTTGTGCCCATTCACGGCGAATTTTACATGCGCGCCGCCAACAAGCGGATCGCAATGAATCTTGGCTACACGGATGAACAGGCGCTGATCATAGAAAACGGCGAAGTTCTGGAAATTGAAAACAACGAAATTCGGAGAACGACCGAAAAAGTGTCATCCAATTATGTGCTGATTGACGGGCTTGGAGTGGGAGATATCGGCGCGCAGGTGATTATGGACCGCCAGACTCTGGCCGAAAACGGCGTGCTGATAATCATGGTTCCGGTTGATGAAAAAACCGGCAAACTGAAAGGTCAGGTGGATATTATTTCACGGGGCTTCATCTACATGAAAGAGTCCGAGGCGCTGGTTGCCGAAATGACCAAAGTGGCCGAAGACGCGTTCCGTGGATTTACGGAAAAACAGGGTGTCTCCAAACGCGCCGAGGTAAAAAAATACATTCGCGATACCGTGGATAAATTCGTCCATCAGAAACTGGAGCGCTACCCGCTGATATTGCCCATCATTGTGGAACGCTAGTCTTGACAAAATAACAAGGAGTGATACTATGCCCTCCTTGTTATTTTTATATGAATCAAAAGCCAAATAGTACTCCTACCGGAGCGGGCGAAAGTGGAGAAATGTTAAGCAGGGAGGAGTTCATGGAGGAGCTGTGGACGCGTCTGCAAAAGGTAAAACAGCATCTATATTTCAAAAATCCCGTCGCCCCTCACAATCCCGCGATTGCGAATGAATATCGTAATTTGGGCAATTTACAGCTGACCGCAGGTATTGAAAAGGGTGACTTAAGCACCTATGCGCTGGACGAACTTATTCACCGTCTGGAAAACAATGAATTTTACGTGGAAGCCCTCATGGAACTGCTTCCCCAAAGCCATCGGGGTGAGCAAAACCTGGAAACGGTCAAAAAAATGGTGTTGCATTTAATTTCCAGAAGGATCAACAACGCCGCCTCTTTTGCGGGACATATGGGTTTCATAAGCAAAAATAACACCTTCCTGTACCCCCCTCGCGAAGCGTTGACTGCCGGTATAAAAGACATGATCCGGAGCGGACTGGTGACCGCGCAGGAGCTATATGGCATCGCCAATAACAATACTGTGGTGAGTGTTATCAAAGACGCGGTTGAAGACAGACCCGCTAAAATTTTGGCGCTGGTTATTGAAAAACTGGAAACAATGGGCGAATGCTTCGGCCAAAAAAAACCTCTAAAAGCCGAAGAAATCAAACAATCGGAAGTGCTGGAAATCAAAAAGGTTAAAGATCTGATGAAATACCTGGAAAGCGGTAGGGATTTTATTGTGGCGTTGACAATGGTCATTCGCTTAATCAAAGAGGGAAAAATCAAACCGGAAAAATTTATGACGGAGAAGGAAAAAGAAACACTTTTTACGGAACCGTCTAAAGCTCGTATTGCCTACCTGGACGCGCTGGCCATGAAAAGAATCAATCTGCTGGCGGCGGAAGCGGTTGCCGACATGGGTACCGGTAGTAGATTATTAAGCGATAAATTGATACTTCTAATTGATGACCTTCTTAACAAAAAACTGTTGGATGAGGATAAATTTTACAGCGAAATCACGCCCGAACTGAAACAACTTATTATGGGTGGTCATGTGGATTTGGACGACTCGGAAAGAGTTACTCTCCCCGGTGCGCAGGCAAGTTCGCTTGCCGCTTTTTACAAGGCGCCGACTTTGCAATCCATGCCGGTAATTATCCAAACTCCGGAAGATATTGTTAATGCAACAAAAGCAAAAATTGAAACGGCACCCACTCACAAGATGCCCAGTTACAGGCCACCTGCGGAAGCCGTATTGCCGCGGCCGCCGGACGAACCGGACTCACCCGAAAAACGAGGGCCAAACAAAGTTATAATGATTCCGGGGAGAGGACAGTCGCCCGTAATCCGCGAACAAACCCCTGTAAGCATCAAGCCCGCAAAACCGGCAACAACGCCGGAACCGATCTACCCGGTTATCAATCATCCCGAAAAACCCGACCATCTGCTAATGCCCGTTGCCCATATGAAAATCGGCAATAATACTTTTGACGTGCCTCTATACGGTTCAACCAATGTGGACGGGGAAGGATATTACGTGTACTCAATCGGTACGGATCAAAATTGCGACATAAACATCGCTCCGTCACAAAGCAATAGTCTCAACAGTCTGCACTGCCGACTGCGCATCCGGCAGAATACGGCACAGATAAGCGCCGAAGAAGGAATCACCAGAATAAAGGGGCAAAAAAACACCGTCCGCGGCTGGACCGAAATCACGCCCGGCATGAAGCTGGAAGCCGGTGAAGGCGCGGAAAAGGTTTCTTTCACTCTTGAAACCCCCGGAGAAGTAAGCAGGGAGTCCGTGCGGGATCATTTGGAAACCCGTCTCGCGGTTGTGGAAGAAGCCCGCCGAAAACTGATCCGCGATTTTCATGATGAAGGTGAAGAATGGATTCAAATCAACACACTTTTAAACGAACTGGAAAATTTTGACGCAACATTTAAAATCGGATGCAAAAGCCCCGAATCGTACAGGCGTCTGCGAAAACGCACCATGGAACCGCGCGAACAATTTGTCAGTCAGCAAATAGCAAGATTGGAAAACATCAGAAAACAACAGACCATTCAGGAAATCATGAATGAGCACGAAGAGGCCGAAAAAGCTCTTAAAGCCGCCGAAAGAGATGACAAAATCGAAGCCCGAAGAAAAAAAGAAAATTGTCAGACACTGCACATCGGCCCCAAAGAAGACCCCGAAACGGTACCGATCGCCTGGAGAGGCTGGGTCATCGGTCTTGTTGATTATGATGACAAACAGCGGAGTTCAATGCGCCCCATGGTGATTTCATCAAGGACTTTCGGCTCCCATCCGGCCTGCACCGACGAGCTGGTAAATCCGGAAAGAGAGACAATCAAGCCCAAATACTATGTAAAGGAGTTCATGGCTGAAATAGAACCGCACAGGGATGATCCCAATAAACTGCTTATTAACTGGATTGGCGGACATGTTCAGGTAATGGATGAAAACGGCATTTTCGGATCACCCAGAACCAACCCGATAGAAGTGACAGAAGGGGATATGGTCAGGATCGGCAGATATGATATTCACATAATCGGAAAAGATCATGCTTTTACACCGGCTACGCTTTTGCCATACGCCAAAGATTTGATAGATCAAGCCGTGGAAAGAATATTTGAATCGGAAAGAACCACCACCGAACAGGACAGACACGACCATGAAAATATTGAAAGATTGATTCAATTAAATGTTGCATCCATACCCGGACCCGCGAATGGAAAGGACGAATCATTGCGCGAGTACGCCGCCAAATGGTATCAAAAAGAATTCAATGAAATATGGGAAAAACTGCAATTATGGAGCACCGAAAATCCCGTTTTTGACTCCAAAGATTTTCCCACCCTGCAAATGTTATTGGATTTAAGGGAAGAACCCGGAACGTTTGTTCCCGATTTTGGAATCGGCGAAAAGGATGTAAAGGCGGCCGCGAAAAAAAGAATAGACCGCTATCTGGTCGCGGGGGCAAAGGCATATCCCGACCACGTTTACCATCCGCTTAACGGTTTTAGAGCAATTGGCGGAAAAATCAGAGAGGTTTTTAGCGAAAAGATCCGAAAAGAGAAGCAACAACAAAGTACTCGCGAAAAAAACATCGCCGACCTTGGATTAATAGAAATTGCAAAATTTATTCTGGAAACGGATTTATTTAGCCAGGAGGATGTAACTCTATCGGCCACAGATTCGTATACGGATAAAATAGAGGAAAACATCAGAATCAGAAAACTGTTTGATATTCTTGAGCATGAATATGATCAAAGCGATCTGGTGGGGATCATAGGCGAACTGCGGGTTCTCTGCGCCGGCAAAAAATTAAGCGATATTTTTACGGACGAGGAAATCGCCATCAAAGATTTAAATCTGGAACTCACACTCTCCGCGGAAGAGTCGGCGGAAAAATCATACATAGCGCAAAAAGCGTTATTTATAGCCAGAAGAGCTTTCAATGCAGCGCAAAAGATGGCAGTGGATTTTAATACCGACACGGATGATCCCGCCGGGCTGGAGGAAAAATTGAATTTGCTGGATAAAATTCTTTCCATGAATCTTTTTGAGCCCATCAAATTGAATGATGATATCGGCAACATTAAAGACGCAATGCAGATAGGGGAGACTATCAAAAAAATGCGCGCAAAAGTTGAGATGGCCAAAGCCCGGATTATTGCCGAGGCGGAGAAGGCGGAAGCTTATGAGGATAGCCACCGCGAATATCTGCGGGTATTGCACCAAAAACACATGGTGATAATACAAAAAGCCGGATTGGTCCGATCAACTCTGGCGACCGCCGAATTAACTGTGGAGACTTTTGAGGACATGACCGATTTGTGCGCGGTGGTGGCCGACCCCGTGGCGGATGAGATAGCCGGGAAACTGGCTTTGGAAGTGGATTACGAAAAACATGAAGCAAGTATTAAAATCAGAAAATCGGGAAAGGAAAATGACAAAAAATGCAACGCGGGAATTGGCCGGATGAAGACAAAAAAATACACCGAAACCTGGGAGGAGATTAAACACAAGTGGTGGAAAAAATACGAAGAGGTGGGGGCTCACATTGCCGGATTGGTTATGAGCGGCGACGAAAGGGCCCTATATCTGCACGGTCTCCTTAAGCACGCAATGGACAAGAAATATTTAAATACAAGAGATATTGGTTTCACAGAAGCTGAATTGGCAAAGGGACTGCAAAAATCCATTGAAAAGAAAGTGGAGGAAAAGAAAGAAAAAGAAAGAATCCAGCTGGATCAAAAATGGAAGGAATTGTTAAACAAGATAAATCAATGGAGGACCGAAATACTGGCGGGCGATGATGATGATTTTGATTATCTTGATAAAGAACCTTTTTTTGACAAAGAGAGTAATCAACTGATGAAAGAAAGATTATACCAACTCAGAGGTCAGATAACCGCAACCAAAATCGGACGTTGCCTTGAACATGTAAAGACGGATGACAGGGCGCATTATTTTGGAACCGTCGCGCGCCGTGCGGCCGAAAAAGATCCGCATGCGGTCAATAATCTGAACAACAAAGAATTTGATCTTTTACAATACGGCAAATAGTAAGCGGGCCTGAAACCCGCCGTTATTGCGCCGCTTGATATTTTGCGGAACAGATTGGCGCAAAAACCGTGGATTTCAGGTTCGCTTGTCTTGGTAAATTTTTTTGAAGATTTGTTCGCGTGGCGCATGGTGCGCTTTGCGGACCGGTTGGTTGGAACTCCGGCACCGCCGGAGAACAAGGAGAATGAGATGCCTACTTCACGAAGCGGTGCCGGAACCCCCGGCGCCATCCCCCTCCTGACCGCGGCCGGAGCACCCGCTCCGACCGCTCCCGGCGTACCCGCAACGGGTGCGCTTGGCACGCCTCCCGGCGCGCCTGCACCTTCTGCACCCGCACCCGCGGCACCTCCCGCTACTGCACCCGCTGCGACTGTCCCCGCTCTGACAGCGGACGATGTCCGCGCGTGGCTTACCCTTCGGGGTGTGGCCGCCACGGACATGGACATTCCCGAAGTGAGAACATACATTGTATCTCTTGAGGGGTGCGCCCTGGACCGCCAGCTCAGCAACACGCTGGGCTGGATAAGGGACGAGCTGGTCGCAAACGGCAAGCCCGGCTTCGACCCCGCCGGAGTGACAGTTGTGTCGCTCAAGGCGGAAATCGCGGCTGCCGCGGCCGCAATGGCCCCTCCCGCGCCGGCAGGCCCCAAGCCGCCGTCACGGGTATATCTCGCAGTTCTCTGGTGCCTGGGTTTCATGAACTGGGCGCTCTCACGGCTTCGACCGTTGGGAAAGCGAGCCGTTAGAGGCTTCGCTTCCGCCGGTCGCCGTGTCGGACGACGTTGGAAGCCAATACTGGCTGCCACAGCCGGCCTCGCGTTGCTTGCGACGGTGATTTTCATTGGGATTAAGGGATACGAGTGGTGGCAGCTGCGCGCCAATGAGGCCGCGCAAACACCGCCCGCTCCCCCGCTCCCCGTGATTGTTGCTCCGACCCCGACGCCTCCGCCCCCCGTGGTGGTCGCGCCGACACCGACGCCTCCGCCCCCCGTGGCGATCGCTCCGGCACCTACGCCCATCCAGCCCGTGATCCCCGGCCCCACCAGTCCGGCGATCTATCACCCACAGCTCGATATGGAGTGTCTGATGTACGGACGCCTCCAGTCCTGCACGTTGCCCCCGGGTTGCACCGAGGGATTCATCAGCAATCCTCCCCGGCTACAGGTTTCCTGTCCGGGGGGAATCGTTTACACGGACGGCAAGAGCATGACCGAGTACCCCGCCAACCAGCGGGTCTCGGTCCGGCTCAACCGTCTGTAAGACCAAGACAAGCGCGCCCGTACCGCACGGCCGACCGCAAGGCATCACAGCCTCCCGCGGGCGCGCCCATGGTCAAAACCCAGAAGCATCGGATCACACATCCGGTGCTTCTTCATGCAAAAAATTCCCCGCCATATTTGGATTTCATTCAATACAAAAAACCGCGCAATAAATGCACGGAATTTAACATGGTGGGCCGGGAAGGATTTGAACCTTCGTAGACCGAAGTCAGCAGATTTACAGTCTGCCCTCGTTGACCGCTTGAGTACCGACCCATGTTGTCAATGACCTTTGTGCACGTGCACAAATTCTATTTCTTTGCCGCTAGCAAAGCAATCCATTCCTGGAGCCACCTGTCGGACTCGAACCGACGACCCGCTGTTTACAAAACAGCTGCTCTACCAGCTGAGCTAAGGTGGCCCGATTTTCAATAAGTACTGTCAAAACAGCAAAAAAGATGATATTAAAATAAAGACCCACTGTCAAATCAACCTCAAAGGTCGATTCAAAGACGAAGATCACGCAAACAAGCCAATAAATGATCCACGCCTACCCCCTGTTCATCGATAAATATCCGCAGACACAAAGGCAAAAGCCGCTCGCGTCGCTAACCACCTTAAAGGTGGGTGGCGAAGCCGATCTGTTCTTGGAGCTTACGGACGTAAAAAAACTCCCGGAAATCCTCAAGACGGCCGACAACCTGCAAATTCCCGCCTTCATCTTTGGAGGCGGAAGCAATCTTGTATTCAGCGAGGACGGTTTTCGCGGGCTCGTAATTCAAATCAAAGCCAACAACATAGAGGTCAAAGGAAGCGAAATAACCGCGGAAGCGGGCGCATTGGTCTCGCAGATGATTCAGATGGCGCTAAAAAACAACCTTTCCGGCATGGAAAACCTGACCGGCCTGCCCGGAACCATCGGCGGCGCGGTCCGAGGGAACGCCGGCGCTTTCGGCACCGAAATCAAAGACATCCTTAAAGAAGCCGTCATCTACAGCGAAAACATAGGAATCCGCACCGTAAAGCCGGATTATTTCAATTTCGGCTACCGCACCTCAAAGGTCAAAACCGAAAAAGGCCGGGACATCATTATAAAAGCCACCTTCCGACTCACACCCAAATCCCCCGAAGAACTGCAACAAATCAAAGAAAAAACCGCAGAAATCATCAAATCCAGAACCGGAAAACAGCCCTCCGGCAAAACCTCCGGATCGCTTTTTAAAAATCCCGGAACCAACCTCGCCGCCGGATACCTATTGGACCAGTGCGGCTGCAAAGGTCTTCAAGTGGGACAGGTGCAGGTTTCAAAACAGCACGCAAACTGGATAATAAACCTTGGAGATGCCACCCAAACCGACATTATTGAAATCGCAAAAATCATGAGAGAAAAGGTAAAAGATCGCTTTAACATAGAGCTGGAGCCCGAAGTTCAGTTTGTCTCCGCCAGCGGTTACCTTGAATTACCATGAAAAATTGACTTATTTAACTTGTCATCCAAACTCTTTTCTGGTACAATTTAACGATGAAAACAACATAAACATCTTTTTTAACACCACAAATATGTCAACAAAAACTAAAAAAATCATCAAGCAGACACTGCTGGTCTTCGGACTGATGGCTGTCGGACTTGTAGTTTTTCAGTTCGTTCCCGCTTTTGCGCAGGGAGGACTTGCGGCCGACGCTCCCGAAAGAATTCTTGTACAGACCGGAGGTGAAGGCAGTCTAAGGGTTATGATCAGAAACTTTCTTAACTTCTTCCTTGGATTTCTTGGTCTTCTTGCCGTAATCATGGTTATTTACGGAGGTATCCTTTATGTAACCGCCGCAGGCGAACAGGAAAAAGTTGATAAAGGTAAGAAAATCATCATGTACGCTGTTGTTGGTATCGTAATCATCCTGCTGTCATTCGCTATCGTTAACACTCTGCTTGGAGGACTTACGGCCGGAAGCGACACCTAATAGAGAAAACCCGAATTTATATATAAAAGCCCCGCCGTAAAAAAGCGGGGCTTTTGAGTTTTAGGAATATATAAGCTATAATATAAGGAACAATCCCCCCTGCAAAAAGCCACCGATGCAAAATATCATTACGCCAAACAACAGCCACAAAGCCGAAAGGCGCGAAGAATCCGCCCGTTTTCACATGGTGGAAAACATTTCCCGCGCAAATGCGGACGACACTGTAGATCAGGTGATAAACAGGCTGAAAAACAGAAGATATGTGTATGACACGGTGGATTACACTTTCGTGGTGGATAAAGAAGGTAAACTATTGGGCGCGGTTTCAATCAAAGAACTGCTGACTGCGGATAAAGACAAAAAAGTATCGTCATTGATGACCCGAAAACTGGCTGTGGTCCACCCGTCCACTGATCAGGAAAGAGCGGCTTATCTGGCCATAAAATATAACATCAAGGCCGTTCCGGTGGTGAATAAAAAACATGTTTTGATTGGAGTGGTTCCCTCTGATGTGATTATGAACATTCTGCAGTGGGAGCATGTGGAGGATATGTTAAGAATATCCGGTATCCAGGGACGGGGAAATCAATTAAATAACCTTCTAAAGACAAGTTTTCTAAAAATATCCGCCATCAGGATGCCTTCTTTGCTTATCGGTCTGCTCGGCGGACTTTTGGCCACCAAAGTTGTCAGTCATTTTCACGCCTCGCTGGAACAGGAACTGGCACTTGCCTTTTTTATCCCGGTAATTGTGTATTTAAGCGCCGCCGTCGGCCAGCAGTCACAAACAATCCTCATCCGCTCACTGGCACTGGAACAGATAAAAATGCTGCCCTACGCCCTCCGCGAGCTGGCCGCCGGCTTACTCATCGGAACTATCATTGGCGCCATCATGACGGCGATAGTGTATGTATGGTTTTCATCGGTGCTCATCGCGCTGACTATCGGTGTATCGCTGGTGCTAACAGTAACGACCGCCACCTTGGTCTCCGTTGTCATCACCTGGGCCCTCACCGCCGCCAAAAAAGACCCCGCCATTGCGGGCGGCCCCTTCGCCACCGTCATCCAGGACATCCTAAGCCTGCTCATCTACTTCACCGTGGCCTCGGCGATCCTTTTGTAGAAAAATCAATAAATCTCTTTTTATAGTCCCGCCTGTTCCGAGCCAAGCTCGGGCGGGATGGGAGCTCCGTTCGCTTGCGCTCTCTCCGCTCTCTGGTCGGGGTGAAAGGATTCGAACCTTCGGCCTCCTGGTCCCAAACCAGGCGCGCTAGCCAACTGCGCCACACCCCGTTATTACCGCCAATTATTTATAGTTAAATACAGACATAAAGTCAATCACGCAGACATCTTGCCAAAACATCCACAACGGGGGTAGCATTGCGTCGATTTGATAACTATTACAATATGTTGCATAGTATGGAGACCGCTCCGGAAATTCCGGACGTATGGAGCCATTGTGAAATCCATGGGTACGACGGTGACCTCCTGGACATTTTTTTCTTGTTCACCGACACCGGCCAAAAAATAAAATTTGAATCGACAAAAGACAACGGAGGCGCTCCGGTAGCCAAAATAACCCCCCGCGGCAAAGCGGATTACGAGCAACGGGAATTCAAAAGAGTTTTTCAAAAAGTCTGCGAAGACTGCCCCTCGGCCGAAATAATTTTCTATTGATAGACACATTCGCCGCCAGCCAATATACTTTCGGTGATGGAAAAATATTACCTTCAGACAGTCGGTATGCCGGTTGTTTCATCTCACGGTGAAAGACTCGGCAGAATCGGAGACGTAATAATCAATCCCGACAGCGGTAAGGTGGCGGGCTTTTTTTTGGCTCCCTCAAACAAAAAAGTCATTGCCGCAATAGATGTTCTTTCCTGGACCGATTACGTTAAAATAAGCGACGAACAGGACATTGTGGAAACGGATGAGGTGATTCAGATCAACAATATCCTTGAGCAAAACATTCCGGTTTTCAGAAACAAGGTTTATACAAAAGACGGTGATTACGTTGGAGTGGTGATTGATATAGGTTTTGACAATAAATTTTTTAGTCTGACCTGCCTGGTGGTCGCCAAAGGGTTTTTGGGGATTGTTTTCTGGGACAAAAAAATTATTGCCGCGCAGGATATTCTGGAAATAACAAAAAATAAAATCATCATAAAAAACCTTGTAAAACCCGTAAAAATGCGCAAACTGCGGGTTGATATGGCGCCCGCGCCGCAATAATTATGAGAAAATCACACACAGTTCAAATTGGAAATATTAAGATAGGAGGGGGCCGGCCGGTGGTTATCCAGTCCATGACGAATACCGACACCGCCAATGTAAAAGCCACGACGGCGCAGTTTATCAGTCTGGTTGAGGCCGGCAGTGAAATGGTCAGAATCGCGGTGAACAACTTTGAAGCCGCGCTTGCCGTGCCGAAAATAAAAGAAAATCTGTTAAAAAAAGGTTACCCACAGCCGCTTATCGGCGATTTCCATTTCAACGGGCATGTGCTGTTAAAAAAATATCCGGCCTGCGCCGCGGCACTTGATAAATACAGAATAAATCCGGGCAACGTTGGTTCCGGTGAGGCCCGTGATTACAATTTCAAGACGATGATAGAGGCGGCGTTAAAAAACAACAAACCGGTGAGAATCGGGGTAAATTGGGGGTCGCTGGATCGGGAATTATTTACAAAACTCACGGAGCAAAACGCCAAAACGAAACACCCAAAGAACGTAAAAGCCCTCCTGCATGAGGCGCTTGTCCAAAGCTCATTAAACTCCGCCGCAGATGCCGAAAAAATGGGCCTGGGAGCGGACAGAATCGTGCTTAGCGTCAAAATGTCAGAAGTTGCCGACGTTATCACAACCAATCAAATACTCGCCGAAAGATCCGGGTACGCAATTCATTTGGGACTCACCGAAGCGGGCATGGGCGACAAGGGAATAGTGGCTTCCGTATCGGCGCTTGCCATATTGCTCCAGTACGGTATCGGGGACACAATCCGCGTTTCCATCACCCCCCGGCCCGGCCAGCCCCGCTCCAAAGAAATTGAAATCTGCCGGCTGGTACTGCAAACCATGGGCCTGCGGCAGTTTAGCCCCATGGTAACAAGCTGTCCGGGCTGCGGAAGAACCGACGGCGTCTATTACCGCAAACTGGCACAGCTGGTAAACGACCACGTATCAAAAAAAATGCCCGAATGGAAAAAACTTTATCCCGGAGTGGAAAGTCTTAAAATCGCCGTGATGGGTTGTGTGGTCAACGGCCCCGGCGAATCACTCCATGCGGATATCGGCATCAGTCTGCCCGGAAAAACCGAAGAACCCGTCGCCCCCGTATATATCAACCACAAACTTCATACGGTTCTTAAAGGTAAAACTCTCCCCGATGACTTCCTGAAAATCCTTGATGAATATGTCGCCGAAAAGTATGGGAATCCCTCCGGGCAAGGTAAAAAGTCGAATTGACAATCAAAAAAACAAGCGGATAATAACTTTCGATCTATAAAAATCCACAAATGACAGAAGAAAAAAAATTAAAGATTAAAGACTTCATGCGCAAAGAAGTCAGTACCATAGACAAAGGGGCAACCTTTTTCGAGGCCATGGAAATAATGCAGAACCAGCACCGAAACGGACTGGTGGTTGTGGATAAACAAAACAAAGTGGTGGGAATGATTTCCAGCCTGCTATTGATCAAATGGATAGTCCCCGACTACCTGGAGGACGACAAACATCTTGCTGCCTTTGAGGCCAGCGATGTCTTTGCCAAACGCGTGCAAGAAGTTAAAAATGACAAAATTTCCAAATTCATGAAACACGATTTTCATCCGGTCAAAGCCGAAGACACGCTTATGGAAGCGGCTACGCTGATGTCCGAATGGAATACCCGCCATCTTCCCGTAGTGGATGATGAAGGGATACTGGTTGGATACATAACAAGAACCGACATTAAACGGGCAATCGCCGAGATTCTTGACCTTACCAAGCCCGGTAAAGATTAGAAAATGAATACAATGTTTTTCGTCACCATTGGCATATTTGTTGTAACCTACGGAATAATCATATCCGAGAAAGTGCACCGCACGGTTCTTTCCATGGCCGGCGCCATGCTAATGATTCTTCTGGGTATAATCAATCAGGAACAGGCGATTGAAGGGGTGGATTTTAACACCCTTGGTCTGTTAATAGGTATGATGGTGATTGTGGGAGTGGCCAAGGAATGCGGAATGTTCCAGTACGTGGCCATCTGGGCATCCAAGGCTGGCAAAGGAAAACCCATCTCAATTTTCATGCTGCTGGGGGTTATTACGGCCTTGTTTTCGGCCTTTTTGGACAACGTCACCACCGTACTGCTGATGGTCCCCGTAACTTTCGTAATCGCCAACAACCTTAAACTAAATCCCAAACCGTATCTCATCGGTACTGTATTGCTTTCCAATATCGGAGGAGCCGCTACGCTTATAGGTGACCCGCCCAACATCTTAATCGGAAGCGCCGCCAATCTTTCATTCATGGATTTTATCGTTCATCTTGCGCCGATTTGTTTGGTTTCCGTTGGGGCGGTTAGTGTGCTTTTGTATTTTATGTACCGCAAGAAACTTCATACAACCGAGGAAGCCCGCGCCGCCGTTATGAAGTTCGATCCCGGTCTGGCCATTACGGATAAACCCCTTTTATACAAATCGCTTTTCGTACTCGCAATCGTTTTAGTGGGATTCTTTACGCATAGCATGACCCATATTGAGGGTGCCACTATCGCCCTCGGCGGCGCGGCGCTCCTGCTTTTGATAACCATGTACGATCCGGAGGATCACCTGCGCAACGTGGAATGGACAACAATCTTCTTTTTTATCGGACTTTTCATCCTTGTTACCGGACTTGAACATGTGGGTGCGATTAGAATGTTGGCCGAACAATTACTTGTCCTTACGGGCGGGGACATGACTATTACAACCCTAACGGTACTCTGGGGGTCGGCTTTCTTCAGCGCGATAGTGGATAACATCCCTTTCGTGGCCACCATGATTCCGTTAATCAAAGAAATCGGTGTATTGACGGGACTGCCCCTAATGCCTCTCTGGTGGGCGCTGGCGCTTGGTGCGGACTTTGGTGGAAACGCCACCATAGTGGGCGCATCGGCCAACGTGGTCGTAACCGGCATGGCCGAAAAAGAAGGTCACAAAATCACTTTCATGGAATACATGAAAGTAGCAATGCCGATAACATTCGTGACATTGCTACTTTGTACGGTTTATCTGTACCTGCGCTATCTGATGTAGGCTAAACCTTAATAAGCCGTGATTTTCAAATTAATGTCGGTCGGATCCATACTGGTCGAATAAGCTCCTTTTTCATATCCGTATAACCAGAAAATATAATCCTGGTTGACCGCCGTATTTATTACTTCGTTATACATGTTGATGCCATCCCAGAAAATGGAGTATTTACCATTGGGAAGATCCTTAAGAGTCCAATACTTAAATTGCGAACCCTTGGCGTCCCTGTATCCCATTCTGATTTCATTATCCCCACTTGATCCCATCAACTCAAAACCAACTTTAATGCGATGTTTTTTTGTGGTTGTATTGTAGGTTTTTTCAATAACATTGGGGGTGGTCATTGTTGCGGCACTTACGGGCCATGAAGATGTTATCGGACCGAGGTAGGAAAGATCTTTATTTATGACGGTTACATTAATACTTTTTTCCGGGATATCATCTGTGTTTCTTTTTCCGTAGACTTTAACCTTATAACCGTTTGGACTTACAGTTTTGCCATAAAAATCTTTTCCATTCCATGTATACGAATGCAGTCCCAAAGATAAATATGACGGATCTTCCGTTGCCGTAAATTGCTTTCTGAAAACATTATTGCCATCATTATCATTCACGACCACATACAAGATTGTGGCAGGGGATAAACCCTGGAGATTGTAAGTGATTTTCAATGAGCCTGTTTCCGCCACATAATTGGTTTTATCCACGGACACACTTCCAATAGTCGGGGGTGCCAGCTGCTGAGGTGAAACTTGATAAGCGGTATTATTGGTGGTCGTTGTTGAAGTTGTTTTGATAATAGACTGTGTACCGGAGGTTGATGTTGAAGTGGTAACAGGTTTATATGTCTTTACTGTCGGCGAGGTAGGATACAGTCCCGTTAACGCCCCCTGAAACAGGTTGCCGCTGGAAAAAGCGTAAGCCCCGGCCACTACCAGCACCAATACCGCTGCGCCAAGATAATAATAGGCGTTGGATTTTTTCTTTTTTGACCAAAACTTTTTCATATTTGTGTTTTTTTAGGTATAAAAAATTTATATTATTTATTTTGTCTCCTCATACGCCATCACAATCATCTTGGCCATTTCGGCGCGGGTGATGTAATTGTCCGGCTCAACCCTGTTCGGGCCCGAACCGGTGAGAATATCTTTGTCCCAAAGCACTCGGATATATTGCCCCTGCCACTGGTCATGGATGTCGTAAAAGAAATTATCCGGCCATCCGGCTCCGCAGTGGGGATCGGTGCATAGCCTTCCAAAAGGTTCAAAAAAGGCGCGAACAATCATGGAAGCTCCCTCCGCGCGTGTAAGAAAACCCTTAGGTTTAAATAAAGTCCGGCTATAGCCTTCAATCAACCCTTTATCAAATAAAGGCTGAATGATACCGCCTTCCTTGGGACTCGGAAGATCGTTGAAAGGAGTGCCGCAATCATTGTCAAAGCATTTAAGATTCGGCTCCATTCCCAGCGCGTACAAAAGCATGGAAGCCGCCTCCATGCGGTAAATTTCCCAATCAGGATGGAATTTACCGTCAATTCCCGTAAACAAACATTCATCATACCCTTTTTTGATGTAGGATTCCGCCCAGTGTCCGGCAATATCATCGGGGTAGGGCGTACCACACTTGCTAAGATTTTGCTCCGTAGTAACGGTGGTTGTCGTTTGGGTAACCGGAACTTGAGTGACGGTTGTTTCTTCCTCTGTAGTATCAGTTTCTTCGGTAACAGTTGTCTCCTCTGTTGTCACGGTTCTTTCAGTAACGGTCGTTTCTTCCTCTGCAGTGTCAGTTTCTTCGGTAACAGTTGTCTCCTCTGCTGTCACGGTTCTTTCGGTAACAGTTTTTTCTTCCTCTGCAGCATCCTCCAGCTCCCCCGTCAAAGAATAAGTGACGGTTGGATCCGCTCCCTCCGTCAAACAATAAGTGACGGTTGGATCCGCTCCCTCCGTCAGCGAATAAGTAGCGGTTTGATCCTCCGTCGTTGTTGTCTCATCTGTAGTTGAATTAATACGTAAATCGTTGGAGTGATCAAGTGTTGAAAGGGTGATAGTCGATATTGCATCGGATGATGAAGACTGCTCCGCGGGCAGAATTTCCACCGAACATCTGTCAAACAGCGGCTCTGTAATAGGCCCCGCGACATTCGTGGCAAAAGTTTCCACCGGCGTTGCTATGGCCGTAACATAATAAGTGCCCGCTTCTTGATATAAGGCGTTTACGGGATTGCCGTTTGTGGCAAGCAGTTCGTTTCCGCTCCAGGTATAAATTATTGTCTGGCTTACCGCCGGGGTGATTTCCGCTTTCCACTGCATTTCACGGCCCGCCCTAAAATCCTGCAAATCCGAAAGCGAAACCGGTTCGCAATTCAATGAATACTCCGTTGGCGTATCGGCAGCCGGGCTAAGCTCCGGCAAGTAAGTAAACGTATCATTATCAATCACGGAAAGATCTCCCGAATATGCTAATTCAGATAATGTCGAGCTTTCTCCGGTCACAGCCAGGCTTGAAGTTTCACCTTCCTCCGCTGTTTCCGTTGTTGTGGTATAGTTTCCCTCAGTCAGTCCGGAAAGTTCGCTTTCCGCAAGTGAAACCGATGTTATTCCGCCCACATTGCTATCGGAAAGCATATCAACATAAGCCATATTAATCTCTTCATCGGCGGTTTCTTCGGGGGCGGCCATATTGGAAGGAACAGCGGCGGTTTCGGTTGTTGTGGTACTTTCAGTTATAGTTGTATAAGTGATCACTTCGGGGCTGGTCGGCTGAAAGTCTGAAATCGGTGCGGTAATAGTCGGTGTCAGGGCGCCTCTAAAAAGCGTTCCCGGCAGATAAATGGCGCCTATCACAACCGCGACCAAAAGCACACCAACCAGTGTGAGAAGAATCCTTCGGTTTTGTAGCAGTGCTTTTATATTCATTTTGTTTTTGTTATTTGAATTGATTATTAATGAGTTTCCTCATACGCCAGAACAATCATCTTGGCCATTTCGGCGCGCGTGATGCTTCTGTTCGGCTCAACCTTGTTCGGCCCCGCACCCGTCATAATCCTCAAATCCCAAAGTACGCGGATATATTTGCCCTGCCAGGTTTCGGTAATATCCAGAAAGAAATTATCCGGCCATCCTGCCCCGCAGTGCGGGTCATAACATTCCCTGTCAAAAGGCTCAAAAAACGCCCTTACAATCAGCGAAGCGCCCTCGGCGCGGGTAATCAGCGTTTGCGGGCGGAACTGATTGTTGGGATAACCCTCTATCAGAGATTCAAAATATAACGGATTCAAAATCGCTCCCTGATCTTCATCTTGCAGGTCGTTAAAAGGCGTAAGGCAGGCAAGTGTTGTGCATGTGGAAGACGGATTTTTGTCTTTGGAATAAAGAATCATGGACGCCGCTTCAATTCTGGTGGCTTGCCTGTCCGGAAAAAACTTACCGCCCACTCCCTTAAACAAACAGTAATCATAACCTTTTTTGATATAGTCCTCGGCCCAGTGACCATCAATATCAACCGGATAATTTACACCCGGGCACTTGCTCGGTTCGCCGGTTTCCTCAACCTCCTCTTCTTCCTCTTCATCCGGAGGTGTAACAGGAGGTGTCACCGGCGGTGCGGCCGCCACAAACGTAAGTGTCGGACACGTAACGGTCTTGAGCTGACCAGCCGAAGAAACAATAACTTTATACAGGTTGGTCAGAGGCTTTTGCGTAAACATGGCCTGAACGGTTTTGGTTGTTTTGTTGTCAATTTTGTCTCCCGCCCACAAATAAGTATAAGAGCCATCTCCACCCGATGCATTCGCCGTCCATGTAACCGTATCTCCTGATCCGATGGATGTGGGCACAACCGAACATGATGCTATTAATGGATCAACTTGTGGCGGAGCCTCCTCAATTGCAACATCGCAAGTGGCACCGTCGGACAAAGCATTATTGTCTTGGTCGGTCACAATCAGATTAACACTCTTGCTGTCGTCGGCAGCCGTATAAGTGGTCTTAACACTCTGCGTGGTTTTCCCGTTTACCGCGGGATCTGACGTGTCATACCAGACGTAATCAAATGATCCGCTTCCTCCCGCCGCTGTGGCGGTCCATGTAACTTCCTCGCCCACCGTCGCCGGATTGGGGCTTGCGGCACAGCCGGCTGTAACCGGCAGAATGGGAGGGGGAGCCAGTATCGATGTCTGCACCACAAACTGGCAGACCTTGGTTTTACCGTTATTTTGCACTCTGGAATCAGCGACACCCGCCACAATATTGCTCGGGCTTCCGGGATTATCAAAAGTAAGAGAAATTGATTGGGTTAATTTGCCGTGGATATCCGGATCCTGAGGTAGATTTGTATCAATCCATACATATCGGTACGGGGGAACCCCACCGCTCGCGACTCCGGTAAAAATAGCCGGTGAACCTGTAATGACCGGACTTGGATCAACATCACAATCAATTAACAGTGGCGGAGGATCATTCACTTCAACTACATCGCACGGTTCCCAAGTGGTATCTCCGTTTGCATCCCTCACATATGTTCTGGTCTCAAAATTACCCTCATGGTCATAAAATGTGGTCAAGACCGGATCCGTTACTGAAGTCACATTAGTTGCCGCGTTGGGGGAAGTCCATGTATATGTGTATGGTGGTTTGCCCCCCGCCGGTGTGGTTGTGAAAGTAACCTCCTGATTTGTGAAAGCGGGATTTCTGTCAACTGTGCACACCGTTCTAAGCGGGGTTATTAACTGATTAACAACACCCGGATTATATTGCGTTGGAATCAATCCTCTAAAAAGCGTTCCCGGCAGAATCATGGCCCCGGCAACAACGGCAACCAAAAGCACTCCGCCTATAGCCAGATACAATTTTTTCGCGGTAAGTTTTGAAAAGATTTTTTTAATATTCATGATGTTTGTTTTTTATTTTTATTCAATCAATAAATTATACCATAAAAAAGAGGTATGGCAAATATAATAATCATCAAATCGGAAGCGGATTTACGTCCGCAGGATTATCTCAACTCGGTATGATCCTTTCCTGCAAACCGAACATAATTTTTTTATCGGATTCATTCATATGATCAAACCCGAAAACATGCAGCAGTCCGTGCACAAATAGAAAAATCAATTCTTCATTCAGACTCCACCCGTACTCATCGGCCTGCTTTTTGGCCGTTTCCACCGAAATAAAAATCTCGCCGATCAAATCATCAACCGGAAAAGAAACGGCCTTATTACGGACATTTTCAATGTAGCTCAAAGAAACCACGTCCGTGGGAACATCCTTTTTCCGGTATTTTTTATTGATTTTGCGGATTGTTTTGTTGTCAACAAGGCTCAAACCAATCCTTCCCGAAATGTTTTTAAGTCCCTCTTTTTGCAGGATTTTTTCCGCCCGCGGCAGATATTTGGCAAAAACGGCCTTATTTAAGCCTTTTTCCAAAGTAAAATTTTCAAAATCAATTTTTATTTGCGATTTTTTCATTGTATTGATGCAAAATTTCGTACGCGACAATACCGTATGCCGTCGCCACATTCAATGAATTGGCCCGTCCCAGCATGGGAATGGATACGCAATAATCAACCAGCTCCATCAACTCATCGGAAATTCCCTCCACTTCATTACCCACCACCAGAGCCATCGGAAAAGGGTATTCAAATTCCTTAAAATGTTCGCTGCCCTCCGCAAGCTCAAGCGCCACAATTTTGACCCCCTTTTCTTTGAGTTTAAGAAGAGTTTCCACCGCCGACGGCACAAACTCCCAGGGAACAACTTCCACGGCTCCCAGCGCCACCTTATCAATCTCCTTTCTGGGTGGATGGCCGGTGATCCCGCACAAAAACATTTTTTCGGCCAGAATTGCGTCGCAGGTGCGAAACATCGCTCCCACATTGTATAAACTGCGGATGTCGTTAAGCACCACGCTTACCGGCGTACGCTTAAAAACCTTCACTTCTTCGGGCGAAGGCTTGGATAACTGAATCTCTTCATGCGTAAATTTGCGTATCATCGGGGCTATCTTCCTTATAGCGCAGGGCCTTGTCAACCATTTCCGCCAGCTCCTGCAGAGTAATCGGCTCATCCGGTCTGAAAGTTTCACCTGCCTCCACAATCCCGGCGGTAAGGGCGAAATCAAGGTAACGCGGATACCACCACATTGCGGGATTTTCCTCGTCCACATCTCTATAAGGCAGATTCGGCGCTTCACCGGTTAGTTCAAATTGCTCTTTCCACTGCATCAAATCGGAAGCCGACAGCATAATTTTTAAAGCCTGAATACGGGTAATAACGGACTCGGGCCGAAAAGGAGTGTCCTCCTCATCCATATAGCCGTGCACCAGACCCAGCATAGAGGCCACGTTTATCGCCTCGTAATAGCGGAAATTGGAATGCACATCGGGATAAAGTTTAAGAGGCTCAAAAGAAATATCGTCAAAATCCGACATCGCCGAAAACACAAAAAAACATTCATCTGCGTGGGCCAGACAATCGGCCAAATAAGTCGCCTTGGCCGTTTTCAGGTTAAAAGCCTCCACAATGCGGTTCACGGCCTCGCCGCGCGTCATCAGCTTGGCGGGATAATCCGTTTCCGAAATCAGCAGACGTTTGATCACCAGTTCCGAAACCGAAGCCTTAAAATCTCCCAAAAAATCACGGGTTACGGCCAATGCCGCCCCCTGCGACCACAAAAGAGCAATCAGACAAACACCCCCCACCAGTTTTTTGCCCTTCATTTGCAAAATAAATTCGCTTAAAAATACTAAAATTTATTATAAACATTAGCGGGAAAAAGTAAATAAATACGTACAGGGGCGGGCGTTATCGGTTGGGTGTCCGCACGGCTCCGGATGACAAGTGGACAGGGGTGGACATATGTAGACATTTTGCTAGAATCGGAGTGGACATTGTCTACTTTTTGTCTACATGGTGTCTATAGACAATTAAAATTTACATAAATGAACGGTAAAATAGACAGAAAAGCGGCTTCGAAACTGTTAAAAGTGTCAATGAGGACAGTAGACAGGTATATTTCGCAAAACAAAATCGCCGCGGAAAAAATAGACGGCAGGATATGGCTTGATAAAAAAGAAATACAGGGATTGAAGCGTCAAAAAAGAGTAGACAGTGAAAGTGTCTTAAGCGACATGTCTACAGATGAAATGTCTATAGACAAAGCGGTGTCTACTCCGGTAGACATGTCTATAGACGATGTCCACATTGCGTCTACTCAGGAAATCGCGCGAAGCTCAAAAAACAGCCGGAAAGAGGAGGTGGACATCTACAAAAAACTGTACGAAGAGCTGAAAGAGGAAGTTGAGGTCAAACAATCCAGGCTGGAGGGTGCCAATTACCGCGTGGGCAGGCTGGAGGCGATGGTCAAAGAGTCGGTTCCCCTGCTCGATCACCAGCGTCTGTTAAGTACCGAAAAGGCCGCGCGGCTGGAACTGGAAGAAGAAACCGAGTCGCTACGCGAAAAACTTGAGCGCATAAAAAAGAAACTTAAAGAGGAAAACCTAAGCAAAAAGGTCTATTTTGTCCTGCTTTTCATTATCATGATTCTTCAGCCGCTGTGGCTGTTTGTATTCATGAAGTAGCCTATTTCTTCCGTTTTTGCTTCTTTCTGCGGTTTCTGTCACGCCTTTTCTCTTCTTCACTGACAAATCCGCCTTTTAAGGGAACATTATTCCTGTTCAGTTTATAGACAAGAGCGGTATGTTTTACGTCAATTCCAAGCATTTCCTTAAAACCATCTTGATCCATTGATGTAATAAGTTTGATTGTGGAATCGGGGCTGACTATTGTTCTGCCTTCGGCGGTATCTATTTTTAAATGCTTTCCGTCTACAAAGTCGGCTTTCAGTAAAGATACATGATCAAATTCAAAATATTCGCAAAGAGAGGCCAGTTTGGTTCTGATAGATGCATTGATAAATGCCATTTCATGCCCCTCGGGAAGCATCATCCGGTCCCCAACCACCAGTCGTCCGTTTTCCTTCAGTTTTCTGGCCATGAATTCAAACGTTTTTTTGCGTATGATATCGGCAATAAAAACCGCTCTTTGTCGTAGCTCCGCATCCTCTGCCATGCCGAATTTAAAAGGTTCCTGAAAACATTGGCTAAGACTGCATCCGGGCATAAGAAGGGAGCCGCTGTCAATTTTACGGTCACCCAGAATGCGGTCAATAACCTTACATTTACGGATATCATCACAAATTAAATGGATCTTGTCCCTGGCAGTCAGATCCAGTGTTTCCATTTGCTTGTGGAATGCGGGCTCATGCATAACAGTCCCGTCGGGCTTGAAAATTATTTCTTTACTACCGGCAATGTTTGCCGGAACCCTGTGTGCCTCCATCGCTTGAAACGCATCCATCAAAAGTTGTTCGTTTTCATCAATACCGTAAACCACGGAATCCGGATTTAACTCTTTCAGTATGCTAACAAGCACTCCCGTTCCCGATCCCACATCCACGTGAGTTTCTCCCGGTTTAGGATCAATGGCTTTTAAAGCCACTAAATATAGCCCTTTATCAAACCAGAAAGCGGCATCTTTGGCCCAACTGTCGGCATATTGTCTGTTTAGTGTTTCAAACAGTTTGGTATAATTTCCACATTGATCGGCCGCATCAAATTCTAATTCGTCGAAATTATCAATACGTTTTGGCAGATCGGTCATATTTCTTTAAAAAAGGAATAATGAATACTACAAAAAGTCGGTCTGTGTCAAATTTGAGCACAATGTAATAAGAGCAAAAGGGACGATGGAAAATCAAATCACTTTATCCATTTCAATCAGGTCCTCCTGGGACAGTTCAATTACGGCGTCCGTGATGTTGCGGTTCATCCTTTCAATAATGCCCTCGGGTTGCTCCAGCGCCTCTTTAAGCACGTTTCTGTCCCCGATGGCCGTTACCACGTAAGGTTTGTTCAGAATCACGCCGTTCAAAAGAATTTGGCCGCTCGGAATGGTGTCAAACCCGATGGTTTGATTGGTCAGTCGGATGGAATTAACGCTTACCGCCTCGGCCCCGGCCGTGAATAGTTCGTTTACGGTGTCGGTGAGCCAGATGCCTTTTATGTCCCCGTGCATTTTTACGTTTAAGCCGGGGCCCGCCACATTAACCCTGCCAGTAATAATCATATATTTTTCTATTTCCGCCTTCACGGAATCCAGCGCCTCCTGGTTGTTGGATATATTATCCAGCTGATCCGCCAGCTCAAAAGTCTCATCCAGCAGGGTTTCGTTGGTCTTTTTAAGTATCTGGATTTCACGGAAAACGTCCGACCGTGTGTTTCGGCTGATTACATCACTCACATCCTCAAAAGATCTTGCCTGCACGGCAATCAAAAGTCCCAGCACAACCGCCGTCAGTAATATGGAAAGCTCGTTTTTTTGGATTTTTTTCATGTCTCGGTGCTGGTGTTAAGCCGGATGAATTTGGTACTCAAATTGCCGTTGTAAAGCGGAACCATCAGCCCGTCCACCGACACGGCTTCGAACTGGATTTTCATTTCCCCCGCTCTTTTTTGCATATCGGGAAGAGAAGTCGGATCGTTCAGTCTTTGCAAAAGCACTTCCGAATCGCCGATAGCGGTTACCGTAAAAGGCGGAAGCAGATGAAAGTTATTAACAAGTATCGTGTTTCCCACTGAAGTTATCGGTGTGGATGCGATTATCCGCTGATCGTTTATGGCTATCGCCTCGGCTCTGGCCGTGCGAAGAATGTTTACAATATCCCTTAAATCCGAAGCATGTATCAGTGATTGACTGATCGCTTCGGCGCTGTCGCGGTTCACAAACATCCCGTCATTCAGGCTGATCAGTACTCCCGGACCCCGTGCCAGTTCCAGCCCCATATCTTTTTTCAGGGAGTTGAGAGTTTCCAGATTATTGTCTTTGGCCAGCTCCGCCGATTGTCCGCGCGCCTCATCAATCTGGTTTCTTAAATTGGTGATTTTGGTTTTTAAAAGACCCTGATCGGATACATAGCTGTCTATCAGTTCTTTCTGCGCTTTCAATTCATCCACCGGAAACATGGTTGCGGGGATGGCGCTTTTAAACTGCATGGTGATAAGCATACCAACAAGCACGCCGGTTGCTATAAACATGCCGCTTATCAGATAATTACGCCCGTTTGTGGAATCCGAATTATCCATGCCCATAATATACACATTCCGCCGACCGAAAGGCAATTTCATTATGATTGGGCGGGGACGGGCGGAGGGAGGGGCGTTCGTGAAATACTTGCCGAAGCGGGGCTGCGCTAACATGTACGCTCCGCCCCGGGCGGCGGCATCATGATGCCGCCACCTCGTCAATGAGTATTCCCCGCCCGCCCCTCCCTCCGCCCGGGTCATTAATCATTTAACATTTGCGTGCTCATTTGTGTTATATTCCATGCGAAATAATAATATATACATGATTGGTGTATTTGATTCCGGCTACGGCGGGCTCACGGTATTAAAAGAATTGATAAAAGAACTTCCCGATTACGATTATCTTTATCTGGGCGACAACGCCCGCGCACCCTACGGTAACCGCAGCCACGAAACGTTAAAGAAATTTACGGAACAGGGCATCAACTACCTTTTCGGACAGGGATGCGTACTTATTATCACCGCTTGCAACACCGTTTCATCGCAGGTTCTGCGCGAAATTCAGGAGGAATATCTGCTTGTACCCAATGTAAAAGATAGAAAAATCCTGGGAGTGATCAAACCGATAGTGGAAGAAACCGTAAAAATCACCAAAAACAACCGCGTGGGAGTGGTCGGCACCCGCTCCACCATCAATTCAAAAAGCTACGAAGTGGAACTCCATCACTTAAATCCCGATATCAAAGTCTATTCGCAGGCCTGCCCTTTGCTGGTCCCGCTGGTGGAGGAGGATTGGATCAAAAAGCCCGAAACCCGCATGATCCTAAAAAAATATCTGCGCCCCATAAAAAGCGCAAACGTGGACACACTCATTCTGGGATGCACTCACTATCCGCTTCTGCTAAAGGAATTCCGCCAAATCATGGGCAAAAGAATAACCGTCCCCAACCCCGGAAAAATCGTCGCGCACAGCCTGGTTGACTACCTAAAGCGACACCCCGAAATAGAAACCTTGCTTACAAAAGGCAAAAAGCGCACCTACACAACCACCGACGACCCAACCCGCTTCGCCGCCGCCGCCTCCAAATTCCTCGGCCAAAAAATCGAAGAAGTCTTTAAAGCGGATATTTCATCCTAAAAGCGCGAGGAATTCAATTTGATAACAACAATTATGCAAAATATCGAGGATCATGATCCGAGATATTCAAACAGCCTATCATGATAGGCTGTTTGAACTTTTTGCACTTGTTATCAAATTGAATTCCTCGTGCTTTACTCCCATTCAATGGTTCCCGGCGGTTTGTTTGTAATGTCGTAAAACACCGCCGTGATGCCTTCAATCTTCATCAGCTCGGCGGCCAGTTCCTTTAAAATATTTGTGTCCATCTGGTAAAAATTGGCGGTCATCGCCTCTTCCGATTCCACCGGCCTAAGCACCACCGCCTCCCCGTTATCGCGGTTCACACTCAACGGAATCAGCACCGTGGGAAACTGCCAGATGGCCCGTGAAAGATCGTGCCGTACCATAAACTCATTAGTCACCGCGTCCGCTTTCTGCAAAAGTTCAATCCTTTCGCGCGTTAAAAAAGATTTGTGCACTTTCAAAGTGTCTATTTTAGCCGGTTCCACGAGCCAGATGGCGCGGTTCACCTCTTCGTTTTGATTAACCAGTTCGGTGGCAAGAGAATTCAGTTTTGGGTAGTCGGCGCCACCCACAAGCACCAGCGGGTTCCTGTAAGTTCGGAAATCCCCCTGCACACCCACGCTCTGAATCGGCAGAATAAAAGCCTCAAGCCCGTCCTCTTTCAACCGCTCGTCAATTTTATCCTCAACCATTCTGTAGTTTTCCGGATAAATCTCCTCATGCGCGCACAGGCACCGCACGGCCAATCCCGGCCCCGGAAAAGGATGCCGCCAGACCATCTCAGTCGGCAGACCCAGCATTTCACCCACCTGCCGCACTTCGTCCTTATACAACTGCGCCAGCGGTTCGATCACTTTACCCTCGGCAATCAGCCGCTCAATTTGCTCCACCCTGTTATGGTGCGTTTTGATTTTGGCCGAGTGCTTGCTTCCGCCGCTCTCAATCGTATCGGGATATATCGTTCCCTGCCCAAGCAGCCATTCATCGGGATTCAGTTTTAAATCGGCAACCGCGTCCTGCTGAATGGTAATAAACATATCGCCGATTATTTTTCTTTTGGCCTCCGGATCAAAAATATTTTCCAGAGCCTTAAAATATCTTTCACTGGCATCCACTATGTGCAGATTTTCAAACCCCGCGTCCTTTAAACTTTTTTCCACCTGATCCCTTTCGTCCATACGCAAAAATCCCGTATCCACAAACATACCGTAAACCCTCTCCTGGCCGATAGCCTTATCCAGAAGCACAAAAGCCACCGTGGAATCCACCCCTCCGCTAACCAGCATAAACACTTTATTGTCCCCCACCTGCGCGCGAATCTCCTCAATTTTATCCTTCACAAAATCCTCTATCTTCCACTCGCGCTTAACCCCGCAGATATTCAAAAAATTATCCAGCATCTTCATGCCGTGAACCGTGTGGGTAACCTCAAAATGAAACTGCGATCCGTACAAATTCTTTTCAAAATTCGCCAGCGCGGCCCATTCGCCGTTTTTGGTTGAACCGATAACCTCGTATCCCGCGGGAAGTTCCGTAACCGTATCCCCGTGGCTCATCCAAACCGTTTCTTTATCCTCCAAATTCGCAAAAATCCCTTTCTTATTTTTGACCGTCATTTCCGTCAGACCGTATTCTTTGGATTCGGGCGCGTGCTTGACCTCGGCCCCCTGAATATGAGCCAACAGTTGATGTCCGTAACAGATTCCCCAAAGCGGAATCCCCAGCTCCAGAATCCCGGCGTCGCACTTAACCGATTCCTTGTCATATACGCTCTGTGGTCCGCCCGAAAGAATAATCCCTTTATAGTCCTTTAGATTATCCGCCGGCGTCTCCCCATCCAGAATTTCGCTGAACACGTTAAGCCGTCTCACCCTGTTGGCAATCAGATGAGCATACTGGCCTCCAAAATCTAAAACCGCTATTTTATCCATGCGCATACCTTATTATAAATACGGGAAAAAATAAAATAGACAATTATTGTATAATGATATATAAATACACTCCTCTAACAAAGAATTTGTATGGCGGGTGTTAACAGGCCAAAAATGTCTCTAAGCGAACGCATGGACAGAATAGTCCAAATCCAGGAAAAAAGCGGATTGGAAAACTTGGTTGATGTGATTATGGAACTCACCGATCATCCGGAAACGGATCTTAACGATCTGGGGCCCAAAATGAGATACGCGGTTTTGCAGGTGTTAATGATTGACGCGCCCCCCCACAACCGCCCTTCAAATATCCGCGACCATATTGATTTATTGCTCAATATCCGCAGGCAAAAAATGGGTCTGCCGGTTTCGGTTGCCGGTGAAGATTTATCCCGGATATCCTCCAATTTTAAAAAACGGATACTGCCCACACTCCCCGGATACAAACCCGCAGAAGATCAGGAACCCCGCAAGCATGAAACCATACCGGGCTATAGGACAAAAATAATCAACCCCAATGAAGAGTAGAATAAACCGTGATAAGCCGCCGACAGACAGAACGAAACAAATCAAGGAAATTCAGGATTTAACGCAAGTGGAAAATGTTGAGGCGCTGGTTGAACACCTTACCGATAATCCCGATATTCCCGTGGAGGAAATGGGGGAAGACGTTCGTAATGCCGTATTATTGGCTTTATTGACGGAAACCGCGCGCATCAAAAATCCGGATGCCATTTGCAAATTGATTAATTTTCTACTTGAGCAGAGAAGGTCAGCCAAAAAAGCGCCGAAAATAGATGAGCCGTTTGTCGAGAATAGAAGCGTCAAAATGACCGAAGAGGTGAAGGGTGCGATTCTCAGCTTTCTTGATGAAGAGTGGCCGACATATTCAGGAGGTAAGTAAAAAGCACTGTCATCCAGAAGATGTAGGCTATTTCCTGTCGCCAATAATACGAATCCACAAGCCCGTGGGTCATTATCGCAATCAGCGCGAAAACCGCGGGGTATTCGGGTTTTAAGCGATGCCTCCACAGCAAATCAATAATCAGAATAATCATCGCGATCAGCCCCAACCCGCCCAGCGAAGTCCAGATGCTCACCAGAAAATTATGCGCGTGCGGTGGAAACTGCACCTCTCCGTAATCGCGCCCCAGCACCTCTTTGTGATTGGCCGCAAAATAGCTTTGGTATTGATTCATCCCCACACCCATAATCGGCCGGGTAAGCAGAATATGCCAGTTCATGGCGTAAATATCCTTTCTGCTATCCACCGAATTTGAATATCTGTATTCGGCGTCCCCGTAGCTCACCTGGAATTTTTTGGTATTGATTTGGGCCAGATAAATCCCGCCTGCCGCTATCAATATCAAAACAAAAACCGCCAAAAATTTCTTGAATTTAAGTTCGCGGAAAAGATAAAAAGTAATACCGGTGAAAGCCGCCGCGTAAGCCCCATAGGACTGTGTCATATAAATCACAATCGCCGACAAAATCAAAGCGGGAACAAAAATTTTCAAATCGCGTTTCTTCCAGACATGAATAAAAGAAAGAATAAAAGCCGGAGTTACAAAGAAGGCCGCCCAGTTGGCGCTGGTGGATTTCATGGAAACAAAGTCCACAAACGGCCAGACCAGCCTGCCCATAAAGTCGTGCTTTTCGCCCGGGAACAGCCCGGTAAAATATTGGAACAAAGCCATCACGCAGAAAAAAACCACCATCAGAACATAGCTTTGGAGCATGCGGTTAAACGTCCGGCTATCCAAAGTCTTGTAAGCCAGAACCATGTAAATAAGCGGAAAAATAAACATACTGCGGAAGTATTCCGTGGGGGTCACCAGCACCGGCTCAAAAACCTCCTGAAAGGCGATCTGCAAAATTCCGGCCAGCACAAGCAGAAAAATGGCCGCCTGCAAAGGACGGCCCAGCCGGTTTCCATTCCAGACAATGGCTTTTTTGGAAAATCCGTAGGCAAAAACAAAGAAAATCAAAATCACCAGAAAATCGGTAACCGTCACATAATCAAAAAAGTTCGCACCCATAAACAGCCTGTTAAAAGGAACAAACTGCTGAAAGTGGAACTGCAGCATCCCGGCCAAAAACACCCACGGGCTATAAACAAACATCCATTCGTAGAATTTTTTCAGCATGCCTTTTTTTTCCATCGGGGAAAATTATTTTTTTGATTTTTTCTTTGGCGATTTTTCCTCCACACCAACACCGGTAAGTTCATCCTTGAACTGTGTTTCGGGTTTCATTAAAGGGAAAAGCACGGTATCTTTCAGGTTGTCCCGGCCCGTTAAAAGCGCCACAAACCTGTCAATTCCAAGGCCCCACCCGGACATTGGCGGCATTCCATGCTCCATCGCCAGCAGATAATCCTCATCCATCATCATCGCCTCCTCGTCGCCGCCCTCGCGCGCGGTGGACTGCTTAACCAAGCGCTCTCTTTGATCAAGCGGATCAATCAGCTCGCCGTAGGCGTTAACGATTTCCCATGTATTCACCAACACCTGAAAAGTGTCGGCCAGACGGGGATCCGCGTCATTCCTGCGCGCCAGTGGTTTGGTGTCCACCGGATGCTTGATCACAAACGCCGGCTGAATCAACTGCGGCCGCGAAACTTTTTTATATAAAGCATCGCACAAGTTCCCGTAACCCATGTTTTCCGCTTTTTCGATTACAATTTTTTTGCGCTTAGTCTCGGCCCGGAGCCCATCCGCGTCCCCGTAAAAATCCAGAATATTTATTCCGCTGTCTTTTTCAATCAGCTCCACAAAATTCAGCCGCGGCCACGGCGGGGTAAAGTCCACAAGCTGTTTGTTGCCGTCACGATCCATCACCTCCACACGCAAATCGCCGCTGGTTTCCTTAATCACCGCAGACAAAAACTCCTCCGTAAATTTCATGTTATCCTCAAAACTCCAGTAGGAAGCGTAATATTCAAGCATCGTAAATTCCTGCAGGTGGGACGGATCCATCCCCTCGTTCCTAAAGCACTTGGCGATTTCATACACGCGGTCAAACCCGCCCACAATCGCCCTCTTTAAATAAGTTTCCGGCGCGATCCGCAAAAACACGTCAAAATCCAGCGCGTTGTGATGCGTGGTAAAAGGCTTTGCCGCGGCCCCGCAGGCCACCGGCTGTAAAATCGGCGTTTCAATCTCCACAAAACCGTGCTCATCCATATACCTTCTGATAGCCGTAATCAAACGCGTGCGGAATAAAAATCTCTTGTACGAATCCGGCTCGGTCAGCAAATCCAGATACCTGTATCTGTATTTAGCCTCAACGTCTTTCAGCCCGTGAAACTTTTCCGGAAGCGGACGCAAAGTTTTTCCAAGCAGTTCATATTCCTTAACCAGCAGAGTAAGCTCGCCGTGGCGTGTGATAAAAAGCTCTCCACTCGCCCCCACGAAGTCCCCCATATCCACTTTTTTCAGATTGGCGTAGGCGTCCTCGCCGGTAAAATCCTTCATAAAACAAATCTGAATTTCACCGCTAAAATCCTTAAGTTTGCCAAAAGTCAGTTTGCCGTGCGGCCGCATCAACATCAGCCTTCCGCTGATCCGCATATCCGTTTTGGGATTGGCCAGAATCATTTCCAGCTCCCGCGGGGGATTTTTTTCGCCCTCGGCGCGCGCTTGTTCCGCCGTATGCGTGCGCTCAAACCTCTGAGGATAAGGCTGGATACCGCCTTCCCTAAGCTCATTCAGCTTGCGCTTGCGGTCTTCAAATTCGTTAACGGTATTTGTGGGTTCGGATACGGGTTCGGACATCTTTTTAAAAATAAGAAATGCCCAGATAATCTAGCACAAACTGTTCCGTCTCACAATCAGACCTAAATCAGCTCATCCGCGTCTATGTCGTAGGTGTGAAACTCAATCGAATTTGTATCCATATTGCCAGTGCCAAAGCGGAAGTAATTGTTTACCCCGTCATAAGGACCGCAGGTTCCCAAATACGAATCATCCTTCGAGAGCATTCTTCTTTCGCTCATATCGGGCAGGTTCAAAACAACCGCCATACCGCTTATCATTCCCGATTCACTGCAGAAATAAAAATATTTTTCGTCAGGTGTGAATCCATACAATGAGCCTCCTATAAGCATTGTATCGTTTAATTTCTTTCCCACGGTGTCGTAAACGTTGGTAAGGGCAAACTCCCAACCCCTTAACGTAAAAGTCAGATACCTGCCGCTTTCGGAAAAAGAAAGGTCAAGGACGTTGGTTGCCGGGGCGCCCGTTGTATCAACTTCATAAGCCGTTTCGCTCACACCGTCGCGGGTAACAATCACCAGATATTTCCCAAACGACCACTTGATTTGAGCTTTAAGGTTGTCGTCATAAACCAGTTCACTCAAAACCGACTCACGCACTTTTTCGGAGGAAAGCGTTTTAAGTTTATCACCCACCACTTCCATTGTAACCGCGTACCTCTCCGACGTGTCTTCAAAATCCAGAGTCACAACATGAAAAGAATAAACATTGTCTCTCAACTTAACAAAATCCCAGACGCCCGACATCGGAAAATCCGCATACAAGGCTTTAAACTCCTCCAAAGTCATATCCGCATCCAGTTTCATCGCAAAGGCTTCCTCATAATTTTTGAAGGAGATGTTAAGATAATAGTTGGATATTTTATTCTGGAAACCGATTTCCTCCGTTTTCAGAGACGGTCTGTTGGTGATGTTTTCCCTAAGTCTGTAAACGACTTCGGCCATCTGCCCGCGGGTAATAAAGTTAACGTAATCGGTAATTTCCACGGGGATGGCGTTTACCGACGAAAGCGCGTTAGCATAAGGCGTGTACCACTCACCGGAACTCAACTCCAGACCAATCGGTTCCGGACCGAGCGTATTTACCAGAATTTTCGCTGCCTCGGCAAAATTGATTGACAGATCCGGCTGAAAATTACCGTCCGGGTAGCCGTCCACCACACCGTTCTTTTTGGCTGTACAAACATAAGGCGCGTACCATTCGTTTACCGGAACATCGGGGAATGTATAGTCGGTGCACGCATTTATTTCCGCCGCATCATAGGCGGCTTCCACCAGCATTTTAGTAAACTCCGCTCTGTTAATGGGTGCCCACGCCTGAAAAGTGCCGTTGGGATAGCCTTCCACAATCCCCGTTTCCTGAACGTAATTCACCGCGTCATAATAAACGTCACTTTGCGCGACATCCGGAAAATCGGCCGAAACAAGATTTGGAACCAGCATCAAAGCCGGAATTAACAATAATTTTTTATACATGATTTTAAATTGTGAACGAATATAGATACACCAAACAATCCTATCAAAAAAGATATTACAAATAAAACAATTTACAGCTATTTCTTTTTAATAAAGCTCCTTGCTAGATAAAGCGCAGACAAATAGCCGTAAAGCATAATCGCACCTGCGTTTGCCAGCATGAAAATTGCAATGAAAATACCTATCTTACTGTCACGATGTGAATTCGGACGATACATGTTTAAGATCCGGCAGGCCTGAATTTCATCTGCCCCCACTCCCTTTTCCGCCGTGCTGACCCACATGCAGTTCACACTTTCGACAAGAAAAAATACGGTAAAAAAAATCAGCGCGACAACGGATGTAATCAGCACCCGCGCGAGTTTTTTATCAATCCATAAGTAGAAATCGCTCATCAGAAAGCCATATATTAACAACAATGGTAAATATAAAAGAAAGGATCCCACAAATAATCCAGCGGTGTTTAAAACGAAATATTCATTTATTATCCCGGGGTCGCTGAACATTAAATAATAATATAGGGGATATACAACAATAAAGGACAACACTATTGCCAGTCTTTTTTTAAAAGCGGATTTGTCTGAAGTGTCCAAAGACAAAGCGGTTATCAAACTCAAAAACACAAACAGAAAAAGTGAGTCGCGCGAGGCCGAAAGCCAGAGAAGGATTAAGTAAGCCCCCGCCAAAAACAAGACGGCAACTTTACGCCGGTTAATAGTATATATTTTCTTCATTATTGATTGGATCGCGAAAAATCTACGAATACTCCTCCATCCTTCTGCCTTTTTCGATGGTGACAAAGCGCATCTGCTCCTTCTTGAAGGCAACTTCAATACGTCCGATGGGGCCGTTCCTGTGCTTGCGCACAAAAATATCGGTCACGCCCGGCCTTTCGGTGTCCTCTTCATAATAATCCTCGCGGTACATCATCATCACCACGTCCGCGTCCTGTTCGATGGCACCGGAGTTATGATTAATAAGCCCAAAACCGGCAATCCAGCTGGCCGGACCGGGTACGGTTAAATCATAAACATCCTCTTCTCCGGCGGGTTCAATGCGCTTGATTCCGTCCCAAAAAACATCATCACGGCAATAGGAACGCAGGTCGTCGTTATTAAGAACTTCCGCGTATTCCTCCAGTACATTTCTGGATGGTGAAAAAGCAAAATGAGAACTTCCGCCATAAGAAGTGCCCCGCATGCCGGCCATCCGTCGGGTGGTGATACCTTTCAGTAACATCAAATCCCTAACTTTTTCAAAAATTTTCATTGGGATTGTATCAACATTCGTATTTGATTTTACTTTATCTATTGCCGCGGACAGCTTGCGCGCCTGTTCCTCCCGCGGGCCGAAAGCTCCGACGGTTTGTATGAATTGTTTCATAGACTCAACGCCGGTGATGCAAACCATATAAGTTGGCTTATAACCGCTTTTTTGTGTTTTCTTGATTCTGCTGACAATGCCAAGTCTGAGCAAAAGCATGGAAACCCCCTCCGCCAATTTAAAACTATTTGTGGAATAATGAATCACGTGACTGCCTTTTGTCCCGAATTTTCTTGTAAAAATTGTGCCGTCTGTTGCCCATAAATGGCGGAGCAAAGTCGCGACCTGTTCATCGTTAAACCTGAAAACAACGGAAGGAAGCTCTTTTTCGTGTGATCTCTGCCCGAAAATTTCCAAATCTCTCAACCACTTGTTAACACCGGCCGGATGCCATCGGTCACCGTTGCCGCTTATCAGCAGTTGATGCCAGCTTCTCCTTCCCTTATATCGCGTCACTTTGGCTCCAAACTCTTTTTCCGCGGCTTTTTTGACAATCGCACTGTTGGCTTCCGAATTGGTGGTGTATCGCATCGGCTGACCGGAAAGATAGCTTCCGTCACCAATCAACTGGCCGAGCAATGCCACTCTGTTTTCCGGCCACGTAACCGGATTTTCGGGTTCCGGCATTTTGCGCGCAACCGCCACTTTGTCTCCGGCCGTCAGATTATTGACTTCGCACCAGCCGTTAACCGAAAGGATGCGGTGTTTGCCCGTGGCTTTAATCTCTCGTCCGCTGTCCAGAACCACCTTGAAAACCTTCTTTTTACCCACTTTCCAGACAATCTCACTCTTTGCCGTAATGATTTTGCGGTTAGCGTCCACCGCCAGAACCTCGGGAGTTTTTCCGACCAGCGAAGCTATCGTTGCGCGTGAGCCGTCGGCCAGATTCACCATTGTGTCACCCGTGACGCATTCTCTCAAATCGCTTAACTGAGGGATTTTGCTGGGGCGCAGTTCCACGGCGCGGCTTAACTGCGAAAGCGCGATAACCGGAATTTTAAGTTCGCGGGCCAGCGACTTTAGCGAGCGCGAAATTTCGGAAATTTCCTGAACCCTGTTCGTCTGATTAAACCCGCCCTTGCCGGCGCTCATCAACTGAAGGTAATCAATAATCAAAAAGTGCAGGCCGTGCTCCATCTGCAGTCTGCGGGCCTTGGCGCGCAGTTCCACAATGGAATTGCCCACCGAATCATCAATAAAAATCTTCATGGAATACAAATCGTCCATCACACCGCCCATACGCATAAAATCGTCTTCCGTCAGCTGGCCGGTGCGCAGTTTCCAGGAATCCACCTCCAAAAGAGAGCAAAACATCCTTTCCACCAGCTGTTCCTTGGACATTTCCAAAGAAATGATTCCCACGCTGTAACCTTTTTTGGCCACATTCTGCGCGACATTCAAAGCGAAAGCGGTTTTTCCCATAGACGGACGGGCCGCCAGAATAACCAGATCGGAAGGCTGTAAGCCCGAAAGAATATTATCCAGATCATGAAAACCGGTGGGAATCCCGCGGTATTTATCTTTGGTGGAGGGATCGTGAAGTTCGGTAACTTTGTCGTACGTGGAGTTCAAAATCTCCTTAATATGGACAAATCTGTCTTTCAAAAAAGTCTGCGAAACCCCGAACAAAGATTTTTCCCCCTGCTCCAAAAGCTCCTCCAGAGGATCGGTTTCATTATAACCCAGCCCCGTAATCAAACTTCCGGCCTTAATCAGTTTGCGCAGAGTGGACTTGTTTTTCACAATCAGCGCGTACTGGTACACGTGGCTGGAAGTGGGCACCTCTTCGGCCAGCGAGGCCAGATAAGAAGCCCCTCCAATCCCCTCCAACTGTTTCCTTTCCTCCAAAATATTCGTGACGGTCAAAAGATCAATCGGGGATCTGCGGTCGTACAAATCAAAAATCGCCTGATAAATCCGCCCGTGGCTTTCATGGTAAAAATCGTCGGAAGTAAGCAAATCGGCAATCTTCATAATCGCCTCCTTATCAATAAGAAGACTACCCAAAGTGGATCTTTCGGCGTCAAGGCTGTGCGGCGGAACCTTTAAATTCAATTCGTTCATAAATATATTAAGTTTTCTTAATCCCGGAGGATTAGAATCTATCAACTCGGGAACAACAGTCTTGCATATCGCTTAACCTTTTTCAATATCCTTATGATACAATTTAATATTCCCCGCAATTCATTCTCGCAGGCCACCAAAGGCGAAACCGGCCGCGCGGGCGAAACGCTGGCCGTAAAGTTTCTGGAACAAAAGGGATTCCGCTTAATCAAAAGAAATCACCGCATCAGAGGGGGAGAATTGGACCTGATAATGGAAAATGATGATATAATGATATTCGTGGAGGTGAAAACCCGCACGACCGCGAACTTTGGGGAGCCGGAAGACTCGCTTACCCCCGTGCAGACAAGAAAAATAATCAGGGCTATTCTGCACTGGCTGGGCGAAAACCCCGCCAAAAAACCCTGGAGGTGCGATCTGGTGGGGATACGCTTTGTTTCACCGCTAAGGGCAAACATAAAACATATACCTAACATATTATTAATCTGATGCTGACAGAAGAAACTCAAAAAAAATTATGGTTGTGGGGAATGGTGGCGGTACTCATTTTGGGCCTGTTTTGGCTGATTTTTGTCTTTTGGTTCAATCGCGGGAGCATCCGGCTGGAGGCCGAACCGCCTTACCGCGCGGAAATCGCGGGGGTGGGAGTGGAAACGTGCAGTGAAAATCCCTGCGTAATCACAGTGGCTCCCGGTGAATACCCGGTGCGATTAATCAAAGAGGGCTACGTGGACGTGGATTTGAACATCACTGTACCTTTGGGGGGGGAGGGAGTGGAAACCGTTGAGTTTCAGTACGAACCCGCCATGTCGGTAATGGGGGCGGAGTCGGAACTCGGCTATTTTAAGGACGACAAATACATTGTTTCGGAAGAACAGGCCGCGGAACTGAAACTGCCGGAGAGGATTTTTACCGAAGCGAATTTTGCCGTTTATCTGGCGCGAAACCCGGAAAACGGCAGGCAGACGTTATATTACAGAGAGGTGTTGGCGGATGAGGGAGGGCTTGGAGAGGCCGCTGTGGCCGCTTCTTTTGTGCGCGATATAAATGAGTTTGAGATTTATCCTTTTATAGAGGATACGCAGAAAATCATGCTGGTTGATAAATCAAACGATAAGTCGGTTTTGTATTTGATTGATTTAAAGGCAAAAACGCGAGACAACATTCTGGAGCATGCGCTGATAAATGGAGTGAAACGGATACCCCAAACGGAGACGTTTTTGTACGAGGCGCGCGATTTTGGCAGTCAGGTTAGCGGACTTTTTACCTATAATACGGAGACGGGGGAGGGCGCCGCGTTACAGGTGGCGGCGGCGCTTAATAACGTGGATTTTATTGATTCAAACAGCCTGTTCGCCGCCACGCGCGCAAACGGCTACGTGCGTTATTACATCGACAGCGCCATGGAACAAAGCCTCATGCAGTACCAAACGGGCGGCGAACCGGAGCAAATCAAACTGGCGCCCGACCGCCAAGCGGCACTAATACTGATAGACGGCACAGTCTACGAACTGCGTTTCGCGCGGTAAAAAATTTAAGCAAAAATTTAAGAATCCTTAATCTTTGCCGGGTAATCTTTGACTACCCGTAACTTTTTAAATATGTCAGTAAAAGTATTTTCATGCATGGCGATCGGATTAACCGGAAGCCCGGTGGAAGTGGAGGCGGACATCCTAAACGGTATGTCGGCGTTTTCCATCGTGGGGCTGGGGGACAGCGCGGTACAGGAATCAAAAGAAAGAATCCGTTCGGCCATCAAAAACAGCGGAGCCGATTATCCACAGCGCAAAAAAATAATCAACCTGGCGCCGGCCAGCCTCCGCAAGCAGGGACCGCAGTTCGATTTACCCATCGCGGTAAGCCTGCTCGCCGCATCGGGCCAGATCATGGCCGGCGCTCTCAACAAAACCCTCATCATCGGCGAACTGGCGCTGGACGGAACCGTGCGCGCCGTTTCAGGAGTAATCACCGCCGTGCTCTTCGCCCGCGACAACGGCTGGGAAACATTGGTAATCCCCGCTCGCAACCACCGCGAAGCCCGGCTGGTGGGCGCAGACATAAAAATCGTACCCGTAAAAAATCTGACCGATTTAATCGCCTACATCAACAACCCAAACGCCGAACAACTCAACTTTCAGGACGAGCCCGAAGATGAACTCCCCTCCCAAACCGACACCACCAACATCGCCGGATTCGAAGACATCATCGGCCAGGAAACCGCCAAAAGGGCACTCACAATCGCCGCCGCCGGCGGACACCACATAGCTCTATACGGCAGTCCGGGGGCGGGAAAAACGCTACTGGCCCGCGCGCTCACCGGCATCCTCCCGCCCCTCGCCGACACCGAAAAAACCGAAGTCCTGCAAATATATTCGGTCGCGGGCCTGCTCGCACAAAACGAGCCCAAAGAAATCACCCGCCCCTTCCGCCAGGTGCACCAGTCCTGCACCCTCCCCGCTCTTTACGGCGGCGGCTCGCACATGAAACCCGGCGAAATCACACTCGCCCACCGCGGAGTCCTTTTTATGGACGAGCTCCCCGAATTCCCCCGCGCCCACCTGGAACAACTCCGCCAGCCGCTGGAGGAAAAAGTCATCCACATCTCGCGCGCCAACGGCACAGTCACCTACCCCGCGCAATTCACGCTGGTGGCCGGCATGAACCCCTGCCCCTGCGGCTACTTTGGCGACCCCAAAAAACATTGCGTCTGCCGACCCTGGCAGTTAATACAATACCAAAAGAAAATCTCCGGCCCCATTGCCGATAGAATGGACATGTTTGTGGAAGTCGCGCGCGAAACCGGCCACGCCCTTTCCCCCACCACCCCCAAAAACCAAACCGCCCGCATCCGCGCCTCTGTAATCCGCGCCCGCGAACTGCAAACCCAAAGATTCGCGAACGAACCAATCTCCCTCAATGCCGAAATGGGCCCCCGCCAGATCAAAAAATTCTGCCCGCTGGACCGTGAAACGCAGACTCTTCTTAACAAAGCCGCCGAACGTCTGACTCTCTCCATGCGCAAATACCACCAGTTAATCCGCCTGGCCCGCACCATCGCCGACCTGGAAAACTCCCCCCGCATCGCCGCCCCCCACATCACAGAAGCCCTGCAGTACCGCCAAAAAAATCCGGCGGGGTATTAAAAACTCGATTAATCAACTTATTTCTATGGCTGATCCGCCCCACCACCCATTTTTCCGAAAGGCACCGGCGTCCGCTTGCTCCTGCGGCAAGCGTCGCCTATGCCTCGCACGGGCTGCCCCGCTATCGCGGGGACCAAGCCAGCCCGCACTCCGGAATTGCCTTTCGGAAAAACAGGTGACGGGGCTTGGGTGAAAGGGGACGGGCATTAACCGTGATAATACGCAAATATGTTAAATAATATCTTTACAAATGTTAAATAAGGAATTAAGGTAAAGCTGACAAAATAAAGAAGAAATACTTACAAGTGTTAAATAATAGATATGAATACTGATAATAATGAATCAAAGAATCAAACGGGGTTCGAATTGGTTAATCCGTCTTGGGGATCATCTCTTACTCGCACAATAATCGAACTGGAGCACTTGCGTGTTAAAAAATTGGGTGGTCCGGTGCCCCCATACATTTTTTTTCAGCTTAAAGAAATATTTCAACTGCTTGAAAGTTTGGGATCAGCCCGCATAGAAGGCAACCGTACCACTTTGGCTGAATTTGTGGAAAAAGTAATTGAAACTCCTGGCAGGAAAACAAAAGACGAAAAAATTAGAGAAATTTTCAATATTGAAAGAGCAATAGCATTTATTGAAGAAAATATTTCTGAAAAAGAGACTCTGTCAAAAGCTCATATTCTGGAAATACATAAGATACTCGTTCAAGATCTCACACCTCCACCGAAAGGAGAGGGGTCGAAATATCCCGGACAGTTTCGTCCTATCAACGTCGGTATAAAAAATGCCAAACACATACCTCCGGAAGCCCTGCACGTTTCGGAACAAATGGATAAGCTGATTGGTTTTATCAATCAGGATTGCGGACCTCAACATGATCTGCTGATAACCGCACTATCACATCACAAAATGGCGTGGATTCACCCTTTTGATAATGGCAACGGTAGGGTTATTAGAATGTTCACTTATGCAATGCTGATCAAACAAGGATTCAAAGTAAAGGATGGCCGACTGCTAAATCCAACTGCAATATTTTGTATGGATCGAAACAGATATTACGACATGCTTGAATTGGCGGATACCGGAGAAAAAAATAATGTGCTTTCCTGGTGCGAATACGTGCTTAACGGGCTGAAGGTTGAACTGGAAAAAATAGATAAATTACTGGACAGAAAGTATCTTGTTGCGAAGATATTACTGCCGGCATTGCGCATTTCGCTTGAAAGTGAAAACATAACTAATAGAGAATACGAAATATTAAGAGGTTTGATAAATAATGAAGACATGGAAATTAAATCTGCGGATATAGAAAAAATACTGAATGAAAAATCAGCAGTTCAAAGATCCCGTATCATCAGCAGACTTAAAGATAAAAAAATGTTAATGTCCCTAAAGAAAGACGGGCGAATTTATACCATTAAATTTTCCAATAATTATTTGTTGAGAGCCATTATAAGTATGCTTGAAAAGGAAAGGTTTATTCCGGAGTCATTAAATCAAAACTAAAATTTTTTGCTTACCTCACCCCCCTTCTTCTTACCCGTGAAGAAACTCATTATCCACCTAACAGATATAGTCTCATAAAGACACAAATATGAGACTATGGATTGAAATAGAATTATCTATGAGATTGTGCTCGGGTATTAACCGTAATTAAAAACAACCATGAAGATCGAAAAGAAATAATCGGGTAAATGGATAGCCATAAAAAACGACACAGTAATTGAAAGCGAAAAAACGCTTACAAAACTCACAAGAAAGGTTGAAAAACGCCTTGATAAGAACACTTTGCGGTATACGTTAGTCCCTAGCGGATTGATAGCATTTTCCGGCAAATAAAAAAGAAGACCTTCCGCCAGATTGTGGTTTATGAACCACGGCCGAAAGCCTTCATGTAGAAATTATCAATAAATTGGTTTGAAAATCAAGTGGTTGTCATCGTCCAATAGCTTCGCCCCCCCGCTTGTACCCCTATTGCATTCAATGTATAATCACCCCGACTATTTTTTCTTTAATAAAAAAACAATATGAAAAAAATATTTTCAGTATTCTTTGCAGTTTCTATCTTCTTTAGTGCTGTTTCTTTTGCAAATGCAATACCCTTAAAGGACCTTGATGAAGGATATGCATATTTGCCGGCAATCCAAAATTTATATGAAATGGGAGTGATTAGCGGTTATCCCGATGGAACTTTTCGACCGGAAGGAGATTTGAACCGAGCCGAGCTTTTAAAAAAAATGATGCTTTCCGCTCAAATAGAACCGGCCGGCCAATTGCAAAATTGTTTTAGTGATGTTGGCGATGAATGGTTTGCGGAATATGTTTGTATGGCAAAAGAAAGAGGATGGGTTGAAGGCTATGCGGACGGTAGTTTCAAGCCCGGCCAAATTGTAAACCGTGTGGAAGCGCTTAAAATGTTGCTCGAGGTCTTCAATGTTGAGTTGATAACCCCCGAGTATCAAAAGTTTAGTGATATCGATCTTAATGAGTGGTACGCAAAATATCTTGCGACTGCGGAAAGTTGGCAATTATTGGAGCTTGATTCCTCTGCTCTTGAATATGGCCCGGGAAATGCTATGAAAAGAGGAGTTTTCTCATTTAATGTTGATAGCTTGCTGAAAGAAGAAACTAATCGTTTTCAAGTGGCCTTTGATGCATGGATATGTGAAGCCTACGCAATTGGAGACTATGATATTTATACGACTCCTTTTGAAGAAGTTGAACCCCTGTTGGACGCAGAATTGATCAAAAGAGGTTTCAGGGTGAATGACTTACAATTTAAAGAAGAGCTCGGTCGAAGAAATCCTGTCAACCTTGATGGTGTTCTGGGAGCAGACTTTGATGCACAATCTTTCTGCAAGTAGTTGTAAAAGAATCATAATAAACATCGTTAAAAGGTCGTCTTTGATGTACCCGTCACGGTTCTGATCCAACAGTTCGGTCAGCATCGATCCGCCCCACCACCCATTTTCCCGAAAGGCACCGGCGTCGGTTTTCTCCTGCGGAAAACCGCACCTATGCCTCGCGCGGGCTGCCCCGCTTTGCGGGGACCAAGCCAGCCCGCACTCCGGAATTGCCTTTCGGAAAAACAGGTGGCGGGGCTTGGGTGAAAGATTTATGGCATAAATTACAACACAAAAACACCGGAAACGACACGTTTTGTCAAATTACCGGAAAACCGGTGAGGACTTTGGTTCAACCTCTGAGCAATAAAAAAGAAGACCTTCCGCTAGCTGTGGTTTATGAACCACGGCCCGAAATCTACTAATTGACAAAAGTAAAAAAATATTTACAATATAGATACTAACACTTTAGCCTTACTAAAATGGGAACTGAAAAATGCGAGTTTAAAACAAATGATGACGGAAACCGATTAAGCGACATTTTTGAAGCAAGTTTGCCCGACGGGCGAGAAATTCTGGCCAGTGTTAAATATGCAACGGAAATTGATGAAGCTCTTTTAGCTCCGGAACATGCTGATAGTCTGGTAATAAATTGGGTACGGCAGGCAGGCACCGGAGAAATTGAACCGGACAAAGCAATCATAGACTTCTTAATAGAAGGAGTTCGCAGTCACATTGGAGCAATTCAAAAACGCATCGGGGAGAGGTAATATTGAAAGACTTTAGCAAACAGACGCTGATGTGGCTCTTTCGGCCAATAACTTGACATGAATTATGTTAAGGGCTTTAATAATTTCCATTTAATTTTTAACCTAATTATTTTATGGAAAGACTTGCAGGTAATAAACAATGTGACGAAACCATCGTAAAAGAATTGTCGGCGGCGGGTATAACACCAAAAGGAGTCGGTCTGCAGAATGAAGAGGTACCTTATTCGATCATTGGAACTTTAGAGCCATGGGAATTTAGTCGCAACTGGTCTTATTGGGTCGCAAACGCGCCAACAGGTCAAGGACTCCCAAAAGACATTGCAAAAGCAATGAATACAATTTTCCACGATACGGTGCGATTTAACGGCTATGCTGGCAGTACTGATTTAAAAGGCAATGTCTCAAAACAAGGGACCATCGACTATTACCAAATACATACTCAAGAAGGCCTTAACGCTTTTGCAGCGGTGGTAAAAACGGTTCGAGATAGAATCGCCGCCGCCACCAAGATTGAAGAACAAGATAATGAACGAGAAATTGAATAATGAAAGCCGGGTTGATTCTTATTTATGAGTTTTCCGGGAGACAAGATAAAGACAGCCTTTTAGGTCGTCTTTGATGTACCCGGCGCGGTTCTGATCCAACAGGCCGGTCCGCCCTCAAATAACCCTGTTCTTTCAACAATGTTTATTTATTTCTTCAACAAGAAAATGGATGCTGGTTGAAGGGTTTCCCTTTGTGCTCATTTTTTCTTCCAAGTCAATTTTTTCATAATTCTTTACAACATATTTTGCATTAGCGAGAGCAGCACCTTGAAATGGCAATAGGACATTGAAGACTTTATTATTTTTTTTGAATGTACCCAGTTTGTTTTTCTTGTATTCCTTTTGAATACTATTCTCAACCCCTTTTCCCCTCTTGATTGCAGTTGTTACTTGTTTGAAATGTAGTAATATCCATAGTTCAAAGCACTCGTTTATATAAGCAATCTTGATATTGTTTTTTATCGCTTCTTTAACCGATGCAATTAATCCTTTTTTGTCTATTTTATAGAATTCGTCTATGTCGAAGATGCACCAAACTTGATCACCATCTTCATCGCAGATATTTTCGTGTTTCCATTTGATGATTTTCATCATTAATTCTTGAGGTGTCCCACATAACTTTTTTTTTGGCATTAAGAGATCAGATCTGAGGTATTGTTTAAACTCTTGAAAGTAATCGATTTCAGCTTTTCCCGTATGTGCCCACACATAAATTTTAGGATGAACCGGTCGATGTTGATAATTACCTCTGTACTTTGGCATACTATTTATAGAATTTTAAATCTTCAAAATCGCTAAGATACGGCAAAGCATTGTATCGTCCTTCCATGTATCTCTTGGCGAAATCCACTCCTTTTCTTTCTGATATATCTGCGAGGGAAAAAAGTTCTGTTCCGCCATAATTATCTTTGTCAGTGAAGTAAATTTGATCCCTGCGTAAAAATTCTTCTTTTAGCAATGATATATCATGAGTTGTAAAAACCAATTGAGCGTTCTTTGGGTTTGCTTCTTTGGAGTTAAAAATCGTTATCAAGCGTTGGCAAAACAAAGGATGCAGGCTGGCATCAATTTCATCTATAAATAAAACTTTACCATGTTCCAGAGTGTCAAGAATTGGAGCAGATAAAGCAAATACCTGTTGGGATCCTTCGGATGTTTCTGTGAAAAAGTCTAAAGGCTCTTCCCCGATTGATTCTCCTTTTGCATTGTATTTTTGGTATATAAAAGCCAAACTTCTTTCTGCAATTTTTGAATCTTCTTTAAAAAGTAATTCTTTAAATTTATCGGGAATATTCCGTGCCTCTTTAGCCAATATCATTTTTTCACTAGCCTTGATATCTATTACCCCAAAATCTGACTTTAAAATAAAGTCTTTCATTTTTTCTGCCATATGAGGATTATTCATGAATTGTCCGAAGGAAAAATTCAGAGTGTCACCTCTTTGTGCTCCCGAGATATAATTTGTATTTTGAATAAATTTAACAATCTTTTTTGAAATTTCCCCGCCATTGGCGGCAAGTATTGTCAAAAATAGTACATTTTCCAGGTTCTGTGCTTGTTTTTTTAGAGCGGAAGCTGCTTCTTTGAAATAGTTTTTATTGCTATCTATTTTCCCCTGTTCTCTTTTAAATAATGTTATGTTCCCTTTCTCTTTCCTTAGCCATTCTGAATGGATTGCTTTTTTACTTATTTGAAAGCCATAGTTATATATTTCCGAATCGAGTAAGAAATCTATTTCGAAATACGATGGTTTATTTGTAGTTGTTGAACTTAATTTGAAAAATTCATTAGGTAATTCTACCGGCAAGTTACTTCTAACTTGGGATTCCAGTATCATGTTCCTAAACACTAAAAACGCTAACAGGATATTACTTTTTCCTGATGCATTTGGTCCATATATTGCCGCTGATTTTAGTAATGCTATTTTTCCAATTTCAAAAACACTTTGTTTTTTTAAAGTACTGTCACTTGTAGCTTGTAGGTCCAGCACTATTTGGTCTTTAATCGAGCGATAGTTCCTGATTTTAAATCTTAATAACATAGTTATGATGTCATTGATACACTGCAATTTTTGCATATATTTTCCTAAAAATCAACAGAATTTGCAGAACATTAACAAAAATAGTTAAAATATGGAACATAATGTCTAAAATTTGATAATTAGTATTAATGGCAAGAGTTTGTCATCGTCCAATAGCTTCGCATTAACCTCTTCTTCCGCCCCACCACCCATTTTCCCGAAAGGCACCGGCGTCCGCTTGCTCCTGCGGCAAGCGTCGCCTATGCCTCGCGCGGGCTGCCCCGCTTCGCGGGGACCAAGCCAGCCCGCACTCCGGAATTGCCTTTCAGAAAAACAGGTGGCGGGGCTTGGGTGAAAGATTTATGGCATAAATTACAACACAAAAACACCGGAAACGACATGTTTTGTCAAATTACCGGAAAACCGGTGGAAACTTTAGCCCAACCTTTGAGCAATAAAAAAAGAAGACTCTCCGCTAGCTGTGGTTTATGAACCACGGGCCGAAAGCCTTCATGTAGAAAATAACAAACCTTGAGAGTTGAAATCAAGTTTTTGACCACCCCCTACTTCTTCCCCGTGAAGAAACTCATTATCCACCGGAAAAACATTGTTAACAGGTCGTCTTTGATGTCTCCGTCCCCGTCCTTATCCAACAGTCCGGTTAAAACCGATCCGCCCGATTGTCCGCCCAGCAGTCCCGCCAATAGTCCCGATATGTCGCCGCTGTTCAGACTCTGGTCCGCTTTGGTTTTGCCCAGGGATTCCATTATCAAAGGCGCCACGGTGTTCATTATGCCGGTCGCCTGATTGGTCGATATCCCCGCTTTGGAAGCCACTCCGCTTACCACCGCCTGTTCACCCGTTCCAAAGACGTGCTCCAGTATTTTGGCCCCGTCGGTCTGTGTGTTGTTGTCGCCCACGGCCCCCAAGATGTTCCCCAATAACGACCCCGGATGTTGATCTAGCGCTCCGCTTAATGATTCCGCGCCTTCCTTGGACGAGCTGTTTTTGGCCAGCGCCTCTATTATCTGCGGCATGGCCGTTTTTACCGCCGTTTTGGTCTGCGGCACTTCCGTTCCCGCTTTCTCGCTTATCCCGCGGATCACTTCGTCTTTTAAAAGATTTCCCAGTAGTGTCGCCACTTCGTTATTGGCCATGGTGTTTTTTTGTTAATTGGATGACGGCAGGGCTTCGCACACTATTCCGTCTTTGTCGCCGTCCAGTCCGTATATATCAAGGTTTTTGATTTGCGATTCGGTTTTGCCCGCGTTGTTCCGAGCGATTTCGGACGCGCATGCTTCGTATCTGCTTTGCGCCTCTTCCTGTGTTGTAAAGTTGCTGCAGTTTAAATCATAGTCGGTTGTGGACCCCTGCGGTTTTACGCACGATCCCACGAGCATTATTCCGTCTTCGGTGTATTGTACCCGTGATTCTTCTATGCTTCCGGTTCTCCACAGTGTCCCCAGATCCAGATCATAGTCAAATACCTGCAGTCCCAAAGCGGTTAGCAGTATTATTCCAAGTCCGATTGCGAATCCTTTTTTGATTATTCCCAAGAAATACAATACCGCCACGATTACGATTAACAGGATGATTACCCAGATGCGCGTGGATTTGGTGTTTCTGGCTTTTTGCAGGTAGTTTTTTAGTTTGCCCATGGGGTTTGTGGTTTTACTGATTTTTCTTATGATAGAGGGTTTGAAGAGTTTGTAAATATTTTCACCGGGATGTCCCGTTTACATAAATTTACACATACATTTTCTTGCTGTAGCGATCCGCCCCGCCACCTATTTTCCCGAAAGGCACCGGCGTCCGCTTGCTCCTGCGGCAAGCGTCGCCTATGCCTCGCGCGGGCTGCCCCGCCAAGGCGGGGTCTTCGACCGCCGCCATCGCGGGGACCAAGCCAGCCCGCACTCCGGAATTGCCTTTCAGAAAAACCGCTGGCGGGGCTTGGGTGAAAGGGAAATGGTGTGGGTGTGGCTATTCGTATAATAGGGAGTTAGCGTAAATACAATTTTCTCTATTGGCCTTCGGCCAACTTTTTAAGGGTGAAACGATTTTGATTTTTCTTTTTTGATAGAGGGGGTAGTATCTAGCTACTAAACATAAGAAAATGGCTACAAACCAAGATACATTTCAAAAAATAAAAGAATATCTCAATCAATCGTATACAAGTACAGATACTTACGGTGTGCCCAAAAAGCACGAACTAACTTTTGGTAACACTGTAAAAACAATGAAGCATGCAAAAATTTTTTACATTGATATGAGAAAATCCAGAGAAATTCTGGAGGACGCTACGGATTTTTGGAGCGTAAAAATACACAAATCTTTTTTACTGGCTGTGACACATTGCATTGAAATGAGAGGTGGCCATTTACGCAGCTTTAACGGAGATGGGATTTTAGCATTTTTTATAGCTGAAAAAGCGGCATCAAGAGCAGTGCGTGCTGCAATGGACATTAAAGGTTTCACTCTTGAGATTAACGAAATTCTAAAAAACAAAGGTAAAAGTGAAATTGATTTTGGAATCGGTATTGCACAAGGGAAAATAATGGTAGCAAAAAGTGGTAAAGCAGGCGACGATCAGACCAAACAAGATTTAATTTGGATTGGCACTGCTCTTTACGTCGCAGTAGAGCTTTCTGAACTTGGAAGTGGTGGAGTGAACATTTGGATCAGTTATAATGTATACAAATCACTCGAAGAAGATGATGACTATCTGAGCGTACTTTATTCAACCGAATCAGGAAAAAACAAGTGGTACGACACTCACAAAACCTTGCATAATGGCCACCAAAAGGTCCATCATACAAACTGGTATTTTAATATTTAATGAACATGAAGAACTCTGATTTAGATTTTTTACAATCAGAATTAAACAGAGTCAACGAATTCATTCGTTTTGCAGACGCAAAAGTTGCATTCTGTTTCACGATTTATGCACTACTATTTGGTGTTTGGAATTCACAACTACCCAACCTACAAATCAATTCTGACGCAGAAAAACTTTTTTTTGGAGTAACAGCTTTGTGCTTCCTTCTGGGTTTAGTTTTCGTAGTTCTTACGGCTTTCCCAAGATTGAAAAACAACTATACAGACAAATCGGTCTTTTATTTTGGCAATATAGCAAGCAAAAAATTCGTTGATTTTAAAAAAGAGTTTAAGAAAATGAGCACTGAAGATGCTAAAGAACAAATTCTAGAACAAATCTATACAAATTCAATCGTCGCAAATAAAAAAATGAAAAACACACAAAAAGCCATATTCTTTCTTGCTGTACTAATACTTTTCACAATAATACTCCTGTTTAAATATTAATGAATCACAAATCAACAAATTTAATACTACTCACAGGGGCTGGATTTACAAAAAATTTTGACGGCTTTCTTGGAAGTGAAATGTGGTCAAAAATATTCAATAATCCTTTAATCCAAGCAAACGAAAAGCTAAGAAATATCCTCAAAGATGATTATGACTACGAATCAGTATATTCAGAAGTAGAAAACAACAAAATTCTAGACGTAAATGATAAGCAAGACTTCCAGCAAGCTGTAGAAGATGCATACAAAATACTTGATGACGCAGTTAGAGCATGGACATTTAACCGTGACAATCCAACTGCTCTGGATATATACAAGCTATTTGGAAGTACCGGACTTCTGGAAGGCTTATTCAGTAGCGTCGGACAAAATGAAGGATATATCTTCACACTCAACCAAGATTTGCTCTTGGAACGGTTTAAAAAACATCGAGTTGTCGGCGTTCCAGCATTTCCAGATAGATTTTATCAATTTGATGGCAAGCTAGAATTCGAAGACAACTTTTTCGTCACACTGTCCAAAGACAGCGTAAAATTAGACATCGAAAATTCTATAAATAGTCATAGTGGAATACACTACATAAAATTACATGGATCATTTGGGTGGAAATCATGTGATGGGTCTAATCAAATGGTGCTTGGTAAAAACAAATGGGAAGACATAAAAAAGGAACCTCTACTACATGAATATTTTAATCTATTTAACGGAATCATTGCAGAAGGAAACAAAAAGATTCTAATCATTGGCTATGGATTCAGAGATGATCACATAAATAAACTGCTTCTCGAAGGAATAGAACAGCACGGGCTAAAACTTTTCATTATTACCACAATGAGTCCAAAAAAATTCGATGAAACACTAAAAGAAGTAAACTATACATCATTAAAAGAAGGACTCCGTGGATATTTTCCATATCGTCTATCAGAAATTTTGCCACCAAATCAAGCAGGTTCCGTCCACGTTGATGAAATCAGAAAAGTCCTTCAAGAATAGATGTTTGGGCTCGCAAAATTCACACCCTAGCCCACTCTTGTGCTCGCCAAAACAGAAAAATAAAAACTTATCCCTTTAAAAGTGCTCCGCTTTGCGGAATCAAAGAGAAAAGTGGATATCCGCAAACAAGGTATATGGCAGGTACCCCATATATTGGGCTAGCAGTATTCAAGTACCCGTTTAAAGGGAAAAAAGTGATTTTTCCATTTAACTATTATTTAGATTTATTTAATAATTCTTTTAAGATAAGATAATACACAAATAGTAAATTACAGATGAAAAAGCCCAAAGTTACAAAAATGATCAAGCCCTATTACGAAAAACCGCATTTTCATCTTTATCATGATGATTGCCTGCAGATCCTTGCGAATATGCCGGAAAATTCAGTGGATATGATCTTTGCAGATCCGCCATATTTCCTTTCCAGCGGCAGTTTTACATGCCAAAACGGGAAAATGGTCAGCGTTAAAAAGGGTGATTGGGACTTAAGCAATGGAACTAAACGCAATTTCGATTTTCATATGGAATGGATCAAGGCCTGTAAAAGGATTCTTAAACCAGCCGGCACAATATGGATTTCCGGCACATATCATTCAATCTTTCAATGCGGATTTGCACTTCAGGCAAATGAATTTCACATCCTAAACGACATATCCTGGTTCAAACCAAACGCATCTCCAAACCTAAGTTGTCGTTTTTTCACCGCCAGTCATGAAACTTTAATATGGGCAAGAAAAGAAAAAAAAGCCAAACACTTTTTTGATTACTCACTGATGAAAAACGGTGAATGGTCGGAAGATAAATTTAAGAAACCCGGATTACAAATGCGCTCCGTCTGGTCAATTAACACACCAAAGAAAACCGAAAAGAAATTTGGCAAACACCCTACTCAAAAACCGGAAGCCCTTTTAAAAAGGATTATCTTGGCAAGTACAAAAAAAGGAGACTTGATTCTCGATCCATTTACCGGAAGCACAACGACAGGAATAATTGCCAATAAATATGGACGCAGATTTATGGGGATAGATACAGAAAAAAAATATTTAGATCAAGCAATAAAAAGATTTGAAGATATCAATACTGAAAATTTGGAATATCGAACGCCAAAACTTAGAAAAAAGATTTCAAGGAAAACGGCGCAAATGCCTTTACTGCAACCAACACAATGAAGCAACTTACACGTTTTGAAGCTACACAAAGACTACAAAAATTAATTGGAGAAGATTTAAGAATACTGGCATCAGAAAACAATATTACTGTATTTAAGAACGGACATTTCAATAAAGGTTGGGCAGGATTAACCCTTGAAAAAGCGCTTGGTATTGGAAACAATTGTATACAGGCATCTAACGGTGATTATTGGGAATTAAAACTAGTTCCATTAGTTAATAAAAACGGCACATGGAAAGTCAAAGAAACAATGGCCATAACAATGATTCAAACCGATGATGTCCTAGCGAAATCATTTGAAGAAAGTCATTTATTTCAAAAAATGAAAAAAATGATCATTTGTGGCAGAGAAAGAGTTGATAATGAAGAAAGTTCTTCAAAACTGCTTTATGTAAATAGTTTTGACTTACTTTCAACAAATTTCTGGAAGCAAATAAAAGAAGATTATGAGCTAGTTCGTGAAACAATTAGAACAGAGGGTTTTAATGCTTTAACAGGGAAAATGGGGAAATATATTCAGCCACGCACAAAAGGGGCCGGACATGGAAGTACATCACGCGCATTTTATGCACGCGTACAATTTGTAGAAATGATACTTGGAATAAGAGAATTACAATAGAGATGGAAGGTTATTTGAATGAGGAGCGATAGTATGGGGGTGAAAATAATTTTATTACAATTACAATTCACTAAAAATATATGAAAAATGCAAAGTGTGAATTTTGCGGTAATATTCAAGATTTTGACTTAATGCACTGCAGTCAATGCTTAGAAGAAATGCCATTATTAGATAATAATAATGATGCTGCAAATGAAGAAGTTATTTCTACATACAATCTAATAAAAACAACAGTTCCTAATTATGACTTAGCAACAAAAGTTTTTCTCGATTTCAATGCTTTTAATCTGCGCAATAATGAAAATGGATTAAGCACATATCTTGGTTTTATCCCAAAGTCATTACTGCCATATCCTAAGAATTATATTAAGTGTGCCTATTATATTTTTTTAGAAAAATTAAAAAAAGAAAACAATGTTGAAATGTTTAAAATGGTACAGGAAATAGGCGTAAGCCTCTTTTACGAATATCCAGATTATGAAAAGTATAAAAGAAATCTTAAAAAGAAGAAATGGTATGACGATAATCTAAGGGACTTAAATCAAAGAGATATTTTTAAAAAGCTATATGGTGTATATGAAGTTTCTGAAGAGGATTACAATAGCTCTCCTAGCGCCATTGATTGTACAGATGAAAAGTTAATCCATGATTTTGGTGTTTTACCAGAGATTGAAGAAGATATTGATATGAGTGATGAATTTGAAAAAAATAGTAAGTTAAAAAATACGAAATAAATATTCCCCCCCGTGGATCAACATAAATATCATACCAATCACCTATAAGTTGATGAGTATTTTCTCTCATATAAAAAAACCACCAAATTGGTCATCTTCCACTATTCTAATAAATGCCATATTGTTAAATTAGCGACATTATCCCTTACCAATTCCTCTATGCATATTCATGAAGCTAATGAAGAAAGAAAGCGGTTGAATGGGTTGATGGGTGCGAATGATGATTTTTTTGCAAAATTTGGCGCGCTTGATGATGACGCTTATGGGGATGGGGCTATTCCCAGGAAATATAAGGAGTTAACGGGGCTTTCAATTTCTGTTTTTTGTAAATGCAATGAATGCATTTTATACCATATACAAGGTTGCGTGGCGGCCGGGGCTGATAAGGGGGAAATTATTGAAGCTATCAAGATAGGCGTTATTGGGGCCGGGTCTGTAACCTATCCTAACGCCAGGTATGCATTCCAAATAATGGAGCAACTAAAAATACTATGACTTTGTTGGCGAAATAATGGTGAGATAGTTTTGTAAATATCATGGCTTGTACTATTCTACTAAAACGTATATTATTAGAATAACGAAGTTTCTTATTCTATTCGTTAGAATAACGTAATCTCTTATTCCAGTCGGAAAATATATGAACAAAAAGCCTTTTATTCCGCATAAACTGCCGGTTAAAATAGATTATACCTCTTTAATCGGGCATATCACCAAAGCGCACAGGGCTATTGCCTCTTTGAATTCGCTTATCAATCAACTGCCCAATCCCGAACTGCTTGGCAGAACCATGCAAACCAAGGAAGCGGTTTTAAGCTCCAAAATAGAGGGAACACAGGCAACGCTGAATGAGGTTTTGGAATATGAGGCGAAAGATGAAAAAAATGATGATTCGGAGAGGAAAAAAGACATTCACGAAATCATCAATTACCGGGAAGCATTGGAGCTTGGAGTAAAAAGCCTTAAAACAACGCCACTTGCCGAGAATCTGATTAAAAAACTACATACCATTTTGCTCCGTTCGGGGCGCGGGCAAAACAAGGCTCCCGGGCAATTCAGAAAAGCACAGGTTTTCATCGGCAGACCGGGTGCGGGGATCGAGGATGCAAGTTTTGTGCCGCCACCTGCAAATGAGATCATTCCTTTGTTCAGTAATTTGGAAAAATACTTAAATTCCGGGGACGAAAAAGACCCGCTTGTTCAGATTGCGATTGCTCATTATCAATTTGAAGCGATTCATCCGTTCCTGGACGGCAATGGAAGGGTGGGGAGGCTGATCATTTCATTGTTTCTTTATGAGCGGCAACTTTTGTCACACCCCTTTTTGTATCTAAGCGAATTTTTTGAAGAACATCGCGAAAATTATTACGAATTGCTCCGAATGGTCAGCGAAAAAGGGCAATGGGAAGAATGGATTACGTTTTTCCTTACCGCACTGGCAAATCAGGCGGAAGCGGCGGAAAAAACGGGAAAAGCCATTCTGGACCTGCATGCAAAATACAAGGAAAGAATCATTGAGCTCAACTCTGTTTACGCCATAAATCTTTTGGACGCGATGTTCATTCATCCGATTTTCAGCACTGCAAGCATTCGAAAAGAGTCTAAAATCAAAAATACCCAAACTTTATTCAATCTTATCGCCAAATTTTTGGACGCCGGCATTATCAAAGACATGACTCCAAAAAAGCGCAGAAACAAGGTTTATGCGTTTGATGAATTGATCAAATTGATCAATAAATAACCACCCCCCATGTTCATTGCGCACATTCCGGCGCGCGGTGTTTAAATCAGGGGGTGTTTATGGCAATTTTTACAAAAATAGGGTATAATTTTATGATATTAAGTTTAATTTAACATATGTCAAATCCCGTTAATCCGGATCAAGAACCAATTGTTGATGGTGCAAGCTCTCCGCAAGATATTCCCTCCGGCCTAAGGCAGGCATTGGATGAAAATCGCGAAGTTTCCTACGAGGAATACGGTGAAAAAAAGGTTGTTAGTGTTAAATATGGTAATAAAACATATAAATTCTATAGCATCTTCGACCCTAGAAAATCAGACTGGGTGATGGAAATCTACGACGAAAACGATAAATTCAGCGAAAGTGTTGATGTGAAAGAAGATGCGGAAACTGAATATTTGGAAAAGCTTTTTAAACAAGACATTCCCTCCGGTTTAAGGCAGGCACTGGAAGAAAATCGCAAAGTCAAATATGAGGATTACGGTGAAAAAAAGGTCGTTAGTGTAAAACATGGCAATAGAACATATAAATTCTATCGCGATCCCTCTCGTGAATATGCAGAATGGGGGATGGATATCTACGACGAAAACGATAAATATGTGGACAGTGCAGATGTAAGAGAAGAAACGGACACTGAATATTTGGAAAAGCTTTTTGAACAAGATATTCCCTCCGGCCTAAGGCAGGCACTGGAAGAAAATCGCGAAGTTTCCTACGAGGAATACGGTGAAAAAAAGGTTCTTAGTGTAAAACATGGTAATAATACATATAAATTCTATCCCGATTATGCGCGCGAATATGCAAACTGGGCGATGGATATCTACGACGAAAACGATCAATTTGTGGAAAGTGTGGATGTAAGAGAAGATGCTGATACCAAATATTTGGAGGAACTATTTGAAAAACCAACCAAAGAAGAACAAATCCGGGCGATTAAAGAAAACTTGTAGAAATTCAACAACAAGCGCACCTCATCGCATGCCGGCGGTGTGGCACTTTGCAAACTCAAAATTGACAAAAAGGGGAAAAGCGGTAAAATCAAACCCTTATTAAGCATATCATCCAACCAACATGAAATATCCAAAAAGGGGAACACAGCCGGCCGGCCGGGCAACGGCAGAACCTTCCGACCATCAGGAATATGTTCAACGGAAAGACGAATTGTTAAGGGCAAACTTGTCTCATTTGGAACTTCCCGATGACACCACCTGGCGCGAATACATGTGCGCCGTGACCGATCTTCCTTTGAACACCGATCCCGAAATTGTTCTTCCCGAATTTGCCGAATTAAAAGGGCTTTCGGTGGCCGATATGGAAATGATCTATAACATCATCAACAAACCCGTCCTGGGCGACAACATCAGGGTAAAATCAATTACCGAGGTAATCAGGAAAATGATGGGGTTGAATGAATGAGATGTAAACAGTTTACGCAATTTCGTTTACATTGCCGGAAAGATGTAAACGGATCACGCAATTTCGTTTACATTGCCGGAAAAAATCCTACAAAAGCCGAATGCCAGATAACGTTATTATTTATGTCAATAAAAATTGGTTTATGGAGGGGCATTATGCTGTAAAATAAAGCAAATAACCCACATACATGAAAAGAACATTCAATTATATATTGTCTACTTTTTTAGTTATCTCTTTGGTCATGGGGAATATTGTTGAATCCGTTTTGCCGGCGCTCATCCATGACGTATTCACAATTCCCACAGCCTATGCCGCCGCCAATCCGACTTGTGCGTTGAGCATAGCACCCGCGCATTCCGTACATTCCGGAGAAGGCTTTACTTTTGAGGCAACTCTTGGAAACGCGGGGCCGGACACCGGTTTCAGTCCCTTCATTGAATTGGTGACACCCGATTATATTACCCTTAACTCGTCCGTTTTCAGTATTGGATCTTTGGCTTTGACACCCGTGGTGCCAACTCCCACTTTGGTGATAGACAATGACGGTGGCGATCCTTTGCTTGGCACGGTTACAAACCCACTTACCAACGCCACTCTATTATTGCCCGTGGGATCAACATATAGAGCATACCGCCTGCCCGTGGGATCTTTTGTGCAAAATCAAACCGAAGTGGCGGCCGTTTTTTCGGCGACTTTGAGTGAAATTCCTCCCATCGAAGTCCCGCTCGCAAACCCCATTCAGAGCAGATGTGGCTTTTCCCTGGGATCCGATCCTTTGGATAATCCAAACGTTGATCCTCCGTTATATTCGGCTTTGCAGGATTCTATCATTACTCCGACCTTAATAACGGCAAGTAAAACTCTTGCGACCCTTCACGGAGAGGGTGAGACGGCAACCGGAGAAAATTACCCCGTCAACTATACAATTTCCGCCGATATCGCAACCAACAAGACAATTACCGATATAGTGCTGACGGATAGCATTTCCACTGATTTGATCGTAACCTCAATTACCGGGCAGACAGCTTCGGCTTCCACTATCACATTCACCCCGTTGGTAGGACCCCGGAAGTTTTCACCGCACCTTTTGCTTTTCCCCTTATTATAAGTTCACCGTCAAACGGCGGTACTTTGCAGGCTGATTTTCCTTCCGTGACCGGTACCGGTGCGGCAAATGATCTGTCCATCAGTTTTGAGGCATATGTGCCGGAGATCGATGCTATTCCCGCCAATATTCTGGATCCCAATACCGGTTCTTCGGAAACAATAGGCAATTCGGTTGGTGTAACCGGATTGTATCTTTTGGCTCCTGTTGCCGCTAATTCATCAACCGTAAATTTAAGCGCGCGCTCCGTTGCGGTACAGAAATCCAGGGCGATTGCGGTAAATGTTGGTAATGGCGGATTTACGCCCGGTGATACGATAGAGTTTACCATCAACTTTCAGGTGTCCGACTACTTCACTTTAAATCAACTGGTTATTGAGGATTTATTGGGAGACGGGTAAACCTACGTGCCGAATTCGGCCCGGTTGTCCGTAGCCGAGAAAGCAAATTCATTATCGGGTTTGACTTTTAATGAAGTCAATCTTGCCGAAGCCAGCGTTATCACCGAAACACCACCTCCCGCTTATGATTTTTCCGCTTGCGGAGGCTGTGACCTTGCCATTACTGCGGACACGGTAAACGACAACGACGCCATAACTCCGCCCGGAGACGGAGAGACTGTCCTGGTATTTGATATTTCCAACAGAGTTTCATTGGAGCCCGCCTGGGATGATGTTTTTGAAGGAGGGCTTACATTAGCATATCCTCCGGGAACCGGCACTAAAGGAACTGTTACATACAGAGCGATTATCAACGAGTCTTATCTTGACGACCAGCCGAACGATTATTCTGTTGATGCCGGTGATACACTTTCCAATCCGGTCAGGGTATCCGCCCAGGTCATTAACGCGGTTCCAACAGGTAATTACCCAAGTGACTCCAGTTCTGCAAGCATAACCATTGTGGGATTGACCTTTTCCAAAGATTTAATCGGCCACACACCACTTGGAGGAACTCTTGATGTACAGCCGTTTATTGCGCCAACGCCTTTGAGAATAGCGCCCAATGACGTGGTTACATACAAACTTACGGTCGATATTCCTTCGGGAGATATGGAGACACTGGTTATTAAGGACTTTTTACCAATACCGTTTTTTGATGTCGCTGAAATGACCACTTTTGTTTCCGGCACCAATTATACTCCAGCCGATGGAGATCCTTCATCTATCCCTCTGCCGGGTGATTTTGGTTACGGATCGGGTACAACCGGTTTGCCGCCTCTTACACCATCCTGCCTTTCGCTGGACCCGGCTCTGTTTGTGGATGTCCCCACCAATACGTTTGAATTGAGATATCTTGATCAGGACTGTTTTGAAAAAACGCCTTCCACTCCGATTCATTTGGAGATTTATTTCAGTATAACGGCTCAACCCAAGCCGATGGCCGATAGTCTGAAACTGGTAAATTTTGCCACTTTTTCTGCGGACAACTCCTCTGTAGCCAATGTGTACGTAACTTCGGCAATAATTGATCAAATCACTTCCCAACCCCAGCTTAACCTGACAAAAGGTGTCGTTTCATCAGACAAGGCAACGGCTGTTTTTGATCCGGCAGTGACCGGTCCCGTGGGTTTCGCTCTACCCGGAACAGATCCGCTTTTTGCCGGACCGTTTTCTTCCGATGATTTGGTCACTAACCCCATTGATAGCGATATTTCGGACGTGGACGCGGGAGACAAACTTAGATTCGTTGCGACTATAGAAAACATAGGTAATGCGAATGCTTATGATATTGAGTTTACGGAAACATTACCGGCCGGATTCGCGGCGCCAACTTCTGTAGCCGATTTAAACTTGCGGGTATACGACGCCGGCGGAACGGATAGAACCGCCGATTTTGACGGGGGGCTTTTTGGTTTTGTGGCAAACGGCGGGACCAGTGATGGTACTGATACGGTTTTAAAAATGAAAACGGGGCCGGCTTTTTTATTGCCGCCATATAATGATTTGGCACAGACCAGACCCGGGCAGGCCAATGAAGGCGAGAACATTCTGTTGGTCACCTATGAATTAGGTCTGGCTCAATCGGTTTCGGCCTTGAGTGAATATGAAAACGAGGCACAACTTACAAAATTCACTTCACAAAGCGGATCGGCATTCAATTACCTTGATCCCCTGGATCCCAAAACCGACAATGCCGTCGCCACAATAAACACTCTCGCTTATTCAAAAATTCCCACACCGTCTTTAACGGCGGATATGGCATACACAACTTGTGCCGATTCCAATAACTGCCGGGTAACGGTTGGAGAAGCCATGCGCTATCGAATTCCGGTAACCGTACCGGAAGGCACAACTTCTTTTTCACTATCTGATAATATCCCTTCGGGAATGGGATATTATTTTACGCCGGGAGTAACGCTTGATGGAACGACCGCCAATTGTCCCGAAGCCACAGCCAATTTTGTTGGTGCACTTCCGTCCGTGGCGGTGGTTTCTCCCGTTGGCGCCGGTGTTGCGCCGAGCGGTGGTGATTTGACGGTAAATTTTACGAATGCCATCGCTACAAACAATAACAATACCACGGACAACACCTTTTGTGTTTTTTACGAAACGGTTCATTACGCCACTCCCACCGCAGCCAACAAAACCAATCGCGTCAGATTGACTGTTGGAGCCACTCAACTGCCGGAAAAAACCGCTATTGCCAGGTTCAGACAGCCCATACTGAACGTTGCCAAAGCGGTTAGTCCGAACAGTGGAGATGCCGGAGACATTGTTCAATATACAATCACCATCGCTCACGATCCCGCCAGTAACTCCGACGCCACGGATATTTCTTTAAGTGATATTCTGCCGGCTGATGTTGAAATAAATTTGCTTGATGCCGTTCAAAACTTTGCTACAGACGGTCTTGATAATGACGGGGACGGGCTGGTTGATGGCCTTGATCCGGATGAAGTAGCCGCATCTTTTTATAATTCGGGCACAAAAACATTTACTTTTAACTCAACAACAACCACAAACACCAAGTTTAATCAGTTGATTGTTGGAGCCACTATTGTTTTGACTTTCAAGGCGGTGTTGAAAAATACGGTCACCCCTTCTCAAATCATCACCAATACCGCGAGTTTAACTTATGATTCAATTCTGGGTGTCTCGGTCACGGGAATCGACAAAAACGGCACAAATAATTCCAGCATTAATGTAAATGTTATTTCGGTTTCCGCAGGAAAGGGCGTAAACGCGACCAGTCTGGCACAAACAGGTTCTGCCAAGCATAATGCCTTAAATACGGACTTGGCTATAGGGGAGCAAATAACTTATAGAATATCGGTAAACGTTCCGGAAGCGGCGGTATCAAATTTTGTTATCATAGACAACGTTCCTTTGGGCATGCGTATTGATTCGGCATCATTGGTTTCGGATGCCACTTCTTCTCCTGCGCCAACTATCGGTATTACCGATGAGAATGCGGATACGATAAACGACAGAGCCACCATCACTTTCCCCACTATTATCGCTCCGGCCGTCCCCTCGGGATCTCCGGTTAATCGATTAATTGAGATTGATGTTGTCGCGACCCTTTTGGATCATGTTTCCAACACAAATGGCGCGGTTAAAGCAAATAACATTTCGGTAAATTGGACCGGTATCACAGGCGGTCCCATTACCGCGGTGGCTAATATTGATGTGGTGGAACCCGATTTACTTATAGACAAATCTGTCGCCACCCCCAACGCGGATGCCGGAGACATTGTTGAATTTACATTGAATATGTCTCACGGACTGCTATCCAGCCAACCGGCATTTGATGTTGCCATCACAGATACGTTGCCTTCGGAATATACAATTCTGGATTTCGGTTTGGACGGCATAGATAATGATTTAGACGGCAACACCGATGACGCGGCCGAATCGGCACTTTTTGCTGCTGCGGTTGCGGGGCAGGTGATCACTCTTAACAATACAACCAGCGGCTTGGCTTTGTTTGACGAGTTGGCAGAAGGAATATCCTATAGTTTTAAATACAGGGCATTGATTGATAATGCTGTATTTCCCGAACAAGTCCTTACGAACACAGCCGTACTGGATTATTCGTCGGCTCCGTCGCCCAATCCAGATAGACGTGATTACAATAAATCGGACATTGCCCAGGTGACCATACATGATATAACACCCGTAAAAACGGTTCATTCAACAAGTTTGGCCGACACGGGAACGGGAGCGTTTAACCCGGCCAATCAGGATTTGGCAATTGGAGAAACCGTGACATACAGGATATCAATGGCAATACCGGAAACCAACATGACCAATTACCAAATCATGGACACTTTGCCATCGGTATTTGAAGTCATTTCGGCATCTCTCATTAATGACAGCGGAGTATCACATTCGTTTGTGGCACCAGTTTTCCAGGATAATTTAAATGGTGACGGCATAAATGATACGGTTGTTTTTGCTTTTGGAAACGTCTCCAATACACCTAATCCCGGAATCGAAACAATTGAAGTGGAGGTTGTGGCGAAGGTAAAAGATAATTTGCTGAACGTAGCGGGTACACCATACACCAATACCGCAACAATCTCTTTTGATGAAAAACCGGTTCCCTACACTGTAAATAGCTCCGCTGATTTGGTTGAACCATCCATTTCCACCACAAAAACGGTGTTGCCATTGGCCGGCGACAGCGGTGACGCTTTTGAGTTTACAATAACGATTACCAATAACGGTCAGGCTCCGGCCTATGATGTTGAAATCACGGATATTCCCGGGTCAAAAATCATTGTTGATACCGGATTTTCAACGGATGGCTTGGATAATACGGGAGATACATTAATTGATAATCCCGTTGAAGCACTGGGTAACTTTTATAATGGCACGCAATTTGCCTGGAACAACACAACAACCGCCAACCCTCTTTTTGCCAAGCTGGATCCGGGTGGATCTATAACTCTCAAATACAGAGTTACTCTTGCGAACACTGTTCTGCCAAACGAAATACTGGCAAACACGGCGAATGTTTCTTACGATTCCTATCCCGGAGCCGAGCCCGATCAAAGGCTGTATTCGGACTCTGATACCGCCAATATTACCGTTTCAAGCAACGCTTTCATAACAAAAAGTCTGCGTGATGCCGTCATCCAAAAAAAGATCAACGACACCATTCCGTACAGAATAGAAGTGCGCATCCCCGAAGGTACCATCGACGGCTTGGTAATTGACGACACGCTGGATCCGGGCCTTGCTTTTTTGCCGGGCACATTGAACATAATAAACTCAAATCCGGCGGAAGTGGCATATGACGGGACTCCTCTAAGCCCCGTTCTTACACCGGACTCGGTAACATTAACACCCGGGGTCAGTCAAAATATCTCATTTGCTTTTGGTAACATGGTAAATTCCAATACAAATAATGCGGTTGATGAAATACTGACTGTTGAATATGATGTCCTAGTTCTAAACACCGCGGATAACAACCTTGGCGATCTAAAAAACAATTCCGCGGCGGCCGTGTACGGAACAACCGGCGGGACGCAGGGCCCGGTTGTCGCGCCCGTGGTGACAGTTATTGAGCCTATTATTGGAATTCAGTTATCCAGTGTATACGCGGGCGGAGACGTTATCACCTACCAAATCAGAATTGAAAACAACGGAGACAGTTCGGCGTATGACAACATCATTGAAAGCATTCTGCCTCCGGGACTCACCTATAACGGGAATCTGCTTCTGTTAAACGGTCCGGCTTTGCCGGCAGTGGATATTTCGGGTTCACCCAATCTGATTTTTACCTACGCGGAAATATCTTCCATATATAATGCCGGCAATCCGATCATTTTCACTTTTGACGCAATCATAGATAATTCGGTGGCGCCCGGAACGCTTATTGTGAATAACGGATCAATAACCGCAACAGGCCAGAACGGACCGGTTTCCCTGTTCATTCCGGGAAATATCTACAGTGGAGAAAGAACGGGAAATCCGCTGGATGACGGAGGTGCGGTTAACGACTATAACAGTCTGGATTCTGTGAGCGATACTGTATTAAGGCCTGATTTAAGCACATCTTTCAAAACGGTCACCGATATTAACGGGGCTCCTGTCCAGGCAAACGATATTTTGCTATATAGAGTTGAAGTCATTAATACCGGCAATACCCCCGCCTCGGGGATAACGGTAGTAGATGAAATCCCCGCCAATTTGAATTCTTTTACCATTGTAACTTATCCGGTAACGGGAATTGATAATTCGGTGTACACGCCACTTGGCCTTAACGGCGAAGGTAAACTGGATTTTTCCGCAATCAGTCTTGGTGCGGCGGGAAGCCTGAACGATACCGAGATTATAGAATATACCGTAAAAGTTGATACGGGCCTTCCGGATGGTACAAATATCGTCAACGGCTTGGTAATAAGTCCACCAACCGAAGGTGGTCCGGGTAAAAACGATTCCACCTCCACGTCTTCATCCTTCCCGACTATGTCAATTCTCAAAACAGTTTCGGGCTCCACGTTAAAAAGCGTCGGAAATGTAGTTGATTACAAGGTAACGGTTTCCAATACCGGCTCATCTCCTTCAACAAACGCGACCATTACAGATGCCATTCCTTCCCAATTATCTTACCTTGCGGGATCTATCAGAATTGATGCGGTAACAAAAACCGACGTCATGGATTTGGACGAAGCCGATTTTGGAGGAACCACTCCGGGAACTTTATCCATCGTCATTCCCGCCATAGCTCCGGCTCAAACCGTGGACATAGAGTATCAAGCCATTGTCAAATCCAACGCCTCGGGAATGACTGTCATTAATACTGCCATCCTTACGGATGATCAGGGAACAAATTTAAACAGCTCATCCAACATATCGGTAAAGCTCGTTCCGGTCGCGGGTGGTACGAGCGGCGGGCATTTGAACTCTGTATTTGAAGACGGCAAAACAAATCAAAGAAACGAAAGCACTTGCGAAGTCAAAGTGACGGAACCCTATATGGTCCAAAGTTCATGTTTACAGCTAAACGCTAGTCGCGAAATTAAATTTGAGGACTTGGCGAATGATTCATACGCGCCATTCATCAACACACTAAAAAACACACAAATAATCAGAACCGGAGATTATATTTTCAGCGGCACGGATAATCATTCCACAGGCAAACAACAAGCCAAGTTTCAAACCGGCACCTGGAATTTCGAACCCGAAAGAGAAGTGACCAGACTAGAGGCCGTTAAAACGGCACTGATTGCCAATTGTATTCCCGTTGATGACACAATATACATACCTGAAAATGGGTTTAGATTTTTAGACATGCCGCCCCAAAGCACTGATGATGAAGTGGAAGATTTTGCCCGCAGAGTTTTTTACACCGCTTACAGATACAATATAGTGAAGGGTGACAACAACCGGGCAAAGGCGTACGAAAAAGTTACTGCTGCCGAAAATTTAGCCATTTTCCTTAGAGCGGCAAGCGCCCTGCCCCCCGTTTTGGATAATATCGAAACATCACCCTGGTACAAGAAATACGAAGACTTCGCCAAATTAAACGGCATTTTAACAAATACCAACGTCTATTCAATGGAAGAACCCGTCCTTAGAAAGGATCTGGCAAAAATAATTACCCGAATCATGGCATATAATCCGAATCCGGAAATATATGGATACATTGAAAGAGTCGATATCATCAATCAGCAGTTTCATCCCAATCTGGCTGTCATGTCGCCGGATCCGTTAATATCGGAAGAAGAGGATTTCATATGTTTGGAAGAGACTCCCAAAAGCTGTTTAAGCCATGACCCGGATCGACCGTTGAAATTTAATGACAATCCGGAGGATCAATGGTTCTATCCTTTTGTTGAGATACTAAGAACTACCAAGATTAATGAACTTGGAGACTATATCGCGTCGGGCAACGGCAATCACTCAACCGGACGGCAGGAAACCGAGTTCCGTACGGGAGTATGGCATTTTGAGCCGGATAGATACTCAACCAGGCTGGAATTGATAAAAGTTGCTCTTGTGTCCAACTGTATTACCATTGAAGACAATGTTCCGATTCCTTCAAACGGGTTCAGGTTCACTGATCTGCCTGTTACGGACGATTCAAGCACGTCGGACAATTTTGCTTCCAGAGTGTTTTATACAGCTTACAAGCATGGAATCATACAGGGAGTAAAAAGGGCAAAAGCGCGTCCGTATGATGATATAAGTAGAGTGGAGGCGTTGACCATTCTTACAAGGGCTTCAATCAAAACGCCCATTGTTTCCGAATCCATACAATTGCCATTTATCGATACTTCGGATAAAGACTGGTATGCGCCGCTATTGGCCTTGGCTCTTGAAAATGAACTTGTCGGCATCGATGGAGAGCATATGTTGTTTAAAGACAGAAAAGTAAAAAGATCCGAAATGTCCAAGTTGATATTTTATTATATGACCTTAAATGATAATCCCGCCATCAGGGAATACGCGACCGGTTTGAGGGAATATTACAAGATATAACAAGACATTATAAAGCTATTGGCACCCCTACATTAACGGATCCCCGACCACGCTCACGTATCCTCCCCACATCGGGAAATCGCCTCCGGTGGATTGGGTTTTGCCAAGGGTTCCTTTCATGGTAATGTCGTCCGCCGAGAGGATGCCAACCTGGATTCTGTCGCTTGGGTAGGCCTGTTCGGAGATTTTGCCGGTCACCCGGAATTCTTTGGTTTCACCGGCGTTGAGGGTGATGTTAAGTCCGTCAAAAATCGATTGGCCCTGAAACATGGGTTTTTCGGCCATAAATTTTTCGTCCATATATAACTGAAGTCCGTCCACGTCGTAGGAGCGGGCGTAGCCGTCCAGGGAAAACACCAGCTCCGAAAGTCTGCCTCCGGTTCTTGATGTCACGGAAAATTCCAGGCAGGTTACGTCTTTTCCACCCCGGCGCACGTGGGTGGTGCCAGCCGAAAGGTTTTTAATCACCGCGTCCGTTTGTTCCGTCACCTGCGGTTTGTAAAGGACTTCCTCCATAGCCACACCGCGCAGGGGGCCGTTGTCGTAAACGGGGCGGGGCTGGATCCAGCCGCTGAATTTGGTAAGAATAAAAATCAGCGCGAAAACCGCCACGGCCGAAGTGATTGCCGAAATCACCACAAAAACACTCGCGCCTATTTTGGGCTTGTGCGGATACCTGAATTTAATTATCCTGCGTGCCATTTTTGTTTTTGTTATCCATATATTATAGCACTTTTCTTAATATCTTTTAAGGTCTATAATCATTTCCACAAGCCAAAACCATGAAAACAACCGGCCAAAAGTACATAATCACGGGCAAAAAGCCCTTAAACGGCGAAATTACGGTCAGCGGGTCAAAAAACGCCGCTTTACCCATTCTTTGCGCCTCATTGATGGCAAACGGGCCCTCTGTTTTCACAAACGTGCCCGATATAGCCGATATTCACAGTCTGCTGGCCATTTTTGGCGAACTGGGGGTGAAAACGGAATTTACCGGAAATACGCTTAAAGTGGATCCTTCGGCAATCAAAAACAACAAGGTTCAGCCCACGCTTATTTGCAGTATGCGCGCTTCCATTCTTTTGCTGGCACCCTTGCTGTACCGCTTTGGAGAGGCCAATCTGCCTTTTCCGGGGGGATGTGTGCTTGGCAAAAGACCCGTTTACGGCCACACCAGGGCGTTTGAGGCTCTGGGGGTTTCGACTTTGGATCAGGAATACGCGCTTCATTTAAAGGTGAACAAGCTAAAAGGCGGAATGATTGTGATGCCCGAAATGACTGTAACGGGGACGGAAAATGCTGTAATGATGGCCGCCGTTTCGCCCGGAAAAACCGAAATCCGGCTGGCCGCCGCCGAGCCGCACGTGCAGGATTTATGCAATTTTCTTAATGTAATGGGGGCGAAGATTACGGGAATCGGAAGCCATTTTTTACAGATTGAGGGGGTGACGGCATTACAGGGCGGGGAGTACGCCATTACAGGGGATTACCTGGAGGCGGGGACCCTGGCGATTGCCGGGGTGATTACCGGCGGTGAAATGACCGTAAACGGAATCCAAACCTCCCAGCTGGACAGCTTTTGGGAAAAAATGAACGAGGCCGGGGCTAAGTTTGAACTTGCCGAAAACTCGGTAAAGATTATGTCCTCCAACCACCTTACCGCCGTGGCCAACCTGCGCACTGCCGTTTATCCCAGTTTTCCCACCGATTTGCAGGCGCCCTTTGCCGTTCTTTTAACCCAGGCGGAAGGGGAAAGCAGGATTTTTGAAACACTTTTTGACGGACGTCTGCAGTATCTTTACGAACTGGAAAAGATGGGCGCGAACGTGGAACTGTTAAATCCGCACCAGGCGGTAATCCGCGGCCCCGCGGTGTTAAAAGGCGTACCCATATCAAGTCTGGACATCCGCGCCGGCGCCGCCATGGTTCTGGCCGCACTTTGCGCAGACGGAACAACCGAAATCTCCAACATCTACTACATCAACCGCGGCTACGAAAACCTGGACTCCAAGCTAAAATCACTCGGGGCCGAAATAGAAAAGACGGAAGAAGCGGTTTAAATAGCGCCAAGCGTTACTCTACCGTCCACATCGGTGCGGTAAATCCGCATACCCAGATTAAGAAAATTGGTCACCGTTTCGGCATGAGGATGGTTAAACCTGTTATCAATCCCGCAGGTGATCACAGCCGTTTTCGCGGCTACCGCTTCCAGCAGAGCAAGCGAACTTGCCGTCCGTGAGCCGTGATGTCCCGCCTTAAACACATCCGCGCTCACATCCTGTTCGCTGGCCAGAATATTTTCTTCGCCCTCCAGCTCCAGATCGCCGCTCAAAAAATACACGCCTCCATGGGTAATCAACCGCATGGCAATGGAACTGTTATTCAGATTTTCCACCTTTTCGCCCTCCATCGGCTCAATCGGAAAAACAATATCCATTTTTACCGCCCCCAGCCTGTAATCAACGGCGCTCCGCGCGTACGAAACGGGAATCCGCTTATCATTCAAAATATCCAAAAATTCCATGTAAGCGGCGTCCCCGTTGGCCACCCCAGTCATCATCACCCGCCCCACGTTATACCTCTTTAAAACCTCCACCAGACCGTTTATATGATCCGCATGCGGATGAGTAAGCACCACCAGATCAATGGATCTTTCATAAAAAGGCAGAACCGCCGAAAGCTCGCGCAGGACGGCGTCATCCGGCCCCCCGTCAATCAGAATCGTCTCGCCCCCGGCCGCCCGCACCAAAATCGCGTCCCCCTGCCCCACATCCAAAAACCAAACCCGCGTCTCCGCGTCCCCGATGCCGATTAGACAAAAAAACAACAGAGCGTATCCCCCCGCTAAAACAAGCGCCGATTTCACCAAAAATTTTCGCATGGAAAGATTATCTTCTTCTGGTATTATCGATTCCTAAAAAAAACCTTAATTATTTGTAAATGGAGGATTTGGAAACCCCGGAAGCGAAAAAATCGGCAGCCGATGAAAACAATAGATACGGAGACAATAGCATCCGCACATATTTAAAAGATATCGGCAGGTTTTCCATGCTGGAAAGATGGGATGAGTACGATCTGGGAATGTGCCTTAAAGAAGCCAGGAACAATGTAGCGGAATTAAAAAAACAGATCAGGGAGACGGAGGATCCGGAAGAAAAAAAAGAACTAAAGGTAAAGCTGGCATCCGAAATGGCGGTATTTAACAAAATTGTTAACCTGCTGACCACGGCCAATCTCCGGCTGGTTGTTCATGTGGCCAAGCGGTTTCGAGGCAAAGGAATGAACTTTCAGGATCTCATTCAGGAGGGGAACATGGGGCTTCGCCATGCCGTTACCAAGTATGACGCGGAAAGAGCGCGGCTTTCCGTTTATGCGGGCTGGTGGATACGCCAGCATATTGCCAGGGCGCTTGCGGACAGGGGAAGAACTATCAGACTGCCGGTGGGCATCAGAGAGTTGGTTAACAAGACTCTGGAATTTCAAAAAGTATTTGAAAATTTAAACGGCAGGCCTCCCGTTCCCGAAGAAATCGCGGAGGGAATGGAATTAAAACCGGAAAAAGTGGCCAAGATTCTTAAATACATGCAAATCAGGGATTTGGAAACTGACTCGCCGGTGGGCGATGATGACTCATTTCTTTACGGGAATTTTTTGCGCGATGAAACAACAGTCGATCCGGTTGAAGAAATCCTGCTTAATCAAAAGAAAGAAATAGTTGATGGGATGCTGGATAAGCTGAATCCAAATCAGCGGAAAGTTATGCTTCACAGGTACGGCAGAACCGATAACTACAGGGACCTTGAAGGCGTTACACTGGAGCATGTTGGCGAAAGAATGAATCTCACCAAAGAAAGAATCAGGCAAATACAAGTGCAGGCGGAGGAGAAATTACGCAAAATGATGCAACATTCGGATATCAAGGAAGAACTGTAGCCGTGTTGCGCCGGTAAAGCGCGGACAAAGAAAAACCCCTCAGTTCTAAAAGGGGCTTTTCCCGGTGTTATTCGGTCTTTGTTTTTATTTTTTGTTTTTCTTTTTGCCGGTAAAAAGTCTTCCCAGTCCGGCCGAACCAAGTAGCAGCAGAGCCAGTTCGGGGCCGGTTTGAGGCAGTTCCAGCTTAAAGGCGGTTGTTATACCTTCGCTTTCATTGCCGGAGGCATCCTTGGCGGTCAGTTTAAAGAAGTAGGTAACATCGGACACCAAACCTTTCAGGGAATATTCCTTATCCGTGGGGTTAAGTACCACGCCGTCGCCGTAAACGGTACCGTCGGTGCTCTTGTATAAAATATAGTTGGCCAGGTCGCCCGCCGTATCAAGGCTGGGAGTCCAGGTGAGCATTGCAAGCATGTCCTCCAACAGTTTGGCCTCCAGGTCGGTAGCGTCTTCCGGGGCTGTAACGTCGGCCAGGGGTGATTCCTCCACCACTTCGGGGGTTTCATCCACCACTTCTTCCGCGGGGGCTCCGCCAAAGAACACGGTGGCGTTGTTGGCAACATCAATCATATTGCCGGCCTCATCCGTAACGTCCTCCATCACAATCAGGTTGTAGTTCACGGCCTTCTGGGTCTCGGTTGTTAAAGTAACAACGTCCCCCTCCTGCGAAAGTTCGGCGGAAATAACATTCAGCAGTTTCTGTGAATCGTCTTCTTCGGTGATAATAAAGCTGGCCGCCGGAGTGGGGCCCATTTCAATAACTTCCGAAAATGCGATTTTTACATGAGTGTCATCGGGCACCTGCACGTCAATCAACGAAGGTCCGGTGGTGTCGTCCGCGGCGGCCGAAAGGTCACCTTCGGGTTCAATTACTTTGGGTTCCAGATCGGTACCCGTAAACACCGCTGTATCGGAAGTTCCGCTTTGAACGGGGTTTCCGGCTTTGTCGGTGACCAGGATTCCGGCTGTAAGTACATAATTGGCTCCGGATTTCTGTGTGGCTGTGGTCAAAAGAATACTCTTTCCCGTGGCATCCTGCAGATTCAATGCGGCCGCCAGCACATCCAAAGATTGAGATGTCGCGTCGTCCACAACATAAAAGGCGCTCTGCGGATCCGTGGAAGGCAGACTTACGGCTTCGGAAAAAGTAACCAGCACCGTGTATTTGTCTATCGCCTCGGCTTTCACCACAATCGGAGATTCGGTGTCCTGCGCAAAAGTCATTGGAGTGGCGCTCACCTCCACGCTGTAGTTTTCACTTTCATTGCCGGTAACGTCGTATGCCGTCAGGGCAAAATAATAAGTGGTGCCGTTTTCCAGGCCTTCAACCGTATAGGTGATTTTATTTCCGGCATCAACTTCACTTTCATAATCCTGCCCGGGTTCCGTAACGGCTTCCCTTCCATAATAGATTTTATATCCGGCCACAATATCATTGTCCTTGGCCACGTTCCATGTAAGCCTCACGGAACCGTTTTCAGCCGTCGCCCGCACATTCTCCACATCGGTGGGGAGTTCGGTGTCGGCCTGCGCCATGGCCGCCGGGGCAACCATCAGCATCATCAGCATTCCAAGGCTCAAAAGTATTGTTGTTTTGTGGGCTTTTGTTTTCATGATTTATGTTTTAATGTTTAAATTTTGTTTTTAAATCCAATCATTATAGCAAAAAATCGAGACTTTTTAAATGGTGGGAAGCCATTATTACCATCAGTTCATATTGACATACAAAATAAATGATTTATAACTAAGGTATAAGCGATGTTGCCACTTTTCGGGCTGTCACTTATACTTGCAAAGATTTGAACCGTAATAATGAAACTAAAAATAAATCAGCTTGTCCTGGACAAAATCCCCGGTGTGCAGGCGGGCGTGATTGTTTTAAAGAACCTGAACAACCGCCGCAAATACACCACCGTGGACCAGCTACTTCGCGGGGTCTGCGCCCAGAAAAGAAACGAGCTTAAAAGCGATGTCCGTTTAAAGGAAATCAACACCATTTTTCAAAAGGCCAGAAGCGGAAATCTGGTAATCCCCTCGTCCCAGTTGTTGGAAAGTGACATCAATAAAATCGCCCGCGGGAGGGAAATTAAAAGCCTGAACAACCTCTACACCCTTGTTCATTATCTGGGGATTAAATATATGGTGCCGATTTTCGCATACGACCTTGATATGGTCGGGGAGGATCTGGAAATAAATTTTACCGAATCAAAACAGGGCAAAAGGCCAAATGACGTGGAAGTAACCCCCGAAACCGTCCACACGGTAATCTGGTTTGTGAATCTGGGGGAACACATGCGCGAGGATTTTGAAAAACTGCCGGCCGAATTTGTTAATCTTCTTTCCAAATACTGCGGGGGAAGCGACGCCGATATGCATATTCTGGACGCCGATAGGCCCGAAGCCGACCTGAATTACGAATCCGATCTGGAAAAAGAAAATCTGGCGGCTAAAGAGACGGCGCTGGTTGAGCAAATGGCACAGGAGGCAAAGTTGGAACAGGAAAAGCTGGAGCGGGAAGCAAAGTCGGAACAAGAGAAAAACATTCCCTCCGACCCGGCGGACCCGGAAAGCCCGCCCTTTTTAAAGGAAACAACAGCCAAAACACCCAATCAACCCATGACCCCAAAACAGGAAATTCAAAACGCCGTATTCGCGGCGGTCAACGAACTGTTGGCATCGGCCGTACCATCCGCCGAAGAGGAAAATCCATCCATAACATTGGAGGACATGGAAGTGGAAGTGCCCGCGGACCTTTCCAACGGCAGATATTCGGCAAACATCGCCATGAAACTGGCCAAAAAACTGCAAAAACCCCCGCGTGAAATCGCGGAGGCCCTGATTCAACTCATTCAAAAACCGCAGTTCATAGGCAAAATAGAGGCGGCCGGAGCCGGATTCATAAATTTTCATCTATCCGAAAAATACCTGGCGGAAACACTCAACCTGATAATCTCCCAGAAAGGCAACTACGGCAGACTGGGAATCGGCATGGGGGTGCGCGCGCTGGTTGAATATTCATCGCCCAACATCGCCAAACCGCTGGGAGTGCATCATTTACTATCCACCATTATTGGCCAGACACTATCCAACCTTTTCCGCTACGCCGGCTATGAAACGCTGTCCCTAAACTGGCCCGGCGACTGGGGCACGCAATTTGGCAAACTGATTCATGCATACAAAACCTGGGGAGACGAGGAAACCGTTAAAAAAGACCCTTTAAACGAACTGTTAAAGCTGTACGTGAAATTCCACGACGAAGAGGAAAAAACGCCCGAACTGGTGGAAAAAGGGCGTGAAGAGTTCCGCAAACTGGAAGAAGGCGACGAGGAAAACAACAATCTGTGGGAATGGTTCAGAGATGTCAGCATCAAAGAGCTGGAAAGGCTGTATAAAGAGATGGGCGTAAGTTTTGACGAATATCTGGGGGAAAGAATGTACCTGGACGACGCACGGCAGGTGATAGAGGACGGCATGCGTCTGGGCATAGTGGAGGAGGGCGAAAAAGGCGCCTTGATCGTAAAATTTGAAAACGACAAATATCCGCCCTACATGCTGCGCAAGGCCGACGGCACAACCCTTTATTCCAGCAGGGATCTGGCCAGCCTGAAAGACCGAATCCAAAGATTGAAAGGGGACAAAATCATATATGTGATTGATGTGGCGCAACAACTGCACATGCAACAGCTTTTTGAAACCGCCCGCAAATTCAAATGGGGCGAGGCCGAAATGAAACACGTGATATTCGGCAGAATGCAGCTTCCCGAAGGCAAAATGAGCACCCGCAAAGGGGACGTTATTTTATTGGACGAGGTCTTGAAAGAGGCAAAAAATCGCACCAAAAAAATAGTGGAGGAAAAAAGCGTGGAACTGTCGCCGGAAGAAAAAAATCACATTTCCGAAAAAATGGCCGTGGGAGCCATTAAATACAACATCATTTCCCAGAACCCCGAAACCAACATCACTTTTGAATGGGACAGAATGCTTTCGCTGGAGGGCAACAGCGGACCGTATTTGCAGTACACCTGTGCCCGGGCCAAAAGCATATTAAGGAAGGCAAAAGAACAGCCCGACGCCCCGGCGCCGGTACATGCCCACGCGCCGGTAAGCGAACGCCAGACCGACCTGTTTATGCTCACCGAAGAGGCCAAAAAAGAGGAGACTCCGGCCCCCGCGGAACAGCAAGCCGCCGAGCCCTACACTCTCGAATGCGAAAAAGAGCTGATACTGATGCTCACCCGCTTTCCGGAAGTTATAGAGCAGGCCGTAAACGAATACCGGCCCAACCCGGTCACGACTTATCTATACGATCTTGCCCGCGCTTTTAACGGTTTTTACAACGAAGCGCCCGTCCTAAACGCCGAAACCGAAGCCCAAAAAATCGCCCGCCTAAAGCTGGTGGAAGCCTTCGCCCGCGTAATGGAAAACGGCCTGTACGTCCTCGGCATGGAAGTATTTGAAAGAATGTAAAGCAACGCCCCGAGACGAGCAAAGCGTACACCGGTACGCGTGCGAGCGAGAAGGGCGGCTTTTGAACGTGGAAAACGCAAAGCAAACCCGAAAAGCGGCAAAAAGATTTACTGCGAGCAATTCAAGGAAGCAAAAAAATCACGACCGAGCCGTATACAAATACGGCGAGCGAGTGATTTTTGAAGCTGACGCCGAATTGCGAAGCAGAAAATCTTTTTGGAGGCGGCACCCGGATTCGAACCGGGGAATAACGGTTTTGCAAACCGCTGCCTTACCACTTGGCTATGCCGCCCCAAAAGCGGAAAATTAGACGAATTTTCAAACGCCAAAAAAGAATAATGGCTAAACACAAAAAAAGCAAAAAATATTACATCACCCCAATCTTCCACACCCCTTTTTCGCGGAATGCCTCTATGTTCTGGCGCTTGGCGGAGTTCAAAACCGCCGGCGCCGAAAGACCGTTTTCGCGGATATAATCGGCCAGCGGCATAATGGTCAGTCCTTTTATATAGGCCAGCCTTTTGTGCAGGGATTCAATCAGCGCCAGCGCCACCACCTTTTCCATCGGCTTCACATTGCGCCTGCTGTCAAAATCGCGGAAAGCCTGGTAATAAGCGCGCTTTTCCTTGTCGCGGATAATCACATCGGGCAGACCCAGCTTGTTAAGCTGAAAATTCAGCAAAATCCTGCCCATTCTGCCGTTGCCGTCGTTAAACGGATGGATGCTTTCAAACTGCAGATGAAACTTGGCTATTTTATCCACAAAATAGGATTCATGATCGGAGTTGTACTCCTCCACAATGTCGCTCATCATTTTTTCCACCTTCTCGGGCGCCGGCGCGATGTGCGTACCCACTTTCACGTATTCCCCCGCCTTGCGAAACCGCCCCGCAATGCCGTCGTCAATGTTGGTTATCAGCATTTTATGGAGCAGAAGGATGAATTCCGGCGTAAGTTTTTTCTTGATCGCCGCGTCGCGCCTGTATCCCGCCACCCGCGCCAGATTCTTGGCTTCAAACACCTCGCGCAGGGAGATATTCCGCGTCACTTCCATTTCCAGCAGGATTTTCTCGGTTTCGTTCAGGGAAAGGGTGGAGTTTTCTATGGCGTTGGAGTTATAGACCTGCTCCGGAATTTCAGCGTCGTCCAACATGTTTAAAAGCGACTCTTTACCCTCTTTCAGGCGGTCGTATTCGGCATGCAGTTCCTTGATTGTCGTTCTGATTGGTGCGGTTGTAGCCATAAAATTTAGTGAATTATACGTCCCTAGTGTATCAAATTCACTAATCTTTGTCAATTTATAGTGAAATATCCATAAAAACACCGCTAATTCACGGTGTTTTGGTGTGGTGCTTCGCGGCGCATATTGCTTTTATGGATATTTATGGATATAATTTAATCATAATATCCAAATAGTTGAATTATTATGTTTAAAAAAATCGACAAACTAAAAACGTTGATTGATGAAAAACGGCCTTATGATAATGAAATAATGGCATTGCTTCAGGAACGTCTGCGGATTGAATGGACCTATAATTCCAACGCGATTGAGGGGAATACTCTTACTTATGGAGAAACGGCTTTCTTTCTGCGGGAAGGTCTTACTTCCGAAGGGAAACCTTTAAAGGATTATCTGGAGGCGCAAAATCATGCGGAGGCCATTGATTTTTTAAATGAAATAGTTAAATCAAAGAGACCCCTGACCGAAGGATTTATTAAGGAACTGCATGCTCTGTTGATGAAGGGGATTGAATTTACTTTCGCAAAAGGTGCGGATGGAAAAATTATTAAGAAACCTCTTCACGCGGGGATGTATAAAGTGTGTCCGAATCATGTTTTGACGGTATCGGGAAAAATCCATAAATATATTACGCCGGAACACGTTATAGATGAAATGGAAGCGCTTTTGAAGTGGTATAAAGGTTCCGACAAGATGCACTCTCTGAAAAAAGCGGCTGAATTTCATTATCGTTTTGTAGCCATTCATCCGTTTGATGACGGTAACGGCAGGATGGCAAGGCTGTTAATGAATCTGATTTTAATGAAGGAGGGATATCCTCCCTGTATCATCAAGAATGAAAACAGGAGAAAATACCTGGGCGCTCTGGAACGTGCGGATTTTGATGGGAAGGCGGACTCTTTTATTGACTTTATTGAAGATGAGATGGAGGCAACATTAAAGGTTATCGTTGATATTTTATATGGACACGGCAAGCCTATACCCGTTGAAATCAGCGGCAAACTAAACAAGATACAGCGGGAGGATATGATATTGGAATTATTTAAAAAAGGGCCTTTGTCGATTGGGCAAATCAAAGAGGAGTTGCCGCAAATAAAGCGCCCGACTCTGAAAAGTGATCTAAAGAGGCTGGTTATGGATAAAAAACTGACGGTTGAGGGGGAAGGCAAAGGACTGCTTTACTTCAAAAAGAAAGCATGAGCAAAAAAGTCGTGGAGCCAAGCTCTTTAGTGTGGAATATGGAGCTCGCTCCGCTCGCGTTTATTTTGTAGTCCTGCCTGATCCTCACTTCGTTCGGGCAGGACGGGACACTTTTCGCAAAGCGAAAAGTGTCTGGCGGAGAGGGAGAGATTCGAACTCTCGCTAGGGGTAAACCCCTACTACAGGATTAGCAATCCCGCCCCTTCAGCCACTTGGGTACCTCTCCTTATTTGATAGTGTCCAGCTCCGGCTCGCTCGCGACTTGGGGCCCACAAGACCCAAGTCTTCGCTCGCCTGCGCGCTCGCGCCGTGCGCTCGCGGCTTGATAGCGTTCCGCTCCGGCTTGCGCCGTGCGCTCGCTGATAGCTTGCCCGCTTCGCGCTCGCTACACTTGGCAACACTGTTTTAAAGAACTGTTAACGCCAAATGATGATAATGGCAGACAGCCGAAAAATCAATTTCAAATATCCGCTTTAAGCCACAGTTTAACCGTATTTTCAAATTGCGCGATCATTAGGGGAATATTTTTTTTGTTTTTAACAATCGAGCGGTAAAAAAGAATGTCAAAATAAACCCGTCCTTCCGGACAGACGTTCAACCGGTAATAAATGCAGTTGCGGAACTCACCTGTTCCTATGAGCAGAACCATTCTGGAACCGTCGCGGTTTTCCTGAGCCTTGAAATCAAACATGCCTTTTTTGCAGGCGGTTTCAACATCTTCCACGGTAACATCCGCCAGAAAAAAGGGGTGATAATTGGCCGTTTCATAAGAATTGTAACTTCCTGTCTCGTTAACCATATATAGTCCGAAAAAAATAGTCCTTCTAATAAAGCCTCAACTCACAAATTGCGCAAGCCCATTTTTCCCGGCCCGTGTAATAAGCATATCAACATGCGTTATAATCCACAGGTATTAATTTTTATCATTAACCATTCATTCATGAAAAAAGTCTCTTTATTTCTGGCCCTGATTATGACAATCGGGTTTGTGCAAACCGGCTTCGCGCAGGAAACTGCGTTTCCCGATGTGGACGCCGAAAACACCGCTTATGACGCCATCATGTATCTTAAAGATGCGGGCGTTTTGGAAGGTTATCCGGACGGAACCTATAAACCCGGAGACGAAATCAACCGCGCGGAATTTACAAAAATCGTCATGGGTCCGATCATCACGGACATGACCAAAAAGAACTGCTTCCCCGATGTTGGTGAGGATTGGTTCGCGCCCTATGTTTGCGAAGCCAAAGAAAAAGGAATTATCGGCGGCTACCCGGACGGTACTTTCAAACCGGCCGACCCCATCAATTTTTCCGAGGCGGTGAAAATAATCACCAACGCTTACGGGATTGGTGTTGATGCCGGCGGGGATACCTCTGCGGAAAGATGGTACGCTCCATATGTCTCAAAAATGGCCGGGGTAAACGCCATACCGCTTACCGTTGAGTACTTTGATGAAAACGTCACCCGCGATGAAATGGCGGAAATGATTTACCGTCTTGATGCCGATGTGGATGACAAGGCAACCCGCACCTACGATGAAATTTATGGACAAGGCTTTGTACAGGTTGAGTCCTGCTCCCAACTGCAGGAAAGATACGACCTCTACAATTATCAGGACATGTATTACTACGCCGATGATGTTGTGATGTTTGATCAGGCGGAGGAAGGTGCGGTGCAACCGGAGGCGGCACCGTCTACACCGGCCGCAACCGACGGTGATTCCAAATCTTCCGAAGTCGTAAGAACGGGCGGAGGCGGCGCCGAAGATTATTCAACCACCAACATTCAGGTTGAAGGCGTGGACGAAGCCGATGTCATTAAAAATGACGGCCGTTATATTTATCTTATCAAGGGCGAAACAGTAAGAATAGTCGACGCTTATCCGGCGGAAAGCATGGAAGAAATAATCAGCTTTTCACTGGGCGAAACAGACGAAAGCTTTACTCCATCCGAAATGTATGTGGATGAGGATACTCTTGTTGTGGTCGGATCGGTTTACAAAAACGTCACTTTCGAACCCGAAACCACCGACAAATTCTTCTATCCCTCTTACTATTATTCCACACGAACAAAGGTTTATGTTGTGGACATCACAGATCGCGCCAAACCGGCTGTACAAAGATCGGTTGAATTCGACGGAGGATACAACACTTCCAGAAGAATCGGCGATACGCTGTACATGGTTATGACCGATTATCCTTACAACTATTATGGAGACAGGGAAATCATGCCTTTGATGTACGACTCCGAAAAAGGCGAGGAAGAACCGGTTGCAGGTTGTACGGATGTTCGCATTCTGCCCAAACCCGAAAGTTTCAACTTCCTGATTACGGCCGCCGTACCGCTTAAAGATCTTACCAAAGCGGTGGACAGGGAAGTGATTGCCGGAGACGCGCAGAACGTATACGCATCCACAGGCAACCTTTTTGTGACCGCGACCGACTGGGGCGGTGGTTATTACAGGGAATACAACACATACGACTCGGCGGTTTACAAATTCGCGCTGGGCAACGGAACAGTGACCTTCAAGAGCCAGGGCAAAGTTCCCGGCACCATCCTCAATCAGTTCAGCATGGATGAAAAGGACGGCAAATTCCGCGTTGCCACAACCACCAACGAATATGTGATGGGCAGCGAAATGGAAAACAATCTCTACATTCTGGATGAGTCACTCAATCCGCTTGGAGAAATAGAAGGAATTGCTCCGGGAGAAAAAATCTACTCGGTAAGGTTTTTGGGTGACCGTGCCTACATGGTTACTTTTGACCGCATTGATCCTCTTTTTGTGATTGATGTTGCCGATCCGGCCAACCCCAAAATCCTGGGCGAGCTGAAAATCCCCGGTTACAGCACCTATCTCCACCCCTACGACGAAAACCATCTTATGGGATTCGGCAGGGACGTTGACATGGAAAACGAGATGAACACGGAGGATTTTGTATACTATGAAGCGGTTCAGGGTATGAAAATCGGCATGTTCGACGTCACCGATGTTGCCCATCCCAAAGAAATGTTCACGGAGGTAATCGGCGACCAGAACACCTATAGCGAGCTTCTGGATAATCACAAAGCTCTTCTTTTCGACAAAGAAAAGGAACTGTTGGCCTTCCCGATAACCGTTTTCGAAATCGAAGACACCGCCAGCTGTACAGACTTTACCTACGCCACCTGTCCTACGGACTGCCGCAAAATCTGCGCACCGAGTTCCTGCACATATGACAACGGCATCACGGTTTGCAGCACCGATTGCGACGGCGCCGACAGCTGTGTCCCTTACGACTATACCTATCCCAATCCGGTTTTTGACGGGGCATACGTTTACAATGTTAATTTGACGGACGGCTTTACGTTGAGGGGCAAAATCACCCACTATAACGCGGAGGACGAAACCAATCTGACAACCAACAATTACACCAATTGGGAAAAGACCGTTAAACGCCTGCTTTACATGGGTGAAACCCTTTACAGCGTCTCCTACGATGTGGTGAAGGCCAACAATCTCACCGACCTTACGGAAATCAAAATGATAGAGCTGGCCGGTGACGTTTACGACGTTTACTACGGCTCCTTCTGGGAATAGAAAGCGTTAAGAAATGAGAATAATAAAGCATCCGGCTTCAAGCAAAAGAGGCCGGATGTTTTTTTATCCGTCAACCACATCTATTTTTCAGGAAATTCAATGTCATCATCTTCTCCCTTTAATCCAAGATAGGACTGGTAAAACGATTCCGAATACGGTCTCAGTTGCAGATCCTCATGTCTCGGAGTGGTAGGTGTTTCTTCATCCCATTGCGGTACTTCATCGACTTTCATTCGGCTCTCAACATACTTCACTTCATTGACCGTTCTGATTCTCAGCATTGCAATGTCACTTGCTCTTTTTCGCCTTTCTTCCGCTTCCGTTCTGTATTGGTGATCGGATTCGGGCGGCAGAGTGCCTTCAAGATACAGAATCACCGTGGGATGCTCCGCTATTTGTTTTTCCACATCGCCCTGCATAGGAAGACAATCATTACCCATATAATTCGCAATGTCATCTAAAATTAGTTCACGAATCCTCGCCGGTAAATCCTTCCATGTCTGTAAGTGTGATAACAAAGCTCCGCAGGTGGTCCGATTGACTTTCACTCCGGTAACATTGCTGTTCATCCAAATCAGCTGATAAATGTCGGATGAAGACTTTTTTGACTCTTTGATTGTTTTTATGATTTTAAGTTTTTCCTCATGGGGATCATTTCCGTTGCCTGTATTTATTCCTGGAGTATTCATTTCTGATTAATGATTTGTAAATATTGAGTGATTTTTTGAAGATTATATAGACTGGAAGCTTTAAATCAAACCATAAAAAGGATTGACTTGAGGGAGAAATATGACATAGAATATCGCCTTGTAAACAACACCCATGCCACCACTATTTTCAAACGGCGCGGACAAAAGT